>NZ_JBMKJK010000013.1:0-152629 GCF_049236925.1 Enterobacter cloacae complex sp. SYL003 | reverse complement strand
CTGTTAAGTAGGTCTATCTGAAGAAGTAGACAACTTTAAAGTCTTTTTCATGTTAAAGGAGACAACTTTAATGTCTGTGTACAGCTGAGGGTAAATGACAAGCGGGCGCGGTCATTCATCATTGCATTTCAGGGGCTGACGGCGACGTCAGCCAGGTGTACAACGTCCAGAATATTGCTGGCGGCCACGGTTCCCATCTTGATGTATGACGCTGCGCTGACGCCGCCAATATGCGGCGAAATGATGACGTTATCGACGGTCTGCCACAGGTTCGGGGCGGTCAGTGGCTCGCTGGTAAAGCTGTCGAGTGCCGCGCTGTGCAAGGTTCCATCCTTCAGCGCGTGTAACAGGGCTTCATCGTTAATTAACCCGCCGCGCGCTGTGTTCACCAGAATCGCGTTACGTTTACAGTGCGCGAGTGTGTCTGCGTTGATCATTCCTCTGTTGTCGTCAGTGAGCGGACAATGCAATGAGATAACATCGGCACGGGATAAAAGGTCGGGTAAGGTGTTTGCCCGTTCACAACCAGATGGCATCGTTTTAGCGTAAGGATCATACGCCACAATCTGCATGCCGAATGCCTGCCCCACCAGCGCAACCCGCGAGCCAATCGCCCCCAGACCGATAAGCCCCAGCGTCATGCCTTCCAGCTCGATAGATTTGTGCGTGGCTTTATCCCAGTGCCCGTCGCGCAGGCGTTTATCAAGGGTGACCACCGATTTGGCACAGGCAAGAATCAATGCCCAGGTATGTTCTGCAACCGCTGCCGCATTGGCGCCGGGGGCGGAACGAACGGCGATATTACGCGCCGCTGCCGCTGGCTGGTCTATCACGTCAATGCCGCTTCCGTGTTTCGATATAACCTGTAATGCAGGGGCTGCATCCATGATCCTTGCGGTTATTTTGCCGTAACGCACCAGGATGGCCACAGGATTGTGCCGTTCGCACAGCGTAACCAGCTGATCTTCTGTGGGCTGGTGACCGGCATACACCACGTCAAAGTCTCGCAGCATGCTGACAGCCTGGTCCGCCAGGTCGCATCCCGTGACCAGTACAACGCGTTTATCTTCCATTACAGCGTCTCCCCGTCAGATAACATGCCTGCCTTACGCAGCGCGTCGTTAAGCCAGTGTGGACGTAAATCGCCCTCACGAATAGCAGCAAGACGTCGGGTCTCTGTTTCGAGTTTCCCTTTGGCCATGGCGATAACGGCCTGCACTTCATCACGCGGGATCACCACCACGCCGTCGATATCCGCGACCACCAGATCCCCGGCTCGTACCGTTGCACCAGCGATAGAGATGGGGTGATTAACCCGGCCAGGAATTGATTTTGTCGGGCCACAGGGGTTAAGACCGGCGGCGAAGACGGGGTAGTGCCCTTTACTCAGGGTATCGGCATCACGTACCGCCCCGTCAATGATGATGCCCGCAATACCGCTTGCCTGGGCCTGCGTCGCCATAATCTCACCGAGCAGCGCACAGGTCAGGTCGCCTTTCCCGTCAACAACCAACACATCGCCAGGCTGTGCTACGGCCATTGCGGCATGGATGGCCAGATTATCTCCCGGGCGCACCTCCACGGTGACTGCCGGGCCCGCAACGGCCATGTGAGGCGCGAGCGGTTTGATACGACCATGGAGTGTACCGCGGCGACCGGCAACATCCGCCAGAATGGCGGCCTGATACTCGGCAGCCTGGTGAACCTGTTCAGCCGATACGCGTTCGACCTGACGATTAATCAATGATTTTTCAGAAACGGACATATATGCCTCCATATTGTTTTACTGTGTACAATGCAGGTGTACAATACAAAACAACTATAGCGGTGTTACTTTCCCATTAGCCAGATCTGCGATGGCGTTTGTGATGTAAACACGAAGTGACTCACAAAAATTGAGGTACACTCACTGCCGAGCAGAAAAGGAGATGATGATGGGTAACGAAGGCGTTGTAGCGGTCGAAAAGGCGCTGGCTTTACTGGATTGCTTCCGTCCCGGCGATGAGAGCCTGACGCTGACCGCGCTGGCGCAGCTATCGGGTTATCACAAAACCACGGTTTACCGGTTAATGAATTCGCTTGAGCGAATGAACTATGTCGTCAGGCATGATGACGGCAATTATGCGCTTGGCCCACGTCTGCTTTACCTTGGCAAACTTTATGAACAATCTTTCCATCTTTCCCGGGTGGTGCAGCCTGAGCTTCAGGCGTTATCACAGGCCTCTCAGGAGAGCGCCAGCTGGTATGTGTTAGAAGGCGGGCAACGTCTGTGCCTGTTCCGGGCAGAAGCATCGCACGGGTTGCGTCACAGCAATCTGCCGGGTACTCAGTTTCCGCTGGACGATTCTGCCATCAGTAAAGTGCTTCGCCACTGGGGCCTTAATGACGCGCTGCCAGAGGGGGAGCCCGCTGTTCCGCTCTATACCGCAGGCGCCCGTGACCCGCATACTGCGGCGTTCGCAATGCCCGTCTTCGGCGTCAATGACAAGCTGATTGCGGCGCTGGCGTTGACCGGGCCCATCTCCAGACTGACTGAAGATCGCCGTGAACAGGGGATCAGCCAGCTAATGCATGCCACCGCCAGCCGCCTGTCACAGAAAATGGGGGCCAGTAAGCCTTTTTGCCAGCAGTTTTATGGGGAAACGCAGGATACTGCGGAAGAGAGTCTCTAAGCATAAAGCGGGACGTGCGTCCCGCTTTTGTTATGTCTAATGGGTGACCTGCTTTTCATGCAACTGAGCATTGCTGGCCTGGCGTCCCATCACCAATACCGCGATACCCCCCGTGACGCATAACGCCGCCAGAGGAAGCATGGCCAGCGTGTGGCTACCCGTCCGTTCGTTGATAATACCGTAAGCGTTGACCATCACCGCACCGCCGATAAGGTTAGCGATGGCGCCAATTGCAGCCAGGCCCGCAGCCGCCGACGTGCTGCTCATCCAGCCTGACGCCAGCGCCCAGAAAGGCCCCTTCATTGAATACGCCCCTATCAGCATGATGCTCAGGATAACAATGGTGGCGGAAAGAGAGACGCTGACAAAGGCGGCAAATACGCCTGCGGCAATAATGAAAAGGGTCAGAGCGGTATGCCAGCGGCGTTCGTTGGTTCGGTCCGAACTGCGTCCCCACACAATCATCAGTACGGATGCCAGACCGTAAGGAATGGCGTTGAACAGACCCGTCTCCAGATTATCAAGGTGGAACGATTTCAGCAGCTGCGGTGACCAGACGCTGATGGTGGTGCCCGCTGATGACGCGCCTGCGTAAATCAGCGCCAGCAGCCAGATTTGACGATGCCTGAGCAACTGCCATGTCGTCTGGTGTCCGATATTTTTTTGCTGTTGACGCTCGGTTTCAAGCGTCGTTTCCAGCCATTTTTTCTGTTCCGCGTTAAGCCAGTTAGCCTGGTGCGGACGATCGCGAAGAACAAACCAGGCGGCAATACCCAGCAGGACGGCGGGTAAACCTTCAATGATAAACAGCAGATGCCAGCCGCGCAGACCCAGCCATCCATCCAGCGACAGAATCAACCCGGACAGCGGCGAGCCAATAAAATTGGCCAGCGGGATCGCGACCATAAAGGACGCGATAATTCGCGCACGGTAGCGGGAAGGGATCCACCAGGTCAGAAAGAGTACGACGCCGGGGAAGAAGCCCGCCTCCGCGGCACCCAGCAGAAAACGCACGATATAAAGCGACGTCGTGTTTTGTACCAGTGCCATACACATGGATACCACCCCCCAGCTGATCATAATGCGGGGGATCCACAGACGTGCGCCAACTTTCTGCATTGCCAGATTGCTTGGAACTTCAAACAGAAAATACGCCACGAAATAGAGGCTACTGGCGAAGCCAAACGCCGCTTTGCTGAGGCCGAGATCCTCATTCATCTGTAGCGAAGCCATGCCGATATTGCCGCGATCGATAATGGAGACCAGATAACTGACTATCAGAAACGGGAGGATACGCCAGATCACCTTGCGCATAGTCTCTCTTTCTATGTCCTCAGTGGCGGCAGTGCCATTACGAATATGTTCTGTCATGTGTTCCTCGCAGGGTCTGTTCTTGGTTTTATCAGGTACAACTCTGTTTTATTAAACAAAACCACTATAGCGTCGGCGCCTTCTTTTTATCCAGTTAATGGAAGGTTTAAATGATGTAAATAAGACGTGACTCACAGTTAACGGGCTTTACCTCGTGAGCCTAAACGACAGATGCGCCACCCCCCGTTGTGAGGTAAAGTACACACCTTGCGCAGCCAAAGAGCTGCGGTTTTGTGGGGTATAGGCGAATAACACGTTCCCCCATTCTCACTTCTGGTTTACGCCAGCCTGCATGGTGTTGTGTTTTGTCTTCTTAAAAGGGTTGTCTATGTCTGCTGCTCATCTCGGTTTCCCGACGGAAACCGTTGTTGTCTTTGTGGTGATGGCTGTTGGGGCGATGTTTATCGACCTCTTCATGCACCGTCACGATAAACCGATCTCGCTGAAAAGCGCGGCCTTGTGGTCCATCTTCTGGGTCATGATGGCGATGGCGTTTGCTGGCTTCTTATACGTGCACCACGGCGCGGAAATGGCCAGTCTGTTCCTCACCGGCTATGCACTGGAAGAGGTGCTCTCCGTCGACAACCTGTTTGTGATGATGGCGATCTTCGCCTGGTTCGGCGTGCCGGATAAGTATCGTCACCGCGTGCTCTACTGGGGCGTGCTGGGGGCGATTGTGTTCCGCGGTATTTTTGTTGCCATCGGCACCAGCCTGCTAAGCCTGGGGCCATACGTTGAGGTGATTTTTGCGCTGGTCGTCGGCTGGACCGCGGTGATGATGCTGAAACGCAATGAAGAGAGTGATGAAGTCGAGGATTACTCCAACCATCTGGCGTACCGCCTGGTAAAACGCTTCTATCCGGTCTGGCCAAAAATCAGCAGCCACGCGTTTATCCTGACCCAAAAAGAGGTGGACGCCGAGCTGGAGAAGCCTGAAAACAAGGATGTGATGGTAGGTCGCGTGAAGAAGGCGAAGCGCTACGCGACGCCGCTGCTGCTCTGCGTGGCGGTGGTAGAGCTGTCCGACGTGATGTTCGCCTTCGACTCCGTTCCCGCGATCATTGCCGTCAGCCGCGAGCCGCTGATTATCTACAGCGCCATGATGTTCGCAATCCTCGGCCTGCGTACCCTCTACTTCGTGCTGGAAGCGCTGAAGCAGTATCTGGTGCATCTTGAGAAAGCGGTAGTGTTACTGCTGTTCTTCGTGGCGTTCAAGCTGGGGCTGAATGCGACCGATCACTTCTGGCATCACGGTTATAACATCGGTGCCACGGCAAGCCTGTTTGTGGTGCTGGGGGTACTGGCGCTGGGGATTATTGCGAGCGTGATGTTCCCGGGGAAACGTGAGGCCTGATGTATCGCCCGGTGGCGCTTCGCTTACCGGGCCTACGACTGGGATGTAGGCCGGGTAAGGCGCAGCCGCCACCCGGCAAAAGGCTACTTTATTATCGGTGAGTTTCGGCGCTTGCGCGGATGATGGAAATGGCGCCAGTGCGGATCCTGCGCCGCCGCCAGCAGCTCGTGGTCGCCACGTGTGTCGCCCCAGGCGCGCAGGTGATATGCGTTCAGATCGCCATACACCTTTTCCAGCCTCGCCACTTTCTGCGCGCAGCGGCAGTTGTTGCCGGTGATCCGCCCGGTCAGCTTGCCGTCTTTCACTTCCAGCTGCGTGCCAATCAGCTTAATGCCGAGCTTATCGGCCCACGGCTGCAATACCAGCGCCGGGGAGGCGGAGCAAATCGTCACTTCCGCACCGGAATTAACTTCGTTGGCGACAGCCATGACCCCTTCCGGGCGCATCAGCTTGTTCCAGTATTTTTCACAGAAGGCCTCTGCCTGCTGACGTAACCAGTGCTCATCCACCCCCGTCAGGAAGGTTTTGATCAACACCTCTTTCAGCTCATCACGCGTCAGCTTGCGACGCACGCAGTGCAGCGTGGGCAGGGCCATGCGCACCAGGCGACCCGCAAAGTAGCGCTTGCCAAAGGCAAAGCGCAGGAATGGAATAAAACTGTCGTGGTGCGTCAACGTACCATCAAAGTCAAAGACAGAGAGCACGCTGGACTTCGCCACGGCTTCGTCGGCAATCATATTGGTCATAAATACGTCTTAGCTGAAATACACATTCTGTTCACTAGTTTACCTGCTTTACCTTCACAGTCCTTCTATCCGATCTCATTTTTTCTCGAACCTGTGGCCTGACGGGTCAAACTATGTCATCCACCACGCCACCGTCAACGCGCAGCGCCGCGCCGGAAGTCGCGGAGGCCTGCATGGAACAGACATACACCACCATATTCGCCACTTCTTCTACCGTTGCAGCGCGCTGAATAACCGAGCTGGGGCGATTCTCCATCACGAACGCTTTCGCCAGCTGCTCCAGCGATTTGCCGGTTCTCTCCATCTCGTCTTTCATCATCGCGGCAAAACCGTCCGACATTGTCGGGCCCGGCAGCACGCTGTTCACCGTGACGCCGCTGCCTGCCACGAACTTCGCCAGACCGCGCGCCAGCGAGAGCTGGGCGGTTTTTGTCACGCCATAGTGGATCATATCCGCAGGAATATTGCAGGCCGATTCTGACGAGATAAACACTACCCGACCCCAGCCTTTTTGTACCATACCGGGCAGCAGGGCACGGGAGAGGCGCACGCCGGACATCACGTTGGTTTGCCAGTAGCGTTCCCAGGTCTCGTCGTCGGTGGAATAAAAATCCTGCTGGCCATAGATCCCGGCGTTATTCACCAGAATATCGACGTGCGTGGCGACCCTGAGCAGTTCGTCAACGCCCTCCTGCGAGCTCAGGTCGGCGATGGCGGCACGGACCTGTACGCCTGGCACCACCTGCTGGAGCGCCTGAATGCCTTTGTTCACCGAGTCGACGCTGCGCCCGTTGACGATCACTTCCGCACCGCTCTCCGCCAGTCCGCGGGCGATGGCAAACCCAATACCGCCGGTGGACGCGGTCACCAGCGCTACTTTCCCCGTTAAATCGATTTTCATCGTTCACTCCTTGTCGTTTTATGGTTCAAAACTTAAAGCGTAGCAGTTGACGATGACGGCTCCTGTTTAAAAAGGCACAACAGCGTCTCAACCTGCTCGTCCAGCGGGCTGAGGGAGCGTTTAACGATGAGGTGCAGCGGCGTGGCGCGTCGAACGCCGTGGCTGAGGGGCAGGATTTTGAGGATGCCCTGCTGGAGCGGGGTCTGAATGCGTTCTTCCGGTAACCAGCCATATCCAACCTGATACATCACTGCTTCGATCGCGGCATCGATGGTGGAGAATGTCCACGACTCCCCGGTGGGGCGAACGGTGGGCTGGCTGTCTGCGATCTGAATGCGCGGCCACGGTCGAAGCATCTCGTCGTTAAGCGGTGTATCCAGCGCAAACAGCGGGTGCGCGTGATGCGCGACGGCAACAAAATCGATATTCATCAGCCATTCGCCCAGGCCGGTAATGTCCTGGCGGCGGGTTAAGACCATCACGTCGGCCTCATCATTGAGCGCATCTGCGCGGCTGTTTTCCAGCACCTCGGTAAGCCGCACCTGCGTTTGCGGGTACAGCTGCTGAAACTGGCGCAAAATCGCGAACAGCCGGCTGCGCGGAAAAATACTGTCTACCATCAGGTCGATACGGGTTCGCATCCCGCTGCGCAGGGTTGCAGCGCGCGTTTCAACATAGGCGAAGGCTTTCAGCAGCGGTTTAACCTGATTCAGCAACAGCTCACCCGCCGGGGTCAGCACGGCACGGCGTCCCTCTGTCATCAGGAGCGCTACGCCCAGCCGCTCCTGCAAAAGCGACAGGTTATAGCTGACCGAGGACTGGCTGCGATGGGTCTCTTCCGCCGCCTTAGCGAAGCTGCCAGCCTCGATGACTCTTTCCAGCAAGGCCCACTGTTCGAGCGTCGTCTTGTGCATGATTAATCTAAATTTTGGATGAATTTGATTCAAACATAGCGTTATTCATTCATTTTTTGAAGGGGTACGATCGTCTCATCAAAACAAAGGAGACATCTTATGAGCACCTTCGACAAACATGATTTAAGCGGCTTCGTTGGCAAACATCTGGTATATACCTACGACAATGGCTGGAACTACGAAATTTACGTTAAAAACGAGAACACGCTCGACTACCGTATTCACAGCGGTCTGGTGGGCAATCGTTGGGTGAAAGATCAGCAGGCCTACATTGTCCGCGTCGGGGAAAGCATCTATAAAATTTCCTGGACGGAGCCAACCGGTACCGACGTGAGCCTGATTGTGAACCTGGGCGACCGCCTGTTCCACGGCACCATCTTCTTCCCACGCTGGGTCATGAATAATCCGGAAAAAACCGTCTGCTTCCAGAACGATCACATTCCGCTGATGAACAGCTACCGTGATGCCGGGCCAGCGTATCCAACCGAAGTGATTGATGAATTTGCGACGATTACTTTTGTACGCGACTGCGGTGCGAATGACGATAGCGTTATTGCGTGTGCTGCCAGCGAGTTGCCAAAAAACTTTCCTGATAATTTAAAATAAGCTTAGCAACGCGTTAAATGCACAACGGCCATTTCGGTTTTAACCAGAATGGCCGTTTTTTATGCTGCAGAAATACCGGAGTAAGTCACCGATTCCGCCGTTAAGGTGAAAGGCGTAGGAGTACAGACCGCCAGGCTCAGCGAGCCGAAGCGAAGCTGGCTGACCGGGAGCGACTGGGCGGTGCTGTCAATGCTGACAATCTGCCACGCGCTGCCGCCACGCTGTTTGACGATCGCCTCTTTGCGCGTCCAGATGCGCCAGAATGCGGAAAGCTGTTCTTCCGGCGCTTCACGCTCCAGCTCGTCATGCTCGGTGAGGCTGAAAACGGCATTCGCCAGCGCCTGCCAGTTCTCCCGCGGGCGGATCACTTCGATATCGCAGCCAACCTCGCCTTCATCGCTTATCAGCATGGCAATATCGTCCCCGCTGTGGCTCAGGTTAAACCACAGCGGATGGCCGTTAGCGAAGGCCGGTTTTCCCTGCTCGCCGTAGATTATCTCGGGAAGCGGTGAGGGGGATAAAGTTCTGGCGAGCAGCGTCCGGCCTGCAAGCCAGGAAGCGTATCGCGCACCCTGAGGTGCCATGTCTGCGAGCGTTGACGCCAGCGGGTCCGCGCTAAGGGTGGAGATCTTTCCCAGTACAAACTGGTACATAGTTACGCCCAGCGTTTAATGATTATCGAGGTATTAATGCCGCCAAAGGCAAAGTTATTGCTCTGAATAAATTCGCAATCAATCGGGCGGGTTTCCCCCATAATATAATCTAAAGCGCCGCATTGCTCATCCGGTTGTCTTAAATTGAGCGTCGGCGTGAACCAGCCCTCCCGCATCATATGCAGACTCAGCAAGGCTTCCAGCGCGCCGCAGGCACCCAGGGTATGGCCGAAATAGCTCTTTAAGGATGAGATGGGCACGCTGTCGCCGAAAATAGCGGCGGTCGCCTGACTCTCGGCGATATCCCCGCGATCGGTTGCCGTGCCGTGGGCAGAAATGTAGCCAATGTCCTGAGGGCTAAGGCCCGCCATCGCCAGCGACTGCTCCATACACACCTGCATGGTTTCACGCTGGGGCTGGGTGATGTGCGCCGCATCGCAGTTGGTGGCAAAGCCCACGATCTCACCATAGATTGTCGCCCCGCGTGCTCTGGCGTGATCCAGCGCTTCCAGCACCAGCGTGCCCGCCCCTTCGCCAATCACCAGGCCATCGCGCTGAACGTCAAACGGCGACGGCGTGGTTTTGGGCGCGTCGTTACGCTGGCTGGTGGCAAACAGGGTATCGAAAACCGCCGCTTCCGACGGGCACAGCTCTTCCGCGCCGCCTGCCACCATCACGGTCTGGTAGCCGTGACGAATCGCTTCCCAGGCGTAGCCAATCGCCTGGCTGCCAGAGGTACAGGCGCTTGAGGTGGGGATCACCCGTCCGCGCAGGCCAAAGAACAGTCCGGTATTCACCGCCGTGGTGTGCGGCATCATCTGCACGTAGGTGGTGCCGGTGATGTTGTGGGTGTGCTTTTCGGTGAGCATGGAGGCAAACTCGCTGACCGGTCCGGTGCTGCCCGTCGACGAGCCGTAGGCGATGCCGGTCTGACCGTTGGTCAGCACCGCGTCGTCGATCAGGCCCGCCTGCTCCAGCGCCAGCTCGGTGGCGCGGGTTGAGAGCAGCGACACGCGGCCCATGGCGCGAATGCGCTTACGGGTATAGTGAGCGGGGAGGGTGAAATCTTCAATCGGCGCGGCGAGCAGGGTTTGCAGGCCGTCATACGCCTGCCACTCCGTCATGGTACGTACCGCATTTTCATACTCGCGCAGACGGCGCGAGATGGTCGGCCAGTCCTCGCCGAATGCGGTGATGCCGCCCATGCCCGTAATCACTACCCGGCGGGTCATAGCATGCCTCCGTTGATCGATATCACCTGTCGCGTCACATAGCCTGCTTTATCCGACATCAGGTAGCTCGCCAGCCCGGCCACTTCCTCGGCCTGGCCCATACGCTGCATCGGGATCATCGACATCGCCGCGTTCAGCGCGGCTTCATCCATCTCGATCATACCGGTATCAATCAGCCCCGGCGCGATGCAGTTGACGGTGATTTTGCGTTTTGCCAGCTCGGTGGCGAGCGCTTTGGTGGCGCCGATGATCCCGGCTTTCGCCGCGCTGTAGTTCACCTGCCCACGGTTGCCCATAATGCCTGACACCGACGACAGGGTGATGATCCGCCCGCCCTTGCGGGTGCCGATCATCGGCATAATGCAGGGATGAATGACGTTATAAAAACTGTCGAGATTAGTGTGGATCACGCTGTCCCAGTCATCGTCGCTGAGCGCCGGAAATGCGCCGTCGCGGGTAATACCGGCGTTACTGACCACGCCATACCACGCGCCGTGGTCAGCGATCGCCTGTTCCAGCACCGTACGGCACTGCTCGCGGTTGCCCACGTCAAAGGTGAGTAAACGGCCCGCGCCGCCTGCCTGGACAATCGCCTCCAGCGTCTCCTGCGCGCCCGCTTCATCACGATGGTAATGCACGCCGACGGTGAAACCGTCCGCCGCAAGCTGAAGGGCGATAGCGCGGCCAATGCCTTTGCTGGCGCCGGTGACCAGTACGGATCTCATGATGGTGTTCCCTGGTTAAAAAGTGTGGTTAATTCTTCCTCGCTCGGCTGGAAGGTGTTCACGCGGCCCGTGGCGAGGGAAATATTATCCGCATGAATGGTGCACTCGAAGCTGCCAAAGCGCTCATCCTGCATCAGACGTTCGATGGTGATGGTCAGCGTGCTGCCTGCGGCAAAATGCCCTGCGTCGCACACCAGCTCGCGCGCGCCCAGCACCATACCCAGCGCACAGTGCGGCAGCCCTTTTTGCATCCGGTGCCATTCAGACCAGACGCCCACGGTCTGAGCCATCAGCTCCAGCGCAAACCAGCCGGGCAGGTTGCCGCCTGCGTCCAGAAACGGCGCCAGAACGCCCCGTTCGTTCACCGTCACGCTGCAAACGGCGCGGTCATCGGTGACGCTTTCCACGCTCTCAAGCAGCAGCATCGGCGTGTCGTGAGGAAGATAATCCCCGGGTGGTAAGTAGCGCATCATACTCTCCCCAGCAGAAGGCTGGCGTTGTTGCCGCCAAACGCGAAAGAGTTTGACAGGATCACTGGTTTATTCAGCGGTGCGCTCTGGTGCAGTAGGCCGAAGGCGGGCAGGGTGTCGTCCGGCGCGTAGCGGGAAAAATCCTGCGGCGGCAGCGGCAGGTCTCGGGTCAGGATCAGCCAGCTCAGGGCGGCCTCGGTGATCCCGGCGGCACCCAGCGTGTGGCCGGTAAGATGTTTCGTGGAGCTGCACGGCACGCGGTCGCCAAAGAGATCGTGGATCACCTGCGCCTCAATGCGATCGTTCAGCGGCGTGGCGGTGCCGTGCAGGTTGATATAACCGACGTCCGCCGCCGTCATGCCCGCCTCGTTCAGTGCCTGGGTGATGGCGCGGATAGCCCCTTCGCCCTGCGGATGTGGGGCGGAAATATGGTACGCATCGCTGGATTCCCCCGCGCCCAGGAGCGCAATCTCGCCCGGCTCGCGGGTCAGTACCATCAATGCTGCCGCTTCGCCAATGGTGATCCCCCGACGGTTGCGGCCAAACGGTTCGCACAGGGTCGGGGAGAAGGATTCCAGGCTGTTGAAGCCGTTGACCGGCATTCGGCTCAGGCTGTCGGCCCCGCCGACGATGGCGACGTCCACCAGACCGGCGTCGATCAGGCGTCGACCGCTGATGATCGCCCGTGCGCTGGAGGAGCAGGCGGTCGAGATGGTATACGCCGGGCCGTCCAGCGCAAGCCAGCTGGCGAGAAAGCGCGACGGATCGCCCAGCTCCTGCTGCGGATATTGCCACTGCGGACTGCGCTCGCCGTTCTGCGCGCGGCGCACGTACTCATCACCCTCGTCCAGTCCGGAGGTGCTGGTGCCCAGCACCACCGCCACGCGGTCGCGCCCCACGCGCGCAATGGCCGCATCGACGGCGGGCCGGATTTGCGCCAGCGCCGCCAGCAGCAGCTGGTTGTTGCGACTTCGATGCGCAGAAAAAGACCCGGGAACAGGGGGAAGATCACCCTCCACCCCGCCCAGCACGGCCTCGGGTAAGCCCTGTAGCCAGCCCGCACGCTGGCGCATCCCGGGGGCCACGCCAGCGTTCAGGTTTACCGCTATTTCATCAGCCGAGTTGCCGAGCGCGTTGACCATGCCAACGGCAGAAAGGTAAATCATCTCAGTCACCCAGATATTGAATGGTGATGTGGTAGTGAAAAGCGTGCTGCACAATGCTAATCGGTTCGCGCCTGCCGTTACGGTTCAGGTAGGCAATTTCCGTGACCAGCTTGCCATCGGGGTTGCGCAGTTCGCGTCTGGTGTCAGTATCGTTCAGCGTCCAGCCTTTCGGCAACTGCGGCTGCCAGGCGCTGAGGGGCCAGTGGCTGAGCATCACGTCGGCCAGCACCTGGCTGGCTGGCGGCAACTGCGGCATCACAACCGACTGCTCAGTGTGGATCCCGGTGTCGTCGTAGGTGGCGAGGAACAGGCGGATCCCGACGGAGGAGAGGCCGGCAAGCGTCACTTTATCGCCATCGGCGTTAAGCATCACCAGCAGCGACTGGGTCTGGCCTTTAAAACTGCCGGTAAGCAACTGCTGCGCGCGGATGGCAGGCGTGATGCCCGGCGGTGGCAGCGTGACGCGGGTGCCGGGCTGGAGCCAGGCCTGAGGGCGCGCGTCATCGCGGTTCGTCGTATGGCTACACCCCGCCAGCAACAGGGCCATCATCACTGCCGCCAGGCGAATGAAACGGGTCATGGTAAGTTCTCTTTGTTAGTCGGCATCGCCAGCGGGGCGAGCAGGAACGCGGTGAAGATACCGCTCACCAGCACAATGCCAAAGCTGCTGATGGCCTGAGTGGTGCTGAACACCAGCATTCCCAGCGTCAGCAGGGTGGTCATCATGGCGAGGGTAATCGCCAGCATGGAGGTCAGCGGCGTGCCGCGCGGGTTGCTGAAAAACAGCGTGTAGTTGATGCCAATGCCGAGGACCAGCACCAGCGCCAGCAGGGAAAACAGGTTCACCGGATGGCCCGTCACGGCCAGCGCCGCCAGCCCGCCGCCCAGCGACAGCACGGACGGCACCAGCGCCACCAGCCCTTTTCGCCAGCCGAGGCGCACCACCGCGCCGCAGGCAATCACCGCCAGCGCCACGCCCAGCAGCCCCGTCAGCAGCGCGCGGTAGAGTGCAAACAGGCTGTCGAAGCTGGCCTTACGGTCAACCCAGACGACTCCGGGATGGCGGGCGGCCAGCTCACCGAGCGCAGCGCTGTTTCTGACGCCATCGACCGGGACCAGCACACCGCTTTTGCCGTTCGGCAGCGTCAGCCACAGCAAACGCCAGCCCTCGCTGGCCGGGCTGGCGAGCCACGCCTCCACGCTGACAGGCATGGCGTTCAGATTCGGGGCGACGGCATTCAGCCCCGTGCTTTGCAGCATTTTCGTCACCGTCGGCGCGGCGTTACGCAGAAGTTGCAGATCGCTGTTCTGCCGCGCCAGCGAGTTCAGCGGCAGGGTGCGCCAGCGGGTTAATTCTCCGGCTTTTTGCGCCAGCGCCAGCGCCGGGGCAAACGCCTCCAGCCGCTCCAGCGTTTCCTGAGCCGACGCGCCATACACCACGAACCACTTCTGATCGACATTTTGCCCGGTCAGGGCGGTGATGGTTTTTTCCTGCGCCAGAATGTCCTGCGGCAGCGCCTGAAGCCGGGCGATATCGTCATCCACCCGCAGGCTGGCGATCCCGATGGCGGAGAGCAGCGCCAGTGCTACCGGCAGCCCGACGGAGAGGGCTTTGCTGTCGCGCCAGGCGTTCAGCCAGCGCTGCATCATCCCTCTCAGGGGGATCGGGCGAACCGGCATGCCACGGCACAACCACGGGTGCCAGAAAATTACCGTCAGGCACGAGGCGCTCAGCCCTGCGGCGGCGAACACCGCCATCTGACGAATGCCGGGGAAGGGGGCCAGCATCATGAAGAGATACGCCACGACGGTAGTCAGCAGCGCCAGCAGCAGCGCGTTACGCACTTTTGCCAGGCTTTGCCAGGGCGAGTGTTCCGCGCCGTGCACCATCCGCTCCGTGAGGTAGTAAATCGTATAGTCCGCCGAGATGCCGATGATGCTCATGCTCATCACCAGCGTCATCAGGTGCAGCTCACCGAACAGCAGGAGCGTCACGACCGTCCCCGCCAGCGCGCCGATGGCAATGGAGAGCAGGCTCAGCAGCAGCGGACGCACGGAGCGAAACACCGACACAATCAGCAGGATCACCCCGAGCACCGTGGCGACGCCGAGCGTGGAAATATCTTTTTTAGCCTGCTGGCTGGCGTAATCGCTGTAGAACACCGTCCCGCGCGAGAGCAGCTGCGCCTGTGGATACTGGCTTTTCAGCGTCTGCTGCAACGCGTTGAGGGTGGTCACCAGCTGGTGGGTTTGCTGCATGTCAAACGACGAGCCCGCCAGCTCGCCGTGCAGCAGATACCAGTAGTTCCCGGCCGCATCTTTTGTCACCAGCCAGCCGTCCATCAGCTGCATCTTCTGGCTGTTCTTCGCCAGCGCGAGCTGCGCGCCGCGCATCAGCATCAGCGGATCGTTTTGCAGCTCCTTGCCGCTCACGCCGGAAAAGGCGGAGTAGAGCTGGGACAGGATCCACTGAGCCTGCGCTTCACCGCCGTTTTGCAGGCGGGCGCGGGTGGCCGGATCGACCAGGCCATTGCGGTGCTGCCAGAAGAAATCTCCCCAGGCCTGTTGCCCGGCGGCATCCAGCGGACCTTTTACGACACTCAGCGCCTGGCTGCGTTGCAGCAGGGTTAACCACTGCTGCGCCACGCGCGGGTCCGGCTGTTTACCAGGGCTGACCAGCCAGATGAGCTGGCGGTCGAGGCGCTGCATAAATCCGTCGTTGAGGGCGGGAGGGATCGCGCCGAGCGTCTGTTTCGGCAGCATGGCGAGCACGCTGCTGTTCAGCCGCGCGCCGGGCAGCAGCGACAGCAGCACGCCCAGCAGGATCAGGCATACCGCGGCCCACAGCAGCGCCGGGCGCAGAGCGTTACGGTGCGGCAAAGCGCTGGCGTTCTGCATCGGTCAGGCGGGCGGGCGTCAGTTGGTGGCGGGAGAGGGCGATATCCGTCGTGTCGCCCTGCTTATCGTTCAGGCGAATGGATTCCAGATAGATCGCGCCCTTCAAATCAAGGGTGGAGAAAATCTTGTCCAGCGGCGTGGTAACGGGCGTCAGCACCAGCGACCAGCGGCCTTCGCCCAGGTCTTTGAAATCGATGCGGAAGTTCTCTTCCAGCACCTTGCGGTCGGCCTGGAACAGCGCCCGCAGCAGATGGTTGAACTGGAACATCTGCGGGTTAGTGTCGGCGGTAATGGTCTGCGGCGGCTGACCGTTGACGATTTGCACCATCCGTTTGTCATCCAGCAGCAGCGTCATCGGGAACGGCGCTTTTTGATCCCACAGCAGGCCATTGTCACGGGCGATCAGCATCTCCCCCTGCGAGCGCAGGGGCTGAGGCATGTCCTTGATCGTGCGGGTCTGTTCGAAGTGTGCGCGCACCACCGGTTGCTCCGCAAACCGCTGTTGCAGTTCATCCAGCGTGACCGCGTTCACCAGCGGGCTTACCAGCAGCGCGAGTAGCGTTATCCACTTCATGGCGCGATCCCCATGCGTTCGAACAGAATGGCCGGGCTGACAAAGCACATCTCCCGGCTTGCTTCCTCCACGGCCACCTGAATGGTGTAGCCGGTGGTGGTGCGTTTCCCGGTTTGCGCGTCGAAGATTTGATAGGCGATGCGCAGACGGTTTTCAACCTCTTCAATGTGGGCGCGGACGCGAATGCGTTGCTCGAAGGTCACCGCGTCGCGGTATTTCACCCGGGTATCCACCACCGGCCAGACGTAGCCGGACGCTTTCATCTGGCGATAGCCGTAATCAAACTGGTTGAGCAGCGCTTCGCGGGCAATCTCAAAATAGCGGAAATAGTTGCCGTGCCACACCACGCCCATCATATCGACGTCGTGGAACGGAACGGTGATTTCAACTTCAGCCGTAAAGCGGGGATCGGTCAGCACCCTTTACTCCTTCTCGTTGACCTCTGGCAGCTGCCAGAAATCGAAAAAATTAAACCAGTCGAGCGGCGACAAGAGCGCGTAATGCTCCAGCCGCTGCGCATAGCGATCGACGGTCTGCTGTAGCGCCTGCTGGCGTTCGCCGCGCGGCAGCAGCAGCGGGTCGGCAAACGGCTCGCAGTGCAGGGTCAGCTTTCCCTGCTGGCAGAGGGCAAAAATCAGCACCACCGGGCAGCGCAATAGGGACGCCAGAATAAACGGCCCCTGCGGGAACGGCGCGGGCTGGCCCATAAATTCGCTCCATATCACCCGCCAGCTGCCGCCGCGCTGCGGGGTGACGGCGATGCGATCGCCCACGATCGCCACCCATTCGCCGCGATCCAGCTTCTCTTTAATGAGGATGGCGGTCTCCGGGCCAATGTCGGTGACCGGCATCAGGTGAATGCCCGCCTGCGGCGCCATCTCCTCCATCACCTGTTTAAAACGCTGAGCATTGTCGCTAAAGACCAGCGCGTTGATGGTTTTCGCCCCTTCGCGCTGGGCCAGCGCCCGGCAGGCTTCCACATCGCCAAGATGCGACGCGAGCAGCAGTTTGCCCTGAGGATCGTCAAGACCCAGCGCCTCCTGCGCGCCTGGCGCAAAGACCAGATCGCGATGAAGCTTCATTTCGCCGCGCCAGCTGGCCACTTTGTTCAGCATGGCATGACCGAAGCGCAGGAAGTGGGAAAAACTGTTAAGCCGTGCGGGTTGCGGCATTTGCCGCTGTGCCATCACCGTTTTAACCCGCGTCAGCCACTGCTGCGACGCCTGACGCGCAGCGCGGGCGGTCAGCCAGTAGACGGCCGTAACCGGCCACAGCAGGATGGTAAACGCCTTTCGCCCCAGCAACTGCCAGACGCGCAGCATCAGGCGCATGCCCCATAATCCTTTCACCTCCTGCTGCTGCGCCCAGTGCTGCGAGCGGCGACGCATCAGCAGGGAAGGAATGCGCGGCAGCATGCCGAGAAACAGACGGGTATGCATCAACGAGATGCGCACGTTGTCTTTCAGGGCATCGAAATGGGATACCCCGTCCGGCGGATAGGTCACGCGGGTGGGCAGAAAATAGCTGGTGTTGCCCTGCCAGTAGAGGCGCACCATCACTTCAGTATCAAAATCCATCCGCCTGCCAAGCGGCGTGCCCGCCGCCAGGCGCATTACCGGCGCTATCGGGTAAACGCGAAACCCGCACATGCTGTCTTTTAGTTGCAGGGAGAGGGTTTCAATCCAGACCCAGACGTGTGTTATCCAGCGCCCGTACAGGCGCGAACGGGGGATCGAGTCATCATAAACGGGCTGACCGGAAATGAGCGCATCGGGATGGCGTTCGGCCAGCGCCAGCAGTTTGGGGATGTCTTCAATAGCGTGCTGGCCGTCAGCGTCCACCTGAACGGCGTGGGTGAAGCCGCGATCGGCACAGGCTTTCAGCCCCTGCATCACCGCCGCGCCTTTGCCGCTGTTTTCGGCGAGGCGCAGCAGCGTGACCTGCGGACGATCCGCCGCCAGCGCTTCAAGCGTGCGGCGCGTGGTTTCATCACTGCCGTCGTCCACCACCAGACAGGGCAGATCGAAAGGCGCCAGGCGCGCCAGCACCGAAGCCATCATCGCCCCGTGGTTGTAGCACGGGATCAGCACGCAGGGACGGAAGGTTACTGACATAAGCGAATCTTCCCGCTGCTGGCGGTGTGACGCTCGTTACCCGCATGGCGCTGGTAGCTAAAGGTCAGCATCTGGCGTTCGGGCTGCCAGGCAAGGAGCAGCGTGACCGTGTTCTCCGGTAACAGCGGGGCGGCGAACTTTACGTTCTGAATACTGTGAAAACGGTAGCCCGGCGCCAGCGCGGCGGCGTAATGCATCACCCGGTCGAGCTGGGCTACGCCCGGCAGCAGCGGCTGTACGGCGAAATGTCCCTTAAACCAGAGCAGGTCAGGATCAAGATAAAGGGTTATCTCCAGATACCCGGGGCCAGGCTCGCGGCGTTCGATTTCAGGGATTTTCATGAAACAACTCCTGTAGCTGCGCAGTTACGCGCTTGTTCATGCTGTTGACCGGAATTTCATCAACGATCCGCCAGTAGCGCGGCACGGCAACCGGTTCAAGCCAGGGGCGAAGGGCGCGACGCCAGGCGAGCTCCTGCGCTTTTTTGCTCTGTTCGTGTTGCTGACGCACCGCTTCATTCAGCACCAGCAATACGCCAATACCCTGACGCCCGCCGCGCGTCACCGTCAGCGCGGCGGCTTCGCGGATGCCGTCCAGCGCCAGCAGGCGGCGCTCAATGTCATCGAGCGAAATGCGCTTATCTTCAATTTTGACCACCCGACCGCGGCGCCCGACGAGGCTGAACTGCCCGTCAGCCGTGAAGTGCAGGATATCATCCAGCAGGACCCCCTCCGCCTCGGGGATCAGCGGCGACGTCACGCGATCGCCGTGAAACGTCACGCCGGGGAAAGGCTGCCAGCGGATGCTTTCCTCCTGACGGTAGCGCCAGGCCATAACCCCCGTTTCTGTGCTGCCGTATATTTCATCCGGCCAGACGTTGAGCCAGGCCTGAACCGCAGCGACCTCCTGCCAGGGCAGCGCGCCGCCAGCGGAGAAGAGCAGGTTGACGGGGGGCGGCGTCAGCGACGCGTCCAGCCGCTTGAGAAACGCCGGACTGCTGATGAAAAGATAGCGTTTATCGTCGGGAAGGGCAGAGAGCTGCTCGGCATAGTTGAGCAGGCTGGCGTGCAGCGGCAGGCCGAGCGCCATGGGTAAGACGACACGAAACGTCAGGCCATACAGATGGTGCAGCACCACGGAAGCGACGACGTGGCAGCCTGCCAGACGATCGCCAAAAAGTTCCGCCAGCAGACGAGCCTCACGATCCAGGCTGACCACCGGCTTACTCACCCGCTGCGGCGTGCCGGTCGAGCCGGAGGTGTAAAGCTCGATCGTGCGCATCTCATCGATGGCAGGCAGCGGTGAAAAGGGATGGCCTGCCCGCTGAACGGAAGCCACCCGCAGCTGTCGCCCCTGAAAATCGAGCGTGGTGTCGCTCAGGACGCCGCTGAATAGCGCCCGCTGTTCGTTAAGCTGTGCCGCCCGGCTGTGCCCGGGGAGGACCGGCGTTTTATCCGCATGCAGCGTCGCCAGCAGCGCGACAATAAACAGATAGCCGTTTTCGATGCACAGCGCCCAGCGCTCGCCTTCTTCATCACGCAGCGTGTCGACCAGCTGAGTGACGTCGTGGCGCAGATCGCCAAGCGTCCAGAGATGGTTGTCCTGCCAGGCGACAGGGGTGTCGTCAGGGCGGGGGGCACTGAGCCACTGGTTAAGCGGGAGAGGGTTAAGCATCGTTTTTCATCACCCGTTGTCGCACCAGCCACTCGCCGGCCATCAGCGTGCCCATCAGGAGATAGGCAATCATCCCGTTCCACAGCGTCCACAGACGGATATCGGCGTGTAATACGGTAAACAGCGCGATCGCCCCGTTAATAATAAAAAAGCCGCACCAGACCCGGGTAACCCGGCGCGTGTAACGTACCCCGACAGGGGAGAGGTCCGGTTCACGCAGGCGCGCCAGCCGTTCAACGACAGGCATTGCCGTCCACAGCGAACCGCCAAACACCACCAGCATCACCAGATTCACCACCACCGGATAAAACAGCACCCACTGGTGCGCGTGCAGGACGTAACTCGCCGCGCAAAGCGCTATGCCAGCCAGCGCCACGCTCACGAAAAGATAACGCAGGGGACCGCCCTGCCGACGGGCCTGGCAGACGCGTAACAGCAGCACCAGCGCCATCACGGGCAGTATCCCGTGCAGGCTATTACTCGCCAGCCCGAAGCCGATCAAAAACGGCCATGCCACCAGCATCAGCCCCGTCAGGGCGGGAAGAACTGGAATCGAACGCACGTTACGCGTCGCGCTGAAGCTGTTCCACAACGTCCACGACGTCCTGCACCGTGCGCACCGCTTTGAAGGTTTCGGGCTTGATTTTATGGCCCGTTTTCTTTTGCAGGTGCACTACCATATCGACGGCATCAATGCTGTCGAGATCCAGATCCTCGTAAAGACGTGCCTCAGGGGTAATATCCTCCGGAGCGACTTCAAACAGCGTAATAAGAAGCGCAGAGACTTCCTGATAAATCGTTTGTTGTTCTGTCATAGCGGTCATTCTCAGGCGCGTTGTTGATGAATAAAAGCCGCGAGCGTGGCAACGGAATAGAAGTGCTGACGCATCTCGTCACTTTCGGCAGAAAGCACTACGCCGTACTGATTTTTTACCGCCAGCCCCAGCTCAAGGGCGTCGATTGAGTCCAGACCGAGGCCGTCGCCAAAGAGCGCGGCGTCTGTATCAATATCCTCTGGGGTAAGTTCTTCCAGATTCAGCGTAGAGATAATGAGATTCTTAATTTCAAGATAGAGCGCTTGCATCTTTCGTTCCTGACAAAGATTGAAGACCGGTTGTTAACTGATGCTGCATATGCCGGTTTAACTGCCTTGCCGCCAGCGCGGGTTCGTGCTGACTCGCATCATAAAAATCATGAATGTTGATGCGTTCGCGAACATCCACGGTGAAAACAGGTTTGTTGGGGGGCACGTTATACCAGCTGCACTGTTTATCCAGCATCCGTTCGCTACAGTGGATCACCACCACGCGCACGGCGCTGTTGCAGCGAACGGCGATATTCGCCGCCCCACGCTGCAGGGTCATGGCTTCCCCCACCCGGGTGCGGGTGCCTTCAGGGAAGATAAGCAGGGTGTCGCCCTGGGCCAGACGCTGCTGGCTTGCGGCAAGCAGCGTGTCGGCTTCGCTGTTAATCAGATAGTCCGCCGCGCGGATCACGCCGCTGACGAACGGGTTACGCAGCAACGCGCTTTTCACCAGACAGTCAGTTTCGTTCATCACCGACGCCAGCAAAACGTAGTCCAGCAGCGAGGGATGGTTCGCAATCACCAGACAGCCTCGCTCGGCGCGCAAAACGTCCAGGTTGTTGAAACGGTAATCCAGTACCCCTACACCGCGTACCACCGCGAGGAACAGGCGGAAACTGGCAGAAATAGTGCGGCGTGCCAGGCGGCGACGTTGAGTGCGGTCACGCTGGAAAATCAACAGCAGGTTAAACCACACCAGCGACAGCGTCAGCCCGCCGAGGCCGAACAGGGCGAAGCACAATCCGGTCATCAGCATGCGCCATACCCGATCGAGGCGGGAACGTAACCCTCTCATTGGCGCGTCCATTGCCACAGCAGGCGCTCGCCCGGCAGGGTAAACTGGCGCTCGTCCCGCAGGTAATGGCGCAGGAACTGCAGGCTTTGCGGCAGCGCGGGCTCTTCAGGCCTGCGGTTGGCGTGCGTTTCACAGCTGAGCGTATTTCCGGCCTCAATTACCAGCGCCAGCGCGTAGGGCCAGACGGGCATCTGCGGCGGCAGCCCGGCGTGATAAAACTCCGGCAGCAGACCGTCGAAATCTACCAGCAACACGCGTGAGTAGCCCGCATGCAGCAGACTCAGCACCTCGCATAAGCTCTGCTGGAAGGTATCCATACCGGCGGAAACCGACGAAGAGACAACCGGCTGACGCGCGGCGATAGTGAGATTGCCGACCGCCGAGTTGTGTACCGACATGGCAAAATCGGTGGGGGAAACGGGCTGATCTGCCGCCAGGGCCTGGAGAATACGAAAATTGCGTTCCAGCTCCCCGTGACGGCTGCTGTAGACGACGGCGTCGATGCGGTGTTTGCGCAGCATCATCAGGCCAAGATCAACGGCCAGCTTGCTGCCTGAATTCAGGCGGCGGGCGGTCATCATCGGCAGATCGGTCAGTTTCGCCAGCGGTGCATCAGGATCGATGGCGTCAGACCGGCGTGACCATGCCTGCCATTCGTCGGCATCGCTGAGTCCTGGCGCTCTTGCCTGCCAGTCGATAAGGGTAAGTGTAAATTTCATCTACGCGCGTCCGCGATAAACCTGTTTCTGTGACTTTTTCTTCGCCAGCGCGATTTGCTGCGCACATCGTACAATGTTGTCGTCGCGCTGGCGAATAAACGTCACTTTTAACCCTTTCCACCCGGTTATCCCGGCAAACGGCTTTTTGGCCGACCCGGACCCAGAAGAATGGCGAGTTTACTGCCTCCTTTCGTGGTTTCCATCCAGATTTTACAGACGCTGGTGAGCGGCACGGAGAGCAGCATGCCCACCGGTCCCAGCAGCCATCCCCAGATCAGTAACGATAAAAACACCACCATCGTCGACATGCCCAGACGGTGACCCATCATGCGCGGTTCGAGAATATTGCCCAGCACCATATGCACGACGAGGAACAGCGCCCCTACCAGCATGCACTCATAAAAACCGTTAAACAGGAACGCCTGGATCATCGGCGGAACGGCAGAAAGCACCGCGCCGATATTGGGCACGTAGTTCAGTAAAAACGCCAGCACGCCCCACATCAGCGCGAACTGCACGTCCAGCAGCACCAGCCCCAGCCAGACGATCACGCCGGTCCACAGGCTTAACAGCGTTTTCAGCGCCAGATATTTGGACACACCCTTCAGCGCGCGATGCAAGCCGGCAATGTGGATCTGCGGATTGTTCAGGGCAAAACGCAGCTTATACGGCACGTGGCGCACTTCGAACAGCATAAACACCACCGTCATCACCAGCAGCAGAATGCTGGCCATTGCCCCGGAAAGCCCGGTCATCAACGTGGTGGCGTAGGTCATCACCTTCTCGGAATCCATCCGGCGCAGCATCCGTTCCGGTGAGATATGCAGATTAACGAACGGCAACATGCGCTGGAGATCGACCAGCTTGCGCGTCAGCTCTTTATTGTACTGCGGCAGCATGGTGGAAAATTCGCTCAGCGAGGCGGCGAGCACGCCGAACAGCGCCGTCAGGACAACCAGCATCACCATCACCACAATGGTAATCGCGACCGGGCGGCTGATGCCCCGGCGTAAAAACCACGTCACCAGCGGGTTGAGGACGATGGCGAAAAACAGCGCCAGCAGAAGCTGAACAATGATATCCGCCGCCGCATGGATACCCGCAAGGATAACCACCAGGCAGGCGAGTTTTAATAAAATATGAAGTCCGGCTTTGTCGGGCGGGCTGGCAGTCATAAGAATTCCTTTTTCCGGGGGGCTTGCTAATTGTAGTGCGCCGGATTCGCTTCGTCTGGAGCGTTAGTCTTAAAGTCATGGAAAAAAAATGGCCCCCGGCGCAAGCGACGGAGGCCACGTCATCCTGGTGAACGATTACTGGATCACGAGGGTGTTAATGATGTTTTCAGCGGTTGCCTGCGCTTTTTGCTGATTATCTGCAGGCAGAGTGATCTGCATGGTCAGCAGTTTATTATCTACCTTGCCGAGAACCACGGAGGAGTAAGCGGTCTGGCCTTTGGCGGAGATGATGCTGTCCAGCTGTTGCAGCGTGTGGCCTTTCAGCTCGATAGACTTATTGGTCACCACCTGAAGCTGCGGGTCGCGGCTGCGCTGCTGATCTTCCAGACGTTTGGACAGCACACCCAGATCTTCGCTGGTATCGTCACCGACAATCACAATGACTGCTTTTTGCCCGGTGGCATCGGAGTAGACGTGCATGTTGTTCGCCTGGGTGCCCAGCTTACCGCTCTGATCGGTCATGTCCGCGGGCAGAGAGAAACTGAGTTTGCCATCCATCAGGCTCACCGGCTGACCGGTGGCGTTGCTTTCTGCTGACGCGCCCTGAGCAGGCGTTTTGGTGTCGCTGTTATCACAGGCTGCAAGGCCAACAACCAGCAGGCCAATCCCGACATATTTAACCAGATTGCGCATTGACTTCTTCCTTTCGATAAACGGCCATAGCGGCTCATTCGTTCATCTTATCACAACTGATAAAGCGAACCCTTAACCTGCCTGCAATGCGGAGATTTCAGATTTATCTGCCAGTCTTTTCAGCAGCATATTCAACAGCACGCCGTACATCGGCAGGAAGAAGACCAGGCTGATAAGCACCTTAAAGGCGTAGTCCACCAGAGCGATTTCCATCCAGTGTTCTGCCATGAAGGCGTCCGGGCTGCGCCAGAAGGCAATGAAGAAGAAGGCCAGCGTATCGCTCACGTTACCGAACAGCGTGGAAGCCGTTGGTGCCATCCACCAGCGATGGTTCTGACGCAGGCGGTTAAACACGTGGACATCGAGGATCTGCCCCAGGGCATAGGCCATAAAGCTGGCGGCGGCAATACGCGCGACGAACAGGTTGAAGTGCGTCAGCGCTTCGAAGCCCTGCCAGCTTCCCATGTAAAACAGCGAGGAGATGGCGTAGGAGACAAACAGTGCCGGGATCATCACCGCAAAAATAATCCGCCGCGCCAGCGGTGCGCCAAAAATACGCACGGTTAAATCCGTCGCAAGGAAAATAAACGGGAAACTGAACGCGCCCCAGGTGGTATGGAAACCAAAAATGGAGATGGGGAGCTGTACCAGATAGTTACTGGAGATGATCACCAGCAGATGAAATAGCGAAAGCCAGAACAACGCCTTGACGCGTTGCGATTGTGTAAAGGAGTTCATATTGTACCTTTTTGATTAATATTTGGGGTGAGGGAACCCAATAAAGCCGCCGCATGATACTGCTTTGACGACACTTTGCAATGGCTAATTTTCACGCAATCGTTAACCTGGTTTGCATTGGCGATAGCGGGGCGTAAACTACAGCCGTTTTTACCTGAACGAGAAGAACATGACTGACCTGTTTTCCAGCCCAGACCACACGCTTGATGCTCAGGGCCTCCGTTGCCCGGAGCCGGTAATGATGGTGCGTAAGACCGTCCGTAACATGCAGAGCGGCGAAACGCTGCTGATCGTCGCCGATGACCCGGCCACTACCCGCGATATTCCCGGTTTTTGTACCTTTATGGAACATGAACTGGTAGCGCAGCAAACCGAGACCTTGCCGTACCGGTATGTGATTCGTAAGGGGTAAGTGCGGCCTGACGCCCGGCGGCGCTTCGCTTGCACGGGCCTACGGGTGTAGTAGGTCGGGTAAGGCGCAGCCGCCACCCGACAAGTACTCATCACAATTTCGAACCATCGTTTCAAAATTTCGCGCTTTTTGTGAGGCGCTTCACCCTCCTTTTTCCAGCCGTAGTCTAATTTTTAAACGTCAAAAACTAAAACATCGTTTTAACGCTTATTTCACTACCCTGGAGTTGACTCAATGAAAACGACCCTCAAGCCGTTACTGGCTGCTCTGTGCCTGTCTGCTTTTGCCTGCACCGTTTCTGCCCAGACCATCAAAGCCGCCGATGTGCATCCTGAAGGCTACCCGAACGTGGTGGCGGTTCAGCAGATGGGTGAAAAACTCAAACAACAAACCGATGGCAAGCTGGAGATTAAGGTCTTCCCCGGCGGCGTGCTGGGGGATGAAAAGCAGATGATTGAGCAGGCGCAGATGGGGGCGATAGACATGATACGCGTCTCTATGGCGCCGGTTGCCGCCATCCTGCCGGATATCGAAGTGTTTACGCTGCCCTACGTATTCCGCGATGAAGACCACATGCACAAGGTGATCGACGGGGATATCGGCAAGCAGATTGGCGACAAGCTGACCGCCAACCCGAAATCGCGCCTGGTCTTCCTCGGCTGGATGGATTCCGGCACCCGCAACCTGATCACCAAAGAGCCAATCGTTAAACCGGAAGACCTGAAAGGGAAGAAGATCCGCGTTCAGGGTAGCCCGGTGGCGCTGGCCACGCTGAAAGCGATGGGGGCGAACTCGGTGGCGATGGGCGTCAGCGAGGTTTACAGCGGCATGCAGACCGGGGTGATCGACGGCGCGGAGAACAACCCGCCAACCTTTATCGCCCACAACTATATGCCGGTCGCCAAAAACTACACGCTGAGCGGCCACTTCATCACCCCGGAAATGCTGCTCTATTCCAAAGTGAAATGGGACAAGCTCAGCGCTGACGAACAGCAAAAGATCCTGGTGCTGGCCCGCGAAGCGCAGTTCGAGCAGCGCAAGCTGTGGAATGCGTATAACGACCAGGCGCTGGCAAAAATGAAGGCTGGCGGCGTGAAGTTCCACGATATCGACAAAACGGTGTTCATCAAAGCCACTGAGCCGGTGCGCGCGCAGTATGGCGACAAGCATCAGGATCTGATGAAAGCCATCGCTGACGTTCAGTAATCCGGAGTACGTATGTCCGAACTCTACCTGAAGTGGATGGATCGTCTGTACCTGCTCGCCATGGCGGTGGCGGGTCTCTCGCTGCTGGTGATGACGATTGTCATCCCCATCGGCATCTTCTCACGCTACGTGCTCAATCGCGGCGAATCCTGGCCGGAACCGATCGCCATTATCTGCATGGTGACGTTTACCTTCATCGGCGCGGCGGTAAGCTACCGCGCCGGGTCGCATATTGCGGTCAACATGCTTACCGACCGCCTGCCCGCGTCGCTGCAAAGGCTGTGCGCGCGGGTAGTGGATCTGCTGATGCTGCTGATTTCTGGCCTGATGTGCTGGTACAGCTACTGGCTGTGCGTCGAGCTGTGGGAGCAGCCGGTGGCGGAGTTTCCGCTCTTGACCTCCGGCGAAAGCTATCTGCCTCTGCCTGTCGGGTCGGCCATTTTGATCCTGTTTGTGCTTGAACGCCTGCTGTTTGGCTCGCAGGAAAACCGTCCGGTCGTGCTGATCGGCAATCACAGTTAAGGGGTGAACAATGGATGCTTTTGTTTTGTTATTCACCCTCGCCATTTTGCTGGCGCTGGGGATGCCGGTGGCCTTCGCCGTCGGCTTAAGCGCCGTGGCGGGCGCGCTGTGGATTGACCTGCCGCTGGAGGCGCTGATGATCCAGATCACCAGCGGGGTCAATAAATTTACCCTGCTGGCAATCCCGTTCTTCATTCTTGCCGGGGCGATCATGGCGGAAGGGGGCATTGCCCGACGGCTGGTGAATTTCGCCTACGTGTTCGTCGGCTTTATCCGCGGTGGGCTGTCGCTGGTGAACATTGTCGCCTCGACGTTCTTCGGCGCGATTTCCGGCTCGTCGGTGGCGGATACGGCGTCTATCGGCAGCGTGATGATCCCGGAGATGGAGAAGAAGGGTTATCCGCGCGAATACGCGGCGGCGGTGACGGCCAGCGGGTCGGTGCAGGCGATTCTGATCCCGCCCAGCCACAACTCGGTGATTTACTCCCTGGCGGCGGGGGGAACGGTCTCCATCGCCACGCTGTTTATCGCGGGCGTGCTGCCGGGCCTGCTGCTGGGGGTGAGCCTGATGGTGCTCTGCCTGTGCTTCGCCCGCAAGCGCGGCTACCCGAAGGGGGACAAAATCCCGTTCAGGCAGGCGCTGAAAATTATGCTCGATGCCCTGTGGGGGCTGATGACGGTGGTGATTATCCTCGGCGGGATCTTGTCCGGGATTTTTACCGCCACCGAATCTGCCGCCGTGGCCTGCCTGTGGGCGTTCTTCGTCACCATGTTTATCTACCGCGACTACAAGTGGAGCGAACTGCCGAAGCTGATGTGCCGCACGGTGAAAACCGTCACCATCGTGATGATTTTAATCGGCTTTGCCGCGGCGTTTGGGGCGGTGATGACCTACATGCAACTGCCGATGCGCATCACCGAATTCTTCACATCGCTCTCCGATAACAAGTACGTGATCCTCATGTACCTCAACATCATGCTGCTGCTGATTGGCACGCTGATGGACATGGCGCCGATCATCCTGATCCTGACGCCGGTGCTGCTGCCGGTGACCAATGCACTGGGTATCGACCCGGTGCATTTTGGGATGATCATGATGGTTAACCTGGGGATTGGGCTGATCACGCCGCCGGTCGGGTCGGTGCTGTTCGTGGCGAGTGCGGTGAGTAAGCAGAAGATCGAACACGTGGTGCGGGCGATGCTGCCATTTTACGGTATGTTGCTGGTCGTGCTGGGGATGGTGACGTACATTCCGGCGATTTCATTGTGGTTGCCGGGGCTGTTAGGGATGCAGTGACACGTGCGGCCTGATGCCCTCACCCCGGCCCTCTCCCGCGGGGAGAGGGGGCAAACACGAGAAACGGCAACCCGGTTGCCGTTTCACTTTTACCTTTGACGCAACAACCGCAACGCGTTCGCCGTAACCAGCACCGTCGCCCCCGTATCCGCCAGTACCGCCAGCCACAGTCCGGTCATGCCGAGCAGCGTGGTGACCAGGAAAATCCCCTTCAGACCCAGCGCAATGGCGATGTTCTGCCGAATATTGGCGCGCGTTGCCCGCGCAAGTTCTATCATCTGCGCCAGCCCGGTCAGGCGGTTGTGCGTCAGCGCCGCGTCGGCGGTCTCCAGTGCCACGTCGGTGCCGCTGCCCATCGCAATGCCGATGCTGGAAGCTTTCATTGCCGGGGCATCGTTTATTCCGTCCCCGACCATCGCCAGCGGGGCGTTGCTGTTCAGCTCGGTTACCGCGCTGACTTTATCCGCAGGCAACAATCCGGCCTTAAACTCCAGCCCCAGCGCGCCTGCAATCGCCGCCGCCGCGCGCGGATTATCGCCGGTCAGGATCACGCCCTGTACTCCCAGCCTGTGTAGCGCGTCGACGGCGTCTTTCGCATCGTCACGCAGGGTGTCGCGCAGCGCCAGCATGCCCATCGGCACACCGTCCTGCATCACGGTAATGACCGTCTGCCCGGACTGCTCCAGCGCCTCAACCTGTGGAGTAGAGCGCGCGTCCGCCGCGGCGATCAGCACTTTTTTGCCTTCGACCACAGCTTCAATCCCTGACCCGACCAGCGCTCGCTGGGCCGTTGCCGGAGGGATGTTCAGCCCGCGGCGCTGTGCTTCACGCACAATCGCCTGCGCCAGAGGGTGGGTGGAACCCTGCTCCACGGCAGCGGCCAGCGTCAGCAGGGCGTCTTCACTGATGTCCTGCGGATACACGCCGGTCACCTGCGGCCTGCCGACGGTCAGCGTGCCGGTTTTATCGAAGGCGATGTGCTGAATCTGGCTCAGCTGTTCCAGCGCCGCGCCGCCCTTAATCAGCGCCCCGCGACGTGCCGCCGCCGCCAGCCCGGAGGTAATCGCCGCCGGGGTGGAGATCACCAGCGCACAAGGGCAGCCGATCAGCAGCAGCGTCAGCCCTTTGTAAATCCAGCCCTCCCACGGCGCGCCGAAGAACAGCGGCGGGACGACGGTGACCAGCAGCGCCACCAGCATGATGGCGGGGGTGTAAATCCGGCTGAAGCGATCGATAAAGCGTTCTACCGGCGCGCGGCGCTCCTCGGCCTCTTCAATCAGCCTGAGGATGCGGTCGATGGCGCTGTCGCCCGGTTCGGAAAGGACCGTCAACTGCACCAGTCGGTCGATGCTGGTGGCGCCCGCAGGCACCTTTTCACCCGCCGCGCGCGCAACCGGGATGGATTCCCCGGTCAGGGCACTTTCGTCAAAACTTGCGGTGGCGGTAACGAGGGCCCCATCGGCTGGCAGACGTCCGCCTGCGGGCACTTCAATCACGTCACCCGGTCGCAGGGTGTTGATGGCGACCGTTTCACGCTGACCATCAATAACCCGCGTGGCGGTTTCCGGCTTTAGCGCCATCAGCGCGCTCACCCCTTTACGCGCCCGGCTCGCCGCCCAGCCCTCAAGGCGTTCGCCAATTAAGAACAGCAGCAGCACCATCGCCGCTTCCGCCGTCGCGCCAATAAACAGCGCCCCGATAGCCGCCACGCTCATCAGCGTTTCGATGGCAAACCAGCTGCCGCTTCTCATCAGACGCAGCGCCTGACGGGCAATCGGGAACAGGCCAACCAGCGTGGTGGCGATAAACGCCAGGTTGCCGAACGGGTGGTTGATCTGCTCCAGCCCCCAGCTCAGGGCCATCATCATGATGAGGGTGATAAGGGGCAGGTTTTCTTTTAGCGGGGACGTTTTTTCTGCGGGCGCCGTTTCGCTGCGCAGGGTATAACCCGCTTTGCTGACGGCGGCTTCAACCTGTCTGCTGACGTCGTTTTCGGCGCTGACCAGCAGCTTTTCGGTAGCGAACAGCACCTGAACGTGGCTCACGCCCGGCACCTGCTTCACCGCGTTTTCCACTTTGCGGGCGCAGGCCGCGCAGTCCATGCCGTTGACGACCCAGCTGTAGTGATTGCCGCTTTCAGGCAGCGTTTGAGTTTGCGTTTCGCATGCGCCCTCGCAGCAGCAGTCCTCTTTTGGCGGAACCGGGCTGAGCTTAAGTGCCGAGAATTGGGGAACTTTTTTAGGTATTTCTGGAGTCGACATGGCAGTCTCCGGTAATGATAATTTTCTCATTAACCGCAGCATACACTCTGGAGTCGACTCCAGAGTCAAGCGTTATTTAGATATACAGCGAACGCACAATCAGGAAGTGTCCGGCAAAGTAACAGGCGGCAGAAATCGCATTATCCGCACGGAAGCGGCGGCGATAGTGGCTGCCCAACCAGACGATGTTACCCAACAGCAACAGTGCGGCACCGAAGAACGCGGACATCGCAGGCGCTGTCGGACGGAAGAACCACAGCTCGCCCGCCAGCCACACCATCACCAGCGTCATGGCGATAAACGTACACACCGGCAGACGCATCTCTTCCAGACGCGACCAGATCACCGCGATCAGCAGGGCGCCAATCACCAGCAGCACCAGCGGCAGCGGCCAGAAGATGGAGAGCGTCATCTGGCTGGCAAAGTAGATGGTATAGAGCAGATGCGACAGGAAGAATGCCCCCACGGCGTACAGCAGACGCTGGCGCGGCAGCAGGGTTAAGGCATCGCCAATCAGGGACGCACACAGCCCCGCGAGGACAAGATAGCTGATGGCGTTAAACATCGGTGCCTGCCAGGCAAGCAACAGCAGGAGCAATAGCGTGACGGGTTTAAACAACCAGCGCTGCCAGGCTGGGCCACGGTAAGACGCATCGACGTAAAGCCATGCGGAAAAACAGACAGCGATAAATGACCAAAGCATATTAACTCCCTGTAACTGTTGAGGCTGAATGATCAGTTTCTGATCCAGTGTAGTGACGCGAGCGGGCGTTTGGCAATGCCGGGGCAGGCGAGGTATCCTGAATTCCGCATAATCTGATGGGATTTTTCAATGAGCAAGATGCCGCTGTTTTTTATTGTCGTGCTGGCGATTATCGTCATTGCCGCCTCGTTTCGCTTCGTGCAGCAGCGCCGTGAGAAGGCCGACAACGATGCCGCGCCGCTGATGCAAAAGCGCGTGGTGGTGACGAACAAGCGCGAGAAACCGCTTAATGACCGCCGATCCCGCCAGCAGCAGGTGACGCCTGCGGGCACAACGATGCGCTATGAAGCGAGCTTTAAGCCGGAAACCGGCGGGCTGGAGATGACCTTCCGACTGGAGGCGCAGCAGTACCACCAGTTGACGGTGGGGGAGAAAGGCACGCTAAGCTACAAAGGGTCGCGGTTTGAAGGGTTTGAACCGGAGCAGTAATTTTCCCCTCACCCCGGCCCTCTCCCCGAAGGGGAGAGGGTTAGGGTGAGGGGGTTACTTCTTCACCTGCGCCTTAAACTTCTTCATCCACACCAGCAGCTCAAATACGCCGAAAATAAACACCCGCAGCTGCTGCCAGCCGGTCATCGGTGGGCTATCTTTCGGCAGTCCGTTTTTCAGCATCACCATCTGCAAGGCATGCATAAACGCGGTGAAAATCAGCGCCACGTTAATGAAGATATTCAGCGGACGCGGGAACGGGTGCACCAGATTCAAAATCAAAAATGCCCAGACGCCCAGCATCAGCAAGCGCCCTACGTTAATCAGTACTGGCATCGGATCCTCCTTGTGCCTGACGGTGATACAGACGATAAGCCACCTGGCCGGCGACCTTCTCGCGGTGCAGATCCCAGTGAACGGGAACGGGCGGCAGACCATTTTCCACTTCGCTTTCAACGTAAATCAGCGCGTCGTCTGCCAGCCAGCCATTTTTTTCCAGCAACGATAATGTCTCTTCCAGCAGCCCTTTACGGAACGGCGGGTCAACAAACACCACGTTGAACGGCGTCCCCTGTTGCGCGAGGAAGCTCAGCGTGTTGGTATTCACCACTTTGGCGTTGGTTGCTTTCAGCGTAGCCAAATTTTGCTGTAACGTCTGCGCGACGCCGCGCTCCATCTCCAGCAGCGTGGCGCTCGCAGCATAGCGCGACAGCGCTTCCAGCCCTAATGCACCGCTTCCGGCGAAGCAGTCCAGGCAATGGGCGTCTACCATTGACGGGGCGAGCCAGTTAAACAGCGTCTCGCGAACGCGGTCCGTGGTAGGGCGTAAACCGGGGCTGTCCGGCACCGGTAATTTCCGGCCTCGCCACTGACCGCCGATAATGCGAATTTGACCGGCCGGGGCGCGGGTGGGTTTCTTCATCTCAGGAAAGCTCTGTTAACAATGCCCTGCGATTGCGGGCGGTGATGTCAATTAAGTAAAGTGTTAGACTATTTCATCATTTTTTTAGCTTCCCTGTATATAGCGCCGCGAGGAGTGTAGTCGCAGATGGCAAAACAAAAAAAACGTGGCTTCTTTTCCTGGTTGGGTTTCGGTGAAAAAGAGCAAGAAACAGAACAGAAAACCGAAGAACAGCAGGTTGTAGAAGAGCAGTCACAGCCTGAAACGCCTGTCGAAACCGCTGCGGTTGTCGAAGCGGAAGAGCCAGCCCACAGCAAAGAAGAGATTGAATCCTTTGCTGAAGAGGTGGTTGAGGTTACTGAACAGGTTCAGGAGAGCGAAAAACCAGAGTCGGTTATCGTTGAAACCCTTACCGAAGCGCCGCAGGCCGCTATCGAACACGAAGCGCTGCCGCTGCCGGAAGAGGTGAAAGCTGAAGAGGTTTCTGCCGAAGAGTGGCAGGCCGAAGCGGAAACCGTTGAAATTGTTGAGGCGGTGGAAGAAGAAGCGGCCCTTGAGCCAGAGCTGACCGACGAAGAGCTGGAGGCCCAGGCGCTGGCGGCGGAAGCGGCTGAAGAAGCGGTCATCGTCGTGCCGGTGGAAGAGCAGGCCGAAGAAGAGATCGTTCAGGAGCAGGAAAAACCGACCAAAGAAGGTTTCTTCGCGCGCCTGAAGCGCAGCCTGCTCAAAACCAAAGAAAACTTAGGTTCCGGATTTATCAGTCTGTTCCGCGGCAAGAAGATCGACGACGATCTGTTTGAGGAGCTGGAAGAGCAACTGCTGATTGCGGACGTGGGCGTGGAAACCACCCGGAAAATCATCGCCAACCTGACCGAAGGAGCGAACCGCAAACAGCTGCGTGACGCCGAGGCGCTGTACGGCCTGCTGAAAGACGAGATGGGTGAAATTCTCGCAAAAGTTGACGAACCGCTTAATATTGAAGGCAAAATGCCCTTTGTTATTCTGATGGTTGGCGTCAACGGCGTGGGTAAAACCACCACCATCGGCAAGCTGGCGCGCCAGTTTGAGCAGCAGGGCAAATCGGTGATGCTGGCGGCGGGCGATACCTTCCGTGCGGCAGCGGTGGAACAGCTCCAGGTGTGGGGCCAGCGCAACAATATTCCGGTCATTGCCCAGCACACCGGCGCGGATTCCGCGTCCGTGATTTTCGATGCCATCCAGGCGGCGAAGTCGCGTAACGTGGACGTGCTGATTGCAGATACCGCAGGGCGTTTGCAGAACAAATCGCACCTGATGGAAGAGCTGAAGAAAATCGTTCGCGTCATGAAGAAGCTGGACGAAGATGCACCGCATGAAATTATGCTGACTATCGACGCCAGCACCGGACAGAACGCCATCAGTCAGGCGAAGCTGTTCAATGAAGCGGTAGGACTGACCGGGATCACGCTGACCAAGCTGGACGGCACCGCGAAAGGCGGGGTGATCTTCTCCGTGGCCGACCAGTTCGGCATTCCTATCCGTTATATCGGTGTGGGCGAGCGTATTGAGGATTTACGTCCGTTTAAAGCGGACGACTTTATTGAGGCACTATTTGCCCGAGAGGACTAACAATGATTCGCTTTGAACACGTCAGCAAGGCCTATCTCGGCGGGAGACAAGCGCTGCAGGGGGTAACATTCCACCTCCAGCCAGGCGAGATGGCATTCCTGACCGGCCATTCCGGCGCGGGGAAAAGTACCCTGCTCAAGCTGATCTGTGGGATCGAGCGGCCAAGTGCCGGGAAAATCTGGTTCAGCGGCCATGAAATTAGCCGTCTTAAGAACCGTGAAGTGCCGTTCCTGCGTCGTCAGATTGGCATGATTTTCCAGGATCACCACCTGCTGATGGATCGCACGGTTTTCGATAACGTCGCGATCCCGCTGATTATTGCCGGCGCCAGTTACGATGATATCCGCCGTCGCGTTTCGGCGGCGCTGGATAAGGTCGGGCTGCTGGACAAAGCGAAGAACTTCCCGATCCAGCTCTCCGGCGGTGAGCAGCAGCGCGTGGGCATCGCCCGTGCGGTGGTGAACAAGCCTGCCGTCTTGCTGGCGGATGAACCGACCGGTAACCTGGACGATGCCCTCTCTGAAGGGATCCTGCGTCTGTTTGAGGAATTTAACCGCGTGGGGGTCACGGTACTGATGGCGACGCACGACATGGGGCTTATCTCACGCCGTTCGTACCGCATGCTGACCCTGAGCGACGGGCATTTGCACGGAGGCCACGGTGAATAAGCGTGATGCAATGAACCAGATTCGGCAGTTCAGCAACCGGTTTGACCGTTTCCGCAAGCCTCAGGGCGGCGGGGACGGCAATCGCCATGCGCCTAAGCGTGCCAAAGCGACACCGAAACCGAACTCCCGTAAAACCAACGTCTTCAACGAACAGGTGCGCTACGCCTTCCAGGGCGCGTTGCAGGATCTAAAAAGCAAACCGCTGGCGACGTTCCTGACGGTGATGGTGATTGCCATCTCCCTGACGCTGCCGAGCGTCTGCTACATGGTTTACAAAAACGTAAACCAGGCGGCGTCCCAGTACTATCCGTCGCCGCAGATTACCGTTTATCTGGATAAAGCCCTCGACGATAACGCGGCGGCTCAGGTAGTGGGGCAGATTCAGGCCGAGCAGGGCGTGGAGAAGGTGAACTATCTTTCCCGCGATGAAGCGCTGGGCGAATTCCGCAACTGGTCCGGGTTCGGCGGCGCGCTGGATATGCTGGAAGAGAACCCGCTGCCCGCCGTGGCGGTGGTGATCCCGAAGCTCGATTTCCAGGGCACCGATTCGCTCAACACCCTGCGCGACCGCATTACCCGCATCAATGGGATTGATGAAGTGCGCATGGACGACAGCTGGTTTGCCCGCCTTGCCGCCCTGACCGGGCTGGTGGGGCGCGTATCGGCGATGATCGGCGTGCTGATGGTGGCGGCGGTGTTCCTCGTCATCGGTAACAGCGTGCGCCTGAGCATCTTCGCCCGTCGCGATACCATCAACGTGCAGAAACTGATTGGCGCAACGGATGGTTTCATCCTCCGCCCGTTCCTCTATGGCGGCGCGTTATTAGGTTTTTCTGGTGCATTTCTTTCATTGATTTTGTCAGAAATTTTGGTGATGCGGCTGTCGTCTGCCGTCACCGAGGTGGCGCAGGTTTTCGGAACGAAGTTTGATATCAGTGGCTTAGGGTTCGATGAGTGCCTGCTGTTGCTGCTGGTCTGCTCCATGATCGGCTGGGTGGCGGCATGGCTGGCAACGGTTCAACATTTACGCCACTTTACTCCCGACTAATAAAAGCGTGATATAATCTTCCCTGCACCGAGATGTTCGCTTGCAGGGAAAGCGTCCCTGTTGTCTCTTCCCCTGTAATCATCTTCATGTCACATTTTGTGCGTAATTTATTCACTGTTGCACCTGGAACTTGTGGATAAAATCACTGTCTGATAAAAGAGTGAATGCTAATCTCGTTGCTCAAACGCTTTGGCATGGTTGTTGCCTGACGGGGACAACCTGGACCAGAAGAAACATTGAGAGGAATGAATGACCAAAGAAATGCAAACTTTAGCTTTAGCCCCTGTTGGTAACCTGGAATCTTACATCCGGGCTGCGAACACCTGGCCGATGTTAACGGCTGAGGAAGAAAAGGAGCTTGCTGAAAAGCTGCATTACCAGGGCGATCTGGAAGCAGCTAAAACGCTGATCCTGTCTCACCTGCGCTTTGTTGTTCACGTTGCTCGTAATTATGCGGGCTACGGCCTGCCGCAGGCGGACCTGATTCAGGAAGGTAACATTGGCCTGATGAAGGCGGTACGTCGCTTCAACCCGGAAGTGGGTGTGCGACTCGTCTCCTTCGCCGTGCACTGGATCAAAGCGGAAATTCACGAATACGTCCTGCGTAACTGGCGTATTGTGAAAGTCGCTACGACGAAAGCGCAGCGCAAACTGTTCTTCAACCTGCGTAAAACCAAGCAGCGTCTGGGCTGGTTCAATCAGGATGAAGTGGAAATGGTGGCGCGCGAGCTGGGTGTTTCCAGCAAAGACGTCCGCGAGATGGAATCCCGAATGGCCGCGCAGGACATGACGTTTGATATGTCTGCCGACGACGATGCCTCCGACAGCCAGCCGATGGCCCCGGTCCTGTATCTGCAGGATAAAACCTCTAACTTTGCTGACGGCATTGAAGAGGATAACTGGGAAGACCAGGCGGCAAACAAGCTGACCTTCGCGATGGAAGGCCTCGACGAGCGTAGCCAGGATATTATCCGCGCCCGCTGGCTGGACGAAGATAACAAGTCCACGTTGCAGGAACTGGCCGACCGCTACGGCGTCTCCGCTGAACGTGTGCGTCAGCTTGAAAAGAACGCCATGAAAAAACTTCGCGCCGCTATCGAAGCGTAATTTTCGCGAAGTACACCGAGAACCCCTGGATGAGAGTCTGGGGGTTTTGTTTTTTTAGCGCCCGCTCTGGCGAATTCCCTGCCCCTGGCAAACACTTACTGATGCGCTAAGCAGGCGACTTTCAGAGGGTGACAGGGTGAAAAATAACGAACTGAACGACCGGCGTTTACAGGCGACGCCGCGCGGTATCGGCGTCATGTGTAACTTCTATGCCGATAAAGCCGAAAACGCCACGGTGTGGGACGTGGAAGGTAACGAGTATATTGATTTTGCCGCCGGGATCGCCGTGCTGAATACCGGGCATCGCCATCCTAAAGTTCTCGCCGCCATCGAAAAACAGCTTCACGCCTTTACCCATACCGCTTATCAAATCGTCCCTTATGAAGGCTATGTATCGCTTGCCGAGCGCATCAACCAGCGCGTACCCATAGAGGGGCCAGCCAAAACCGCCTTCTTCTCAACGGGGGCGGAAGCGGTCGAAAACGCGGTGAAAATCGCCCGCGCGTACACCAGACGTCCCGGCCTTATCACCTTCGGCGGCGCGTTCCACGGCCGTACCTTTATGACCATGGCGCTGACCGGCAAAGTGGCGCCCTATAAGCTCGGCTTCGGCCCGTTCCCCGGCTCGGTGTACCACGCGCAATTCCCCAACAGCCTGCACGGGGTGAGTACCGCCGAAGCGCTAAAAAGCCTGGAGCGCATCTTCAAAGCCGATATCGCGCCCGATCAGGTGGCGGCAATCATTATTGAACCGGTTCAGGGCGAGGGCGGGTTCAACGTCGCGCCCGCTGATTTTATGCAGGCGCTGCGTGCCCTGTGCGATACCCACGGGATTTTACTGATTGCCGACGAAGTGCAAACCGGCTTCGCCCGTACCGGCAAGCTGTTCTCCATGGAAAACCACTGCGTGAAGCCCGATCTGATCACTATGGCGAAAAGCCTGGCGGGCGGGATGCCGCTCTCTGCCGTCTCTGGCCGGGCAGAGGTGATGGACGCGCCCGCTCCGGGCGGACTGGGCGGCACCTACGCGGGTAACCCGCTGGCGATTGCGGCGGCCCATGCGGTGCTGGACGTGATTGACGAGGAAGATCTCTGCACGCGCGCGTCTCATCTCGGCCATCATCTTGTCGAGGTGCTGAATAAAGCGAAGGATGGCTGTCCCTGGATCGCCGATATCCGTGGGCAGGGCTCGATGGTGGCGGTGGAATTTACCGATCCGCAAACCGGACTGCCGTCGCCGGAATTTACCCGTCAGGTTCAGGAGCGCGCGTTGAACGAAGGGCTGCTGCTTTTGAGTTGCGGCGTCTACGGCAACGTTATCCGCTTCCTCTACCCGCTCACCATCCCCGAAGCGCAGTTCCGTAAAGCGCTGGATATTATTTCCGCCTCGCTGACACGATAAAGCCAAAAGCCCGGCTGAAATGAAGGTCGGGCTTATCATATTTTCATTTCAAATTAGCTATTCCAAAATCATAAAAATGGGGTATGTTTTAGCAGAGTATGCTGAAAAAGCGCGAACAGCACGCCTATAATTGAAATAAAGCGCTACACAACAACATCACAACAATCGTTATAACCATAATAATGGGGAATCTCAGGATGAACATGAAGGGTAAAGCGTTACTGGCAGGATGTATCGCGTTGGCATTCAGCACTATGGCGCAGGCCGATATTAAAGTGGCCGTGGTGGGCGCGATGTCCGGTCCGGTAGCACAGTACGGCGACCAGGAATTTACGGGCGCGGAACAGGCGGTTGCAGACATTAATGCTAAGGGCGGCATCAAGGGCGAAAAGCTGCAAATCGTAAAATATGACGATGCCTGTGACCCGAAACAGGCGGTCGCGGTGGCGAACAAAGTGGTAAATGACGGGATCAAATACGTTATCGGTCACCTGTGCTCCTCTTCCACCCAGCCCGCGTCTGACATCTACGAAGACGAAGGCATTCTGATGATCACGCCGGCTGCGACGGCACCAGAGCTGACCGCGCGCGGCTATAAGCTGATCCTGCGTACCACCGGTCTGGACTCGGATCAGGGGCCAACCGCCGCGAAATACATTGTTGAAAAAGTGAAGCCGCAGCGCATCGCGATTGTTCATGACAAACAGCAGTACGGCGAAGGCCTGGCCCGTGCGGTGCAGGATAACCTGAAAAAAGCGAATGCCAACGTGGTGTTCTTTGACGGTATTACCGCCGGTGAGAAAGACTTCTCGACTCTGGTAGCGCGTCTGAAGAAAGAAAATATCGATTTCGTTTATTACGGCGGCTACCACCCGGAAATGGGGCAGATCCTGCGTCAGGCGCGTGCGGCGGGTCTGAAGACACAGTTCATGGGGCCAGAAGGCGTGGCGAACGTTTCCCTGTCTAACATCGCGGGTGAGTCTGCTGAAGGGCTGCTGGTGACCAAACCGAAAAACTACGACCAGGTGCCTGCGAACAAACCTGTTGTAGATGCCATCAAGGCGAAGAAACAGGATCCAAGCGGTGCGTTCGTCTGGACCACTTACGCAGCGTTGCAGTCTCTGCAAGCGGGCCTGAACCAGTCAGCCGATCCGGCGGAGATTGCCACCTGGCTGAAAGCGAACTCGGTGGAAACCGTGATGGGGCCGCTGTCCTGGGATGAGAAGGGTGACCTGAAGGGCTTCGAGTTCGGCGTGTTTGACTGGCATGCCAACGGCACGGCGACAGACGCCAAATAAAAGCAAAAAGGCAACGTAAGTTGCCTTTTTTAATGTTTTCTCCCTCTCCCCGTGGGAGAGGGCCGGGGTGAGGGCATCAGGCCGCACAGCCCCGCTTTTGCCCGGTGGCGCTTCGCTTACCGGGCCTACAATCAGCCTGGGAAAATGCGGCAGATAATGAATGTAGGCCGGGTAAGGCGCAGCCGCCACCCGGCTTTCTTTTAGCGCTTCTCCCACCCGTTCGCCTGCGCCGTAAACCCTAACGCCTGCATAAACGCCGCCATTACGCCGCGATCCTCCACGCCCACGTCGGCCATCCACCAGGAGGTCACGCTCGGGTTTTCGCGGATCACCTCTTCAATCAAATACTGCCCGACCCCGCGACGACGGGTCACGTCGCGCACGCGCAGGGAGTCCAGCGCCCCTTCCGTGCCGCTCAGCGTTACGCGGACGGCGGCCAGCAGGCGCTCGTTAAAGCGCGCGGCATAGATGCGGTGGTTCTCATCGACGGCCAGCGATGAAGAAGAATATTCCGGCCAGATCTTGCCCAGGTCGATATGATCCTGGTCGCTAAAGGTCACCAGACGCACGATAGTCAGTTTCATTAGCTGCTTGTCCAAATCAAAAAGAGTACGGCCAGTGTACTCAATTTAATTGCTCAGGCACTTTCTCTTTTTCTTCCCATTTACCAGGTGATTAGTTTTTTGGCAACGCGATGGGCAGTTTGAAAACACATGGATCGAAAAATAAGCAGAATTTTAACCTGAATGGTAGTGATTTATTCGGCGCTTTGTACCGTTATTTTATGCTGCTAACTGCGCTTTTATTTGTTTATCTCCGTCTGATTTCAGAATATTATCTTTGCTTAATCGCCTGAAAAATAGAGATATTAGTCTGGTTTTTGTTAAAAACCTGCGCTAAACCATTAAAGGCACTGGTAAAAATAGCGTTGTTCATTAAAAGTACAGAATGCTTTTTAACCATAATAAAACAAAATATATACATCACTTCACGAATGGGGATTCTGAGATGAAAAGGAACGCGAAGACGTTAATCGCGGGGATGGTCGCACTGTCGATCTCGCATGCCGCTATGGCAGACGACATTAAAGTTGCGGTAGTGGGTGCGATGTCCGGCCCCGTTGCCCAGTGGGGCGATATGGAGTTCAACGGCGCGCGTCAGGCCATCAAAGATATCAATGCTAAAGGCGGCATCAAAGGCGACAAGCTGGTGGGCGTAGAGTATGACGACGCCTGCGATCCAAAACAGGCCGTCGCGGTCGCCAACAAAATCGTTAACGACGGTATCCAGTACGTCATCGGGCACCTGTGTTCCTCCTCCACGCAGCCTGCGTCTGATATCTACGAAGACGAAGGCATCCTGATGATCACCCCGGGCGCCACCAACCCGGAACTGACCCAGCGGGGTTACCAGCACATTATGCGTACCGCCGGTCTGGACTCCTCGCAGGGGCCAACCGCCGCCAAATACATCCTCGAGACCGTTAAGCCACAGCGCATTGCCATCATTCATGACAAACAGCAGTACGGTGAAGGCCTGGCGCGCTCCGTACAGGACGGCCTGAAAAAAGGCGGGGCGAATATCGTCTTCTTCGACGGCATTACCGCCGGTGAGAAAGACTTCTCCGCGCTGATCGCCCGCCTGCAAAAAGAGAATATCGACTTCGTTTACTACGGCGGCTACTACCCGGAAATGGGGCAGATGTTGCGCCAGGCGCGCGCCACCGGTCTGAAAACCCAGTTTATGGGGCCTGAGGGCGTCGGTAATGCCTCCCTGTCGAACATCGCGGGCGATTCTGCCGAAGGCATGCTGGTGACGATGCCAAAACGCTATGACCAGGATCCGGCGAATAAAGCTATCGTGGATGCGCTCAAGGCACAGAAGAAAGATCCGAGTGGCCCATACGTCTGGATCACCTACGCGGCCGTGCAGTCGCTGGCCACGGCCATGGATCGCACCGGCAGCAAAGAGCCGCTGGATCTGGTGAAAGATTTAAAAGCACACGGGGCGAACACCGTGATTGGGCCGCTGAACTGGGATGAGAAAGGCGATCTGAAGGGATTTGAATTTGGTGTCTTTAAGTGGCACGCCGACGGTTCGTCCTCGGTCGCCAGATAATAATCCCACCGCCCGGTTTACCGGGCGGATATAAAAAGGTTTGCATATGTCCGAGCAGTTTCTCTACTTTTTGCAGCAGATGTTTAACGGCGTCACGCTGGGAAGCACCTACGCGCTGATCGCCATCGGCTACACGATGGTTTACGGCATTATCGGCATGATCAACTTCGCCCACGGCGAGGTGTACATGATCGGTAGCTACGTCTCCTTTATGATCATCGCCGCGTTGATGATGATGGGCATCGACAGCAGCTGGTTGCTGGTGGCCGCCGGGTTTGTCGGCGCGATTGTGATTGCCAGCGCCTACGGCTGGAGCATCGAACGGGTGGCCTACCGGCCGGTGCGCAGCTCCAAGCGCCTTATTGCGCTGATCTCCGCCATCGGTATGTCCATCTTCCTGCAAAACTACGTCAGCCTGACAGAAGGTTCGCGTGACGTGGCGCTGCCAAGCCTGTTTAACGGCCAGTGGATTGTGGGGGCCAGCGAAAACTTCTCTGCCTCTGTCACCACCATGCAGCTGGTTATCTGGATTGTGACCTTCCTGGCGATGCTGGCCCTGACCGTTTTCATCCGCTACTCCCGCATGGGACGCGCCTGCCGCGCCTGCGCGGAAGACCTGAAGATGGCGAGCTTGCTCGGGATCAACACCGACCGCGTGATTGCCCTGACCTTCGTGATCGGTGCAGCGATGGCGGCGGTGGCGGGCGTGTTGCTCGGCCAGTTCTACGGCGTAATCAACCCGTACATCGGCTTTATGGCCGGGATGAAAGCCTTCACCGCCGCGGTACTGGGCGGTATCGGCAGCATTCCGGGCGCGATGATTGGCGGCCTGATTTTGGGCGTGGCCGAAGCGCTCTCCTCGGCGTACCTGAGCACCGAATATAAAGATGTGGTCTCGTTTGCCCTGCTGATTCTGGTTCTGCTGGTGATGCCTACCGGTATTCTGGGCCGTCCGGAGGTAGAGAAAGTATGAAACCGATGCATTTTGCGATGGCGCTGCTTTCTGCCGCCATGTTCTTCGTCCTGGCGGGCGTCTTTATGGGCGTCCAGTTAGGGCTGGACGGCACGAAGCTGGTGGTGGATACCGCCCCCGATATCCGCTGGCAGTGGGTGTTTATCGGTACTGGCGTGGTGTTCCTGTTCCAGCTGCTGCGTCCGCTGTTCCAGAAGACGCTGAAGAACGTCTCCGGGCCGAAATTCGTCCTTCCGGCGATCGACGGTACAACCGTGAAACAGAAGCTGTTCCTTGTGGCGCTGCTGGTGGCTGCCGTGGCGTGGCCGTTTATGGTATCGCGCGGGACGGTGGATATTGCCACCCTGACCATGATCTACGTGATTCTGGGGCTAGGTCTGAACGTGGTGGTGGGGCTGTCTGGCCTGCTGGTGCTGGGCTACGGCGGGTTCTACGCCATCGGTGCCTACACCTTCGCGCTGCTGAACCATTATTACGGCCTCGGCTTCTGGACCTGTTTGCCGCTGGCGGGGCTGGTCTCTGCCGCCGCGGGCTTCCTGCTCGGCTTCCCGGTGCTGCGCCTGCGCGGTGACTACCTGGCGATTGTGACCTTAGGCTTCGGCGAAATCGTCCGTATCCTGCTGCTCAACAATACCGAAGTGACCGGCGGTCCGAACGGCATCAGCCAGATCCCGAAACCGACCTTCTTCGGCCTGGAGTTCAGCCGTACCGCCCGCGAAGGCGGCTGGGATACCTTCAGCAACTTCTTTGGCATCAAATACGACCCGTCCGACCGCGTGATCTGGCTCTACCTGGTGGCGCTGCTGCTGGTGGTGATTACCCTGTTTGTGATCAACCGTCTGCTGCGCATGCCGCTGGGCCGCGCATGGGAAGCGCTGCGTGAGGATGAGATCGCCTGCCGTTCCCTGGGCCTGAATCCGACCCGTATCAAGCTGACCGCGTTTACCATCAGCGCCGCGTTTGCCGGTTTCGCCGGAACGCTGTTTGCCGCGCGTCAGGGCTTCGTCAGCCCGGAATCGTTCACCTTTGCCGAATCGGCCTTCGTGCTGGCGATTGTGGTGCTCGGCGGGATGGGTTCCCAGTTCGCCGTGATCCTCGCGGCCATCCTGCTGGTGGTCTCGCGCGAGCTGATGCGCGACTTTAACGAATACAGCATGCTGATGCTGGGTGGCTTGATGGTGCTGATGATGATCTGGCGTCCGCAGGGCCTGCTGCCGATGACGCGTCCACAGCTGAAGCTTAAGAGCGCGGAAGCGAAAGGAGAGCAGGCATGAGTCAGCCATTATTATCCGTTAACGGTCTGATGATGCGTTTTGGTGGCCTGCTGGCGGTCAACAACGTGAATCTGGATCTGCATAAGAAAGAGATTGTCTCCCTGATTGGCCCGAACGGCGCAGGGAAAACCACAGTATTCAACTGCCTGACCGGTTTTTACAAGCCGACAGGTGGCACCATCATGCTGCGCGACCAGCACCTCGAAGGGCTGCCGTGCCAGCAGATTGCCCGCATGGGCGTGGTGCGTACCTTCCAGCACGTGCGTCTGTTCCGGGAGATGACGGTGATTGAGAACCTGCTGGTGGCGCAACATCAGCAGCTCAAAACCGGCCTCTTTTCCGGCCTGCTGAAAACCCCGGCCTTCCGCCGCGCGCAGGAGGAGGCGCTCGATCGCGCCGCCACCTGGCTCGACCGTATCGGCCTGCTCCAGCACGCCAACCGTCAGGCGAGCAACCTCGCCTACGGTGACCAGCGTCGCCTTGAGATCGTGCGCTGCATGGTGACCCAGCCGGAGATCCTGATGCTCGACGAACCGGCGGCGGGCCTCAACCCGAAAGAGACCAAAGAGCTGGACGAGCTGATTGCCGAGCTTCGCGATCATCACGACACCACCATCCTGCTGATTGAGCATGACATGAAGCTGGTGATGGGCATTTCGGACCGTATCTACGTGGTTAACCAGGGCACGCCGCTGGCGAACGGCACGCCGGAAGAGATCCGCAGCAACCCGGACGTGATCCGCGCATACCTTGGTGAGGCATAAGATGGAAAAAGCGATGTTAACGTTCGACAAGGTCAATGCGCACTACGGCAAGATCCAGGCGCTTCACGACGTCAGCCTGCACATCAATCAGGGCGAGATCGTCACCCTGATTGGCGCCAACGGCGCGGGGAAAACCACGCTGCTCGGCACCCTGTGCGGCGATCCGCGCGCCACCAGCGGGCGGATTGTGTTTGACGGCAAAGATATTACCGACTGGCAGACGGCTAAAATTATGCGTGAAGCGGTAGCGATCGTCCCGGAAGGGCGTCGCGTGTTCTCGCGCATGACGGTCGAAGAGAACCTGGCGATGGGCGGTTTCTTCGCCCACCGGGATGAATACCAGACCCGCATCAAATGGGTATACGAACTCTTCCCGCGCCTGTGGGAGCGGCGAATTCAGCGCGCGGGCACCATGTCCGGCGGGGAGCAACAGATGCTGGCGATTGGCCGCGCGCTGATGAGCCAGCCGCGTCTGCTGCTGCTGGATGAACCGTCGCTCGGGCTGGCGCCTATCATCATTCAGCAGATTTTCGACACCATCGAGCAGTTGCGCAAAGAGGGGATGACCATCTTCCTCGTCGAGCAGAACGCCAACCAGGCGCTGAAGCTCGCTGACCGTGGCTACGTGCTGGAGAACGGCCGCGTGGTGCTCTCCGATACCGGCGATGCGCTGCTGGCGAACGAAGCGGTGCGGAGCGCGTATTTGGGCGGCTAAGCCGTCTGTATCGCCCGGTGGCGCTGCGCTTACCGGGCCTACGGATACCATGTAGGCCGGGTAAGGCGAAGCCGCCACCCGGCTTTTTTTCATATTAACCCCTTCACACAACCATCATCCCTCTGACGCCTGGCTGTCACCTATCTGTAAACAAACAGTTATTTTTCTGTCATTCGAGCATGTCATGTTACCTCGCGAGCACAAAACGCGTGATATCGCGCATCCGGCATAATAAGAGAGATGACAATGACATCGTTACGACACACAGCTTTGGGTCTGGCAATCGGTCTGGCTTTTGCGACGAACGCAATGGCTGTGACCACCATTCCGTTCTGGCATTCTATGGAAGGGGAGTTGGGTAAAGAGGTTGACTCCCTGGCGCAACGTTTCAACGACACCCACCCGGATTACAAAATTGTGCCGGTGTACAAAGGTAACTACGAGCAGAGCCTGAGCGCGGGCATCGCCGCCTTCCGTACCGGCAATGCGCCAGCCCTGTTACAGGTTTATGAAGTCGGCACCGCGACCATGATGGCCTCCAAAGCCATCAAGCCGGTCTATGAAGTGTTCAAAGACGCGGGCATCAACTTTGACGAATCCCAGTTTGTGCCGACCGTCTCCGGTTACTACACCGATTCCAAAACCGGCCACCTGCTGTCCCAACCGTTTAACAGCTCCACGCCGGTGCTGTACTACAACAAAGATGCCTTCAAAAAAGCCGGTTTAGATCCGGAACAGCCGCCAAAAACCTGGCAGGATCTGGCGGAGTACACCGCGAAGCTGAAAGCGGCGGGGATGAAGTGCGGCTACGCCAGCGGCTGGCAGGGCTGGATCCAGATTGAAAACTTCAGCGCCTGGCACGGCCTGCCGGTTGCCACCAAAAACAACGGCTTCGATGGCACCGACGCGGTTCTGGAATTTAACAAGCCGGAGCAGGTGAAGCACATCGCGCTGCTGGCCGATCTGAACAAGAAGGGCGACTTCAGCTATTTCGGGCGCAAAGACGAATCCACCGAGAAGTTCTACAACGGTGACTGCGCCATTACTACCGCGTCTTCCGGTTCGCTGGCGGACATCCGTCACTACGCCAAATTCAACTACGGCGTGGGCATGATGCCGTACGACGCTGATGTAAAAGGCGCGCCGCAGAACGCCATCATCGGCGGGGCGAGCCTGTGGGTGATGCAGGGTAAAGACAACGGCACCTACAAAGGCGTGGCCGAGTTCCTCGACTTCCTGGCCAAGCCGGAAAACGCCGCCGAGTGGCACCAGAAGACCGGCTACCTGCCGATCACCAAAGCCGCGTACGACCTGACCCGGGAGCAGGGCTTCTACAGCAAGAACCCGGGCGCGGACATCGCGACGCGTCAGATGCTGAACAAGCCGCCGTTGCCGTTCACCAAAGGCCTGCGTCTGGGCAACATGCCGCAGATCCGCACCATCGTTGATGAAGAGCTGGAAAGCGTCTGGACCGGGAAGAAAACGCCACAGCAGGCGCTGGATTCAGCGGTAGAGCGCGGCAACCAACTGTTACGCCGCTTTGAGCAGTCGACGAAATCGTAATTAAAACCTTACCCCTCACCCTAACCCTCTCCCCATAGGGGAGAGGGGACTGCACGGAGCCGTCTTTTCTCCCTCGCCCCTATGGGGAGAGGGCCGGGGTGAGGGGCGAAAACCTACTTGAGCTAACCTATGTCATCATCCCGTCCGGTGTTCCGTTCCCGCTGGCTGCCGTACCTGCTGGTCGCGCCGCAGCTGGTCATCACCGTTATCTTCTTTATCTGGCCTGCGGGCGAAGCGCTGTGGTACTCGGTACAAAGCGTCGATCCGTTCGGGCTTTCCAGCCAGTTTGTCGGGCTGGACAACTTTACCGCGCTGTTCCATGACAGCTACTACCTGGACTCCTTCTGGACGACGATCAAATTCAGCGCGCTGGTCACCGTGAGCGGTCTCGTCGCGTCGCTGTTCTTCGCCGCGCTGGTGGATTACGTAGTGCGCGGCAGCCGTCTGTATCAGACCCTGATGCTGCTGCCTTACGCTGTGGCTCCCGCCGTGGCCGCCGTACTGTGGATCTTCCTGTTTAACCCGGGGCGCGGGCTGATTACCCACTTCCTGGGCGAGTTTGGCTATGACTGGAACCACGCCCAGAACAGCGGTCAGGCCATGTTCCTGGTGGTGTTCGCCTCGGTGTGGAAGCAGATCAGCTATAACTTCCTGTTTTTCTTCGCCGCGCTACAGTCTATCCCGCGTTCGCTGGTGGAGGCCGCCGCGATTGACGGCGCAGGGCCAGTGCGCCGCTTCTTCCGGCTGTCGCTGCCGCTGATCGCCCCGGTGAGTTTCTTCCTGCTGGTGGTAAACCTGGTGTACGCCTTCTTCGACACCTTCCCGGTGATCGACGCCGCCACTGCGGGCGGTCCGGTACAGGCGACGACGACGCTGATCTACAAGATCTACCGCGAAGGCTTTGCCGGGCTTGATCTCTCTGCCTCTGCCGCCCAGTCCGTGGTGCTGATGTTCCTCGTCATCATCCTGACGGTGGTGCAGTTCCGCTATGTTGAAAGTAAGGTGCGCTACCAATGATTGAGAACCGTCGCGGGCTGACGATTTTCAGCCATACCCTGCTGATTCTGGGCATTCTCGTCATCCTGTTTCCGCTGTACGTGGCGTTTGTCGCCGCCACGCTGGACACCAGGGCGGTGTTCGACACGCCGATGACGCTCGTCCCCGGCGGGCATCTTTTCGAGAACATGAAAACTATCTGGACCCAGGGCGTGGGGGCCAACAGCGCGCCGTTCTGGCTGATGATGCTCAACAGTTTCATCATGGCGTTCGGCATCACCGTCGGCAAAATCACGGTGTCGATGCTCTCGGCGTTTGCCATCGTCTGGTTCCGCTTTCCGCTGCGTAACCTGTTTTTCTGGATGATTTTCATCACCCTGATGCTGCCTGTAGAGGTGCGTATCTTCCCGACGGTGGAGGTGATCGCCAACCTGAAGATGCTCGACAGCTACGCGGGCTTAACCCTGCCGCTGATGGCCTCGGCGACCGCCACCTTCCTGTTCCGCCAGTTCTTTATGACCCTGCCGGATGAGCTGATTGAAGCCGCGCGTATTGACGGCGCCTCGCCGATGCGCTTCTTCCGCGACATCGTACTGCCGCTGTCGAAAACCAACCTTGCGGCGCTGTTTGTGATCACCTTTATCTACGGCTGGAACCAGTACCTGTGGCCGCTACTGATCGTTCAGGACGTCAACCTCGGCACCGCCGTGGCAGGCATCAAAGGCATGATCGCCACCGGCGAAGGCACCACCCTCTGGAACCAGGTAATGGCGGCGATGCTGCTCACCCTTATCCCCCCGGTCGTTATCGTTTTAGCCATGCAGCGTGCGTTTGTGCGTGGTTTAGTGGACAGTGAGAAATAAGATGGCAGGTTTAAAATTACAGGCAGTAACCAAAAGCTGGGACGGCAAAACCCAGGTCATTCAGCCGCTGACGCTCGACGTGGCGGACGGGGAATTTATCGTCATGGTCGGTCCGTCCGGCTGTGGGAAATCCACGCTGCTGCGCATGGTGGCGGGGCTGGAACGCGTGACGTCCGGGGATATCTGGATTGACCGCCAGCGCGTTACCGAGATGGAACCCAAAGATCGCGGCATCGCGATGGTGTTCCAGAACTACGCCCTCTATCCGCACATGAGCGTAGAAGAGAACATGGCCTGGGGGCTGAAAATTCGCGGCATGGGCAAAGGCCATATCGAGGAGCGCGTGAAAGAAGCCGCGCGCATTCTGGAGCTTGACGGCCTGCTCAAGCGTCGCCCGCGTGAGCTTTCCGGAGGCCAGCGTCAGCGCGTGGCGATGGGGCGCGCCATCGTGCGCGATCCGGCGGTCTTTCTGTTCGACGAACCGCTGTCAAACCTCGACGCCAAGCTGCGCGTGCAGATGCGCCTTGAGCTACAGCAGCTGCATCGCCGCCTGAAAACCACGTCCCTCTACGTGACCCACGATCAGGTAGAGGCCATGACTCTCGCCCAGCGCGTGATGGTGATGAACAAAGGCATCGCCGAGCAGATTGGCACCCCGGTGGAAGTCTACGAAAAACCGGCCAGCCGTTTTGTGGCGAGTTTTATCGGCAGCCCGGCGATGAACCTGCTGGACGGGCGGATCAATGCTGCAGGAACCCATTTTGAGCTGGAAAGCGGGATGGCGTTGCCGATCAACTGGTACTATCGTGGCTACGCCGGGCGTAAGATGACGCTCGGTATCCGCCCGGAGCATATTGGTTTGACGTCTCAGGCGGACGGCGGCGTGCCGCTGGTGATGGACACGCTGGAGATGCTGGGCGCAGACAACCTGGCGCACGGACGCTGGGGCGAACAAAAGCTGGTGGTGCGCCTGCCGCATCAGGAGCGCCCGAAGGCAGGCAGCACGCTGTGGCTGCATATGCCGGAAAATCACCTGCACTTATTTGACGGTGAAACAGGACAACGAGTATGAGCAACTGGCCTTACCCCCACATTGTCGCCCACCGTGGCGGCGGTAAACTGGCGCCGGAAAACACCCTGGCGGCAATTGACGCTGGCGCGCGCTACGGCCACACGATGATCGAGTTCGATGCCAAGCTGTCGAAGGATGGCGAAATTTTCCTGCTGCATGACGACAACCTTGAACGCACCAGCAACGGCTGGGGCGTGGCGGGCGAACTGCCGTGGCGCGATCTGCTGAAGGTGGATGCCGGAAGCTGGTTCAGCGGGGAATTCAAAGGTGAACCGCTGCCGCTGCTGGCGGAAGTGGCGGACCGCTGCCGCCAGCACGGCATGATGGCCAACATTGAAATCAAACCGACCACCGGCACCGGGCCGCTGACGGGCAAAGTCATCGCGCTGGCCGCGCGTGAGCTGTGGGAAGGGATGACGGTACCGCTGCTGTCGTCGTTTGACATCGACGCGCTGGAAGCGGCACAGGCGGCCGTACCAGAGCTGCCGCGCGGGCTGCTGCTGGATGAGTGGCGAGAAGACTGGCGCGCGCTGACTGCCCGCTTAGGTTGCGTGTCGATCCACCTCAACCATAAGCTGCTGGATGAAGCGCGCGTGACGCTGTTGAAAGAGGCCGGTCTGCATATACTGGTCTATACCGTCAACAAACCCCAGCGTGCAGCCGAGCTGCTGCGCTGGGGCGTGGACAGCATCTGTACCGATGCGATTGACCAGATCGGGCCGAACTTTATTTATTAAGCATACTGCCGTTCTGCTGGGTCGGCAGCATATGCTGCTGACCGCTGCTTTGCGACACCCCGCCCCCTAACATCCCACCGTTTGAGTTTGACAGCGGCTGCTCGCGCATCTGGCCCTGCTGCACGCGCTGGGTATTAGCGTTCATCTGGTTTTGCAGGTGCTGTTGCTGCACCTGGGTCTGCGTCTTTAACTGCTGATTAAGCATCCCTTTCTGCTGCTGTTGCTGGCTCATCATCTCCGTCTGCATACGCTGCTGGCTCGGAATGACATAGCCCTGCTGGTTCGGGTTGTTCAGCGTGTTTATCGGCTGTGCGAGCGCGGCGAACGGAAGCAGCGCGATCAGGATCGGTAATCGTTTCATGGTTATCTCCTCCTTTGAGGCTTCTCTTAAGTTTATCCTGATTCCGGCATAACGATGATTTTTTAAGAGTTGTGAACCAGGCTTAAGCGGGGAATATAGGCCCCTTCACCTGGAGAACAATAATGATGAAACCAACCTTTTTGCGCTGGGTCGCCATCGCTGCGCTGATGGCAGGCGGCACATTTACCGTGGCGGCCAACCCGCCCGCCGCTCCTCCGGTCTCTTACGGCGTGGAGGAGGATGTTTTTCATCCCGAGCGGGCGACGCACGGCATGGTGGCCTCGGTTGACGCGCTGGCAACTCAGGTGGGCGTCGATATTCTTAAACAGGGCGGTAACGCGGTGGATGCGGCGGTCGCGGTCGGGTACGCGCTGGCGGTGACGCATCCACAGGCGGGGAACCTGGGCGGCGGCGGGTTTATGATGCTGCGCACGAAAGACGGTAAAACTACGGCCATCGACTTTCGTGAGATGGCACCGAATCAGGCCTCCCGCGATATGTTCCTCGACGATCAGGGCAATCCGGACAGTAAAAAATCCCTGACCTCGCACCTTGCCTCCGGCACGCCGGGCACCGTTGCGGGGTTCTCGCTGGCGCTGGAAAAATACGGCACGCTGCCGCTGAATAAAGTGGTACAGCCTGCCATCAGGCTGGCGCGCTACGGCTTCGTCGTCAACGACGCGCTGGCGGACGACCTCAAAACCTACGGCAGCGAAGTTATTCCCAATCATGAAAACAGCAAGGCTATCTTCTGGAAAGACGGCGAGCCGCTGAAAAAGGGCGATAAGCTGGTGCAGAAGAACCTCGCAAAAAGTCTCGAACTGATTGCCGAAAACGGTCCGGACGCCTTCTATAAGGGGCCGATTGCCGATCAAATTGCCGACGAGATGCAGAAGAACGGCGGGCTGATCACCAAAGCGGATCTGGCGGAATATAAGGCGGTGGAGCGCGAGCCGATTAGCGGCACCTATCGCGGCTACGAGGTCTTCTCCATGCCGCCGCCGTCCTCCGGGGGCATTCACATTGTGCAGATCCTCAATATTCTGGAAAACTTCGATATGCACAAGTTCGGCTTCGGTAGTGCCGATGCCATGCAGGTGATGGCGGAGGCGGAAAAGCGCGCCTACGCGGACCGCTCGGAATATCTTGGCGATCCGGATTTCGTGAAGGTGCCGTGGCAGGCGCTGACTAACAAAGCCTATGCCAAATCGATTGCCGATGAGATCGACATCAACAAGGCTAAACCGTCCAGCGAGATCCGCCCGGGCAAGCTGGCGCCGTATGAAAGTAACCAGACCACCCACTTCTCGGTCGTGGACAAAGACGGAAACGCGGTGGCGGTGACATACACGCTCAACACCACCTTCGGCACCGGGATTGTGGCGGGCAACAGCGGTATTTTGCTGAACAACGAGATGGATGACTTCTCGGCCAAGCCGGGCGTGCCGAACGTCTACGGGCTGGTCGGCGGCGATGCAAATGCGGTCGGGCCGAAGAAGCGCCCGCTGTCGTCCATGTCGCCCACCATCGTGGTGAAAGACGGCAAAACCTGGCTGGTGACCGGCAGCCCGGGCGGGAGCCGGATTATCACCACCGTGCTGCAAATGGTGGTGAACAGCATCGACTTTGGGATGAACGTCGCCGAAGCGACCAATGCGCCGCGTTTCCATCACCAGTGGCTGCCGGACGAGTTGCGCGTGGAGAAGGGCTTTAGCCCGGATACCCTCAAGCTGCTTGAGCAGCGCGGGCAGAAGGTGGCGGTGAAGGAGGCGATGGGCAGCACCCAGAGCATTATGGTCGGGCCGGACGGGGCACTGTTTGGCGCGTCGGATCCGCGGTCGGTGGATGATTTAACGGCGGGGTATTGAGGGCTCCCCTCACCCTAACCCTCTCCCCATAGGGGAGAGGGGATTGCACGGTGCGGTCTTTTCTCCCTCGCCCCTTCGGAGAGAGGGTCGGGGTGAGGGGTTACTTCATACGCGCCATATAATACGCATCCACGTACTCGCCGTTGCGCAGGGCGTAGCGCCTGCCGGTGCCTTCAATCTCAAACCCGTGCTTTTTGTACACCGCGATTGCCGGTTCGTTATCGACAAACACCGTTAACTCGATGCGGTCGACGCGCAGCCAGTTGTCGCACATATCAATCATGGTGCGTATCAGCGCGCTGGCGACGCCCCGGTTTTGCCACTGCGCACCCACACAAATTCCAAAATCGGCAACGTGGCTGCGGCGCGGACGCTGGGCTACGGCAATGCACAGATGCCCGGCGACGGTATCATCAATACAGGCGACAAGCTGCTTGATACCGGGCTGATGGGTTAGCCGGTCATGCCACATCTGCTCTGAGGGATGAGGAACCTGTAGCGTGTTGTGGTACACCTCCGGCTGGGCGTGGATCTGACGAATGGCGTCGTAATCTTTCGGTTCAGCGTGGCGTATCACTATCTCACTCATTCCTTGTTCCTCAGTCAGTTAAAAGTCCCTTCCAACATCAGTGACTTTAAAAGTTGAGTCAATCGCTATTTTTTGCAAAAAGTGTTGGACAAGTGCGAATGAGAATGATTATTATTGCTCTGCATTCAGGAAGACCTCCTACGGGAACCTGAAAGCACGACATTGCTCACATTGCTTCCAGTATTACTTTAGCCAGCTTCTCGCTGGCTTTTTTTTTGTTATGGTTAGACTCAGTAACCTTCCAAAAGGACTGAGCCATGACACTACATTGTGCATTTATTGGATTTGGCAAAAGCACCACGCGTTACCACCTTCCGTATGTTCTTAACCGAAAAGAGACCTGGCACGTGTCCCATATCTATCGCCGCCGCGCGAAGCCAGAAGAGCAGTCTCCGCAGTATTCCCATATTCATTTCACCAGCGATCTTGATGAAGTGTTAAATGATCCGCAGGTGAAGCTGGTGGTGGTCTGTACCCACGCCGACAGCCACTTTGACTACGCAAAACACGCGCTGGAAGCAGGTAAAAACGTGCTGGTGGAAAAACCGTTCACCCCGACCATCGCCGAAGCGAAGGAACTCTTTGCGCTGGCGAAAAGCAAAGGCCTGACCGTCACGCCGTACCAGAACCGTCGCTTTGACAGCTGCTTCCTGACGGCAAAAAAGGCAATCGAAAGCGGCAAGCTCGGCGAGATCGTTGAAATCGAAAGCCACTTCGATTACTACCGCCCTGTGGCAGAAACCAAACCCGGCCTGCCGCAGGACGGTTCGTTCTACGGTCTGGGCGTACACACCATGGACCAGATCATCTCCCTGTTTGGCCGCCCGGACCACGTGGCGTACGACATCCGCAGCCTGCGCAATAAGGCCAATCCGGACGATACCTTCGAAGCACAGCTGTTCTACGGCGATCTCAAAGCCATCGTCAAAACCAGTCATCTGGTGAAAATCGACTACCCGAAATTTATCGTTCACGGCAAGAAAGGCTCCTTTATCAAGTACGGTATTGACCAGCAGGAGACCAGCCTGAAGGCCAACATCATGCCGGGCGAACCGGGCTTTGCGGCAGATGATTCCGTGGGCGTGCTGGAGTACGTGAACGACGAGGGCCTGACGGTCAGGGAAGAGCTGAAGCCGGAAACGGGCGATTATGGACGCGTCTACGATGCGCTGTATGAAACCCTCTCCAGCGGCATGCCGAATTACGTCAAGGAATCTGACGTTCTGACGAACCTGGAAATCCTTGAACGGGCCTTCGAACAGGCTTCCCCTGCCACGGTAACCCTCGCCAGATAAGCAAAAATGGTTCCTCTGCGCTTGTTCTAAATTTTTGAACAGAGGAGTCAATTTTCACCCTCTATGATCCCTGAGCGTTTGCGTCCACACTTACTCCATCGAAACGAACTGAGGGTGAAAACAATGATCTACTTACGCAAAGCAAACGAACGTGGTCACGCGAATCATGGCTGGCTGGACTCATGGCATTCATTCTCGTTTGCCGACTACTACGACCCGAACTTCATGGGCTTCTCCGCGCTGCGCGTCATTAACGACGACGTGATTGATGCAGGCCAGGGCTTCGGTACCCACCCGCACAAGGACATGGAAATCCTGACCTATGTGCTTGAAGGGGCGGTTGAGCACCAGGACAGCATGGGCAATAAAGAGCAGGTTCCGGCGGGCGAGTTCCAGATTATGAGCGCGGGGACCGGGGTGCGTCACTCTGAGTACAACCCGAGCAAAACGGAAAAACTGCACCTGTATCAAATCTGGATCATTCCAGAAGAGACCGGCATCACGCCACGCTACGAACAGCGCCGCTTCGATGCGAAACAGGGTAAACAGCTGGTGCTCTCCCCGGATGCGCGTGAAGGTTCCCTGAAAGTGCATCAGGATATGGAGCTGTACCGCTGGGCGCTGGCGAAAGATGAACAGTCTGTGCACCAGATCGCCGCCAACCGCCGCGTGTGGATCCAGGTGGTGAAAGGCGAGGTGTCCATCAACGGCACCAAAGCCACCACCGCCGATGGCCTGGCAATCTGGGATGAGCAGGCGCTCTCCGTGCATGCCGACAGCGAAAGTGAAATTCTGCTGTTTGATCTGCCGCCGGTCTAAATAATTTCTCAACCTTCCCTTTAAACGGGGAAGGTTGAGCTTTGTCCGTGATAAACTGAGCAAATCTCTCACTTCAAGATTTCTCAGGACGATGAAAAAGAAACGCCCCGTACTTCAGGATGTCGCCGATCGCGTCGGTGTGACCAAAATGACGGTCAGCCGTTTTTTACGTAACCCGGAGCAGGTTTCCGTGGCGTTGCGTGGCAAGATTGCCGCCGCCCTTGATGAACTGGGTTATATCCCCAACCGCGCGCCCGATATTCTCTCTAATGCGACCAGCCGTGCGGTGGGCGTCCTGCTTCCTTCCTTAACCAACCAGGTTTTCGCTGAAGTGCTGCGTGGCATCGAAAGCGTGACCGATGCCTTTGGTTATCAGACCATGCTCGCCCACTATGGGTACAAGCCGGAACTGGAAGAGGAACGTCTTGAATCGATGCTTTCCTGGAACATTGACGGCCTGATTTTAACGGAACGTACTCACACCCCGCGCACGCTGAAAATGATTGAAGTGGCAGGCATTCCGGTGGTGGAGCTGATGGACAGCCAGTCGCCGTGCCTCGACATCGCCGTGGGGTTCGATAACTTTGAAGCGGCGCGTCAGATGACGGCGGCGATCATCGCCCGCGGTCATCGCCATGTGGCCTATCTGGGTGCGCGTCTGGATGAACGTACTATCATCAAACAGAAGGGATACGAGCAGGCGATGCTCGACGCCGGTTTAACCCCGTACAGCGTGATGGTGGAGCAATCTTCCTCTTATACGTCGGGTATTGAGCTGATGCGTCAGGCGCGACGCGAGTATCCGCAACTGGACGGTATTTTCTGTACCAACGATGACCTTGCGGTCGGCGCCGCGTTTGAATGTCAGCGTCTGGGTTTAAAAATCCCGGATGATATGGCGATTGCCGGTTTCCACGGCCACGACATTGGCCAGGTGATGGAGCCGCGTCTGGCAAGCGTCCTGACCCCGCGTGAACGCATGGGCCGCATTGGTGCAGAACGCCTGCTGGCGCGCATTCGTGGTGAGGCAGTTACCCCTAAAATGTTAGATTTAGGTTTCACCTTGTCACCGGGTGGATCTATTTAATCCGACAAATTTGAAGTAGCTCACACTTATTCACTTCGCGCACGTTTGGATATTGCTTCTCTTATGCCCCGGCAGGACAATGTTACCGATAACTGTTACCCGTAACAATTGACTGAGGGACACCCTTTGAGCACGACTAATCACGATCACCACGTTTACGTCCTGATGGGCGTGTCCGGTAGCGGTAAATCTGCCGTGGCGAGCGAAGTGGCGCATCAACTCCAGGCTGCGTTTCTTGATGGTGACTTCCTCCATCCGCGCAGCAACATCATGAAAATGGCTTCCGGCGAGCCGCTGAATGACGACGACCGCAAACCCTGGTTGCAGGCGCTGAATGATGCCGCGTTCGCGATGCAGCGCACCAATAAAGTCTCCCTGATAGTCTGTTCCGCGCTGAAAAAAACCTATCGCGACCTGCTGCGCGATGGCAACCCGAACCTCTCTTTCATCTACCTGAAAGGCGATTTCGGGGTAATTGAAAGCCGCCTGAAGGCGCGTAAAGGCCACTTCTTCAAAACCCAGATGCTGGTAACGCAGTTCGAAGCGTTGCAGGAGCCGGGGGCTGACGAACAGGATGTCTTAGTGGTTGATATCGATCAGCCGCTGGAAGGTGTTGTTGCCAGCACCATCGAGGTTATTAATAAAAGGCAGTAAGTTTTGAGTACATTAACGCTAGTTTTGACAGCAGTGGGTTCCGTATTGCTGCTGCTGTTTTTAGTGATGAAGGCACGTATGCACGCCTTCGTTGCTTTGATGGTGGTTTCTATTGGTGCCGGTCTCTTTTCCGGAATGCCGCTCGACAAAATTGCGGCGACGATGGAAAAAGGGATGGGCGGCACGCTCGGCTTCCTGGCCATCGTAGTCGCGCTCGGCGCGATGTTTGGCAAGATTTTGCACGAGACGGGCGCGGTCGATCAGATTGCCGTCAAGATGCTGAAATCCTTCGGACACAGCCGTGCGCACTACGCGATTGGTCTGGCTGGTCTGATTTGCGCGCTGCCGCTGTTCTTTGAAGTGGCGGTGGTGCTGCTGATTAGCGTGGCGTTCTCCATGGCACGCCATACCGGTACCAACCTCGTGAAGCTGGTCATTCCGCTGTTTGCGGGCGTGGCGGCGGCGGCGGCGTTTCTGCTGCCGGGGCCTGCGCCGATGCTGCTGGCTTCCCAGATGCATGCTGACTTTGGCTGGATGATCCTGATTGGCCTGTGTGCGGCGATCCCGGGGATGATTATCGCCGGTCCGCTGTGGGGCAACTTCATTAGCCGTTACGTTGAGCTGCACATTCCGGATGACATCTCCGAGCCGCACCTGGGCGAGGGCAAAATGCCGTCCTTCGGCTTCAGTCTGTCGCTGATCCTGCTGCCGCTGGTGCTGGTGGGCCTGAAAACCATCGCTGCCCGCTTTGTGCCGGTGGGGTCAACCGCTTACGAATGGTTCGAATTTATTGGCCATCCGTTCACTGCGATCCTGGTGGCGTGTCTGGTCGCGATTTACGGGCTGGCGATGCGTCAGGGCATGCCAAAAGATCGCGTGATGGAGATATGCGGTGCCGCGCTACAACCGGCGGGGATTATTCTGCTGGTGATCGGGGCGGGCGGCGTGTTCAAGCAGGTGCTGGTGGATTCCGGTGTGGGTCCGGCGCTGGGCGAAGCGCTGACCGGAATGGGCCTGCCGATTGCGGTCACCTGCTTCGTGCTGGCCGCGGCGGTGCGTATCATTCAGGGCTCCGCGACCGTGGCGTGCTTAACCGCGGTGGGGCTGGTGATGCCGGTGATTGAACAGCTGAACTACTCGGGCGCGCAGATGGCGGCGCTCTCTATCTGTATCGCGGGCGGTTCAATTGTGGTATCTCACGTGAACGACGCAGGCTTCTGGCTGTTCGGTAAATTTACCGGCGCAACCGAAGCGCAAACCCTTAAAACCTGGACGCTGATGGAAACTATCCTCGGCACGACGGGTGCGGTTGTCGGGATGATTGCGTTTACGCTGCTGAGCTAACGAGACCGTATTTTGTCGGGTGGCGGCTTCGCCTTACCCGACCTACAAAAAAATCAGGTCCCGTAGGCCGGGTAAGCGTAAGCGCCACCCGGCTTTTTTACATCTTCACCCTTTCATCCATGCCCGGATCCCATCCAGGAACATCTGCGTCGCCATCATCACCAGAATCAGCCCCATCAGGCGCTCGAGGGCGTTCACCCCTTTCTCGCCCAGCAGGCGCAGGAACAGCGACGACTGCAGCAGAATAATAAATGTCCCGCCCCAGGCGATCAGCAGGGCAATGACCAGGTGGCTCATCTGATTCGGGTACTGATGCGACAGCAGCATCAGCGTTGCCAGAATCGTTGGCCCGGCGACCAGCGGAATCGCCAGCGGCACGATAAACGGTTCTTCACCCGCAGGCAGGCCGCTGCTGCTGCCTTCCGCGCTCGGGAAAATCATCTTTATGGCAATCAGGAACAAAATGATCCCGCCGGAAATGGAGACCGTTTCGGCGCGTAAGTTCAGGAAAGCGAGGATTTTTTCACCGGCGAACAGGAAGATAAACATCACCAGCAGGGTGATGAGCAGCTCGCGGATCATGATCGCCCGACGGCGCTTCGGCTCGGTGTGCTTCAGCACCGACATGAAGATCGGCAGATTACCGAGCGGATCCATAATCAGGATCAATAAAACCGCTGCGGAAATGATTTCACTCATCTTAAATTATCCCTGATACTTATTGTGGTCATTGCGATGATTAGCACTTTTTCTGATTGCCGGGCAATCATCGATTAATTTCGCTTGCGACTTTGGCAGCATTTTGTAATGTGAAGCATATCCCAGTTCAATACTGGCTTGCACAATCAGCACACACCCCTTGCAGGAAAAAAATGCTATGAAAAACGTTGGTTTTATCGGCTGGCGCGGTATGGTCGGCTCTGTACTCATGCAACGCATGGTTGAAGAGCGCGATTTCGACGCCATCCGCCCGGTCTTCTTCTCCACTTCCCAGCTCGGCCAGGCTGCACCGTCCTTTGGGGGTACCACAGGCACGTTGCAGGATGCTTACGATCTGGAAGCGCTGAAGGCACTCGACATTATTGTGACCTGCCAGGGCGGCGATTATACCAACGAAATTTATCCGAAGCTGCGTGAAAGCGGCTGGCAGGGCTACTGGATTGACGCGGCCTCTTCGCTGCGTATGAAAGACGATGCCATCATCATTCTCGACCCGGTTAACCAGGATGTCATTACCGACGGCCTGAACAACGGCGTGAAAACGTTTGTTGGCGGTAACTGCACCGTCAGCCTGATGCTGATGTCCCTCGGCGGCCTGTTCGCACAGGATCTGGTGGAGTGGGTCTCCGTAGCGACCTACCAGGCGGCGTCCGGCGGCGGCGCGCGTCATATGCGCGAGCTGCTGACGCAGATGGGCCAGCTGCACCAGAGCGTCGCGACCGAGCTGGCAAACCCGGCGTCCGCGATCCTCGATATCGAGCGTAAAGTCACTCAGCTCACCCGCAGTGGCGAATTGCCGGTGGATAACTTTGGCGTACCGCTGGCCGGCGGTCTGATCCCGTGGATCGACAAACAGCTGGATAACGGCCAGACCCGCGAAGAGTGGAAGGGCCAGGCTGAGACCAACAAAATCCTCGCCACCGCGAACACCATTCCGGTTGACGGTCTGTGCGTGCGTATCGGCGCGCTGCGCTGCCACAGCCAGGCTTTCACCATTAAACTGAAAAAAGATGTGTCTATTCCGACCGTGGAAGAGCTGCTGGCCGCGCACAACCCGTGGGCGAAAGTGGTGCCAAACGATCGCGATATCACCATGCGCGAACTGACCCCGGCAGCCGTTACCGGCACGCTGACCACTCCGGTTGGCCGCCTGCGCAAGCTGAACATGGGACCGGAGTACCTCTCCGCGTTCACCGTTGGCGACCAGCTTCTTTGGGGTGCCGCCGAGCCGCTGCGCCGCATGCTGCGCCAGCTGGCGTAATAATTTGTTAAACACCGGGGGTGAATGTCACCCCCTTTTTTTGCGTACTACATGGAGTAAAACGCAGATGTCTTATTTTTTATCAGGAGGGCCCACGACGTTGGCTATGCTTTAAGGAAGATTTATTTCTCACCTGAGGGTAGGGCGGAGCAGAGAGGATTAACTGCACCGTTTAGGTCACATTAAAAGTCGTCCCGGAGCGCGTAAAAAGGGCGACATAAAAAAACAGGATGAATACCATGTCCGATCGTATTTCGAGAGACGTGATTAATGCGCTTATTGCGGGTCACTTTGCCGACCCCTTTTCTGTGCTAGGGATGCACCGTACAGAGGCCGGACTGGAAGTTCGGGCGCTGTTACCGGATGCAACAGAAGTGTGGGTTATCGAACCCAAAACCGGCCGCAAGGTGGGTAATCTGGAATGCCTCGACTCGCGTGGCTTCTTCTCGGGCGTCATGCCCCGCCGTAAAAATCCTTTTCGTTTTCAGCTTGCCGTTATCTGGCACGGTCAGCAAAACCTGATTGATGATCCCTATAGCTTCGGCCCGCTCTTAAAAGAGATGGACGCCTGGCTGCTGTCCGAAGGGACCCATTTACGCCCCTACGAAACGCTGGGTGCCCATGCGGATACCATGGACGGTATCACCGGCACGCGCTTTGCCGTATGGGCGCCAAACGCCCAGCGCGTCTCCGTCGTCGGGCAGTTCAACTACTGGGACGGTCGTCGTCACCCCATGCGCCTGCGCCGGGAAACCGGCATCTGGGAGCTGTTTATCCCCGGCGCGCACAACGGTCAGCTCTACAAATTCGAGATGATCGATGCCAACGGCAAGCTGCGTATTAAATCCGACCCGTACGCCTTTGAGGCCGAACTGCGCCCGAATACCGCCTCGCTGATTTGCGGTCTGCCGGAGAAGGTTGTCCAGAGCGAGGAGCGCAAGCAGGCCAACCGCTTTGATGCGCCGATCTCCGTCTATGAAGTGCATCTCGGCTCCTGGCGTCGCCACACCGATAACAACTTCTGGCTGAGCTATCGCGAGCTGGCGGACCAGCTGGTGCCGTACGCCAAATGGATGGGCTTTACCCATCTGGAGCTGCTGCCAATCAACGAACACCCGTTCGACGGTAGCTGGGGCTATCAGCCGACCGGGCTATATGCGCCTACGCGCCGCTTCGGCACGCGCGATGACTTCCGCTATTTCATTGATGCCGCGCACGCCGCCGGACTGAACGTGATCCTCGACTGGGTGCCGGGCCACTTCCCGTCGGATGATTTTGCGCTGGCAGAGTTTGACGGTACGAAGCTGTACGAGCACAGCGATCCGCGCGAAGGCTATCACCAGGACTGGAACACGCTGATCTACAACTACGGTCGCCGTGAAGTGTCAAACTACCTGGTCGGGAACGCGCTGTACTGGATCGAACGTTTCGGCATTGATGCCCTGCGCGTCGATGCGGTGGCGTCGATGATCTACCGCGACTACAGCCGCAAAGAGGGTGAGTGGATCCCAAACGAGTATGGCGGGCGTGAAAACCTCGAAGCGATTGAGTTTCTGCGCAACACCAACCGCATCATCGGCGAGCAGGTGGAAGGCGCCGTGACCATGGCTGAAGAGTCAACCGACTTCCCGGGCGTTTCCCGTCCACCGGCAATGGGCGGCCTGGGCTTCTGGTACAAGTGGAACCTCGGCTGGATGCACGACACGCTCGACTACATGAAGCTTGACCCGGTTTATCGTCAGTATCACCACGATAAGCTCACCTTCGGGCTGCTCTACAACTACACCGAAAACTTCATGCTGCCGCTGTCGCACGATGAAGTGGTACACGGCAAGAAATCCGTTCTCGACCGCATGCCGGGGGACGCGTGGCAGAAGTTTGCCAACCTGCGCGCCTATTACGGCTGGATGTTCGCCTTCCCGGGCAAAAAGCTGCTGTTTATGGGCAACGAATTTGCGCAAGGGCGCGAATGGAACCACGACACCAGCCTTGACTGGCATCTGCTGGAAGGCGCGGACAACTGGCACCACGGCGTGCAGCGTCTGGTTCGCGACCTGAACCTGACCTATCGCCACCACAAAGCGCTGCACGAGCTGGACTTCGATCCGTACGGCTTTGAGTGGCTGGTGGTGGACGACCACGAGCGCTCGGTGTTTGTCTTTGTACGACGTGATAAAGCCGGTAACGAGATCATCGTCGCCAGCAACTTCACGCCGATACCGCGCGAACACTACCGCTTCGGCATTAACCAGCCGGGCAAATGGCGCGAAATCCTTAACACCGACTCCATGCACTACCACGGCAGCAACGCCGGTAACGGCGGGCTGGTACAGAGCGACGCCATCGAAAGCCACGGTCGTCCGAACTCCCTTGGCCTGACGCTGCCGCCGCTGAGCACAATCTGGCTGGTGCGGGAGGGAGAATGACGCAGCTCTCGGCAGGTAAACCCGAACCGCTCGGGGCGAGTTTTGACGGAAAGGGGGTGAACTTCACGCTCTTTTCTGCCCATGCTGAGCGGGTGGAACTCTGTGTGTTTGACGGGGAAGGTAACGAACACCGTTACGATTTACCGGCGCGCACGGGGGATACCTGGCATGGCTACCTGCCCGGAGGACGGCCGGGGATGCACTACGGTTTTCGCGTACACGGCCCCTGGGAGCCCTCTCAGGGGCACTGGTTTAACCCTGCGAAGCTGCTGATTGACCCATGTGCGCACCGCGTGGACGGCGAGTTTAAAGACGACCCGCTGTTCCACGTTGGCTACGGCGAACCAGACCACCGCGACAGCGCACCCGTCGCGCCCAAAAGCGTGGTGGTACACGATCTCTACGACTGGGAAGACGATGCCCCGCCGCGCACGCCGTGGGGCAACACCGTTATTTATGAAGCCCACGTCAAAGGGCTGACGTATCTGCATCCGTCAATCCCCAAAGAGATGCGCGGCACCTACAAAGCGCTTGGGCATCCGACGATGGTCGCGTACCTGAAGCACTTAGGGATCACCGCCCTGGAGCTGTTGCCCGTGGCGCATTTTGCCAGCGAGCCGCGGCTGCAGCGTCTTGGGTTAAGCAACTACTGGGGCTACAACCCGCTGGCGATGTTCGCCCTCGACCCGCGCTACGCGGTGCATCCGGAGAAGGCGCGGGATGAGTTTCGCGATGCGGTGAAGGCGCTTCACGCGGCGGGTATCGAGGTCATTCTGGACGTGGTGTTGAACCACAGTGCAGAAAGCGATCTTGATGGCCCGACGCTCTCACAGCGCGGAATCGATAACCGTAGCTATTATTGGATCAGGGACGACGGCGATTACGAGAACTGGACCGGGTGCGGTAACACCCTCAACCTCAGTCATCCGGCCGTTACGCATTACGCATACGCGTGCCTGAAATACTGGGTTGAGACGTTCCACGTGGACGGTTTTCGTTTCGACCTGGCGCCGGTAATGGGGCGCACCCCGGCGTTCAGCCAGCAGGCGCCGCTGTTTGAGGCCATCAAAAACTGTCCGGTGCTTTCAAAGGTGAAGCTGATTGCGGAGCCCTGGGACATCGGCGAGGGCGGTTATCAGGTGGGGAACTTCCCGCCGCTGTTTGCCGAGTGGAACGACCACTTCCGCGATGCCGTCCGCCGCTTCTGGCTGACGCGCGATCTGTCGCTGGGGGAGTTTGCCGGTCGCTTTGCCGGCTCCAGCGATCTCTTTAAGCGTGACGGCAAACGTCCGTCGGCCACCATTAATCTGGTGACGGCGCACGACGGTTTTACGCTGCGCGACTGCGTTTGTTTCAATCAGAAACACAATGAGGCAAACGGCGAAGAGAATCGCGATGGGACTAACAACAACCATAGCTTTAACCATGGTATAGAAGGGTTAGGCGGAAGTCTGGATGTGATCGAGCGGCGACGCGCCAGCGTTCATGCGCTGCTGACGACGCTTTTGTTGTCGCAGGGCACGCCGATGCTGCTGGCGGGCGATGAGCACGGTCACAGCCAGCACGGCAACAACAACGCCTATTGCCAGGACAACACCCTGACCTGGCTCAACTGGGAAGAAGCGAACAGCGGGTTGACCCATTTCACCGCGGCGCTGATCCATCTTCGCCAGCACATCCCCGCGCTCACCGCCGATTGCTGGTGGGAAGAGGGCGACGGCAACGTTCGCTGGCTGAATAAAGACGCGCAACCGTTAAGCGCGCAAGAGTGGCAACACGGCATACCCTGTCTGCAAATCCTGCTTTCGGATGCGTGGCTGGTGACGCTGAACGCGACGGATGACGTCGCAGAGATTGTTTTACCTGACGGGGAATGGCGAGCCATTCCTCCCTTTGCCGGAGCGGATAATCCGGTTGTTATGGCTGTCTGGCACGGGCCTGCGCACGGAGTGTGCGTATTCCAAAGATGATAAAAAAGGAGTTAGTCATGGTTAGATTAGAGAAGAACGATCCGTTAATGTTGGCGCGCCAGCTACCATTAAAAACAGTTGCCCTGATCCTCGCGGGCGGGCGTGGTACCCGTCTGAAAGATTTGACCATCAAGCGCGCCAAACCGGCCGTTCACTTTGGTGGTAAGTTCCGTATTATCGATTTTGCACTCTCCAACTGCCTGAACTCAGGCATTCGCCGTATTGGCGTCATTACCCAGTATCAGTCGCACACTCTGGTGCAGCACATTCAGCGCGGCTGGTCATTCTTCAGCGAAGAGATGAACGAGTTTGTCGATCTGCTCCCGGCGCAGCAGCGCGTTCACGGGGAGAACTGGTACCGCGGCACGGCGGATGCCGTGACCCAGAACCTCGACATCATTCGCCGCTACAACGCGGAATACATCGTTATCCTCGCCGGGGACCACATCTACAAGCAAGATTACTCCCACATGCTGATCGACCACGTCGAAAAAGGTGCGCGCTGCACCGTGGCGTGTCTGCCGGTGCCTGTTGCAGAAGCAACTGCGTTTGGCGTGATGCATGTAGATGGCGACGACAAGATTATCGACTTTGTCGAAAAACCGGCGAATCCGCCAACCATGCCGGGAGACGACACCAAATCGCTCGCCAGCATGGGGATCTATGTCTTTGATGCCGATTATCTTTATGAGCTGCTGGAAGAAGACGACAAAGACGAAAACTCCAGCCACGACTTCGGTAAAGACATCATCCCGAAAATTACCAAAGCTGGCATGGCGTATGCACATCCTTTCCCATTGTCCTGCGTGCAGTCCGATCCAAATGCGGAACCTTACTGGCGCGACGTCGGCACGCTGGAAGCCTACTGGAAAGCCAACCTCGATCTGGCGTCCGTGACGCCTGAACTGGATATGTACGACCAGAACTGGCCGATTCGCACCCATATGGAATCGCTGCCGCCGGCGAAGTTCGTCCAGGATCGCTCCGGCAGCCACGGTATGACGCTGAACTCGCTGGTCTCTGGCGGGTGCATTATCTCCGGTTCGGTGGTGGTGCAGTCCGTGCTGTTCCCGCGCGTGCGTATAAACTCATTCTGTAATATCGATTCGGCAGTCCTGCTGCCGGATGTCTGGGTAGGGCGCTCATGTCGTCTGCGTCGCTGCGTTATCGACCGTGCCTGCGTCATTCCCGAAGGGATGGTGATTGGGGAAAACGCGGAAGAAGATGCACGTCGTTTCTACCGATCGGAAGAGGGGATCGTGTTAGTAACACGGGAAATGTTGCGGAAGCTGCAAATCAAACAGGAGCGATGATGCAGGTTTTACACGTATGTTCTGAGATGTTCCCGTTGTTAAAAACGGGCGGACTGGCGGATGTTCTTGGTGCATTACCGGCGGCGCAAATTGCCGGAGGGGTGGATACCCGCGTGTTGTTACCCGCTTTTCCGGATATCCGGCGTGGTATTCCCGATGCGAAGGTTGTTACCCGCCGCGAGACCTTCGCGGGACGTATCACCCTGCTGTTTGGACATTACAATGGCGTAGGGATTTACCTGATTGATGCGCCGCATTTATACGACCGACCCGGCAGCCCGTATCACGATACCAACCTGTACGCCTATACCGATAACGTGCTGCGCTTTGCCCTGCTCGGCTGGGTGGGGGCGGAGATGGCCGTCGGGCTGGATCCGTTCTGGCGTCCGAACGTGGTGCACGCGCACGACTGGCATGCGGGGCTGGCTCCTGCGTATCTGGCGGCGAAAGGACACCCGGCGAAATCGGTGTTTACGGTGCACAACCTGGCGTATCAGGGCATGTATTACGCGCATCATATGAATGACATCGATCTGCCATGGTCGTTCTTTAACATGCACGGACTGGAGTTTAACGGACAGATTTCGTTCCTGAAGGCCGGTCTGTACTACGCCGACCACATCACGGCGGTCAGCCCAACCTACGCGCGGGAAATTACCCAGCCGGAGTTCGGTTACGGTATGGAAGGGCTACTGCAACAGCGCCACCGTGAAGGTCGTCTGTCGGGCATTCTGAACGGCGTGGATGAACAGATCTGGAATCCGGAAACGGACCTCCTGCTGGCAGCGCGCTATGGTCGCGACTCCGTGGAGGACAAAGCGGAGAACAAGCGTCAGCTACAGATTGCGATGGGGCTGAAGGTCAACGACAAGGTACCGCTGTTTGCGGTGGTCAGCCGCCTGACCAGCCAGAAAGGGCTGGATCTGGTGCTGGAAGCGCTGCCGGGATTACTGGAGCAGGGTGGGCAGCTGGCGCTGCTCGGCGCGGGCGACCCGGTATTGCAGGAAGGTTTCCTCGCGGCCGCGGCGGAACATCCGGGGCAGGTGGGCGTGCAGATTGGCTATCACGAAGCGTTCTCGCACCGCATCATGGGCGGCGCAGACGTGATTCTGGTGCCGAGCCGTTTCGAGCCCTGCGGCCTGACGCAGCTCTATGGTCTGAAATACGGCACGCTGCCGCTGGTACGCCGCACGGGCGGGCTGGCGGATACGGTGTCTGACAGCTCCCTGGAAAACCTGGCGGATGGTATCGCCAGCGGGTTTGTTTTCGAGGACAGTAATGCCTGGTCGCTACTTCGGGCGATCCGGCGTGCTTTCGTCTTGTGGTCCCGTCCATCCCTGTGGCGTTACGTACAACGTCAGGCGATGTCCATGGACTTTGGCTGGCACGTTGCGGCGCAGTCCTACCGCGACCTTTATCAACGCTTGATGTAACGAGGCGAAGTTACTGATATGAATGCTCCATTTAGCTACTCTTCCCCCACGCTCAGCGTTGAGGCGTTGAAACACTCCATCGCCTATAAGCTGATGTTTACCATTGGGAAAGATCCCGTTATTGCCAACAAACATGAGTGGCTGAACGCCACGCTGTTTGCGGTGCGTGACCGTATGGTCGAACGCTGGCTGCGCTCCAACCGCGCCCAGCTCTCGCAGGAGACGCGACAGGTGTATTACCTGTCGATGGAGTTTTTGATTGGTCGCACCCTCTCCAATGCGCTGTTATCGCTCGGGATTTATGACGACGTCAAAAACGCACTGGAAGAGATGGGGCTGGACTTAGAAGAGCTGATTGACGAAGAGAACGACCCGGGGCTGGGTAACGGTGGTCTCGGGCGTCTTGCCGCCTGCTTCCTCGATTCACTGGCGACGCTGGCGCTGCCGGGACGCGGGTACGGTATTCGCTACGACTACGGCATGTTCAAGCAGAACATCGTTGATGGGCGTCAGAAAGAGTCGCCGGACTACTGGCTGGAGTACGGTAACCCGTGGGAGTTCAAGCGCCACAACACGCGCTACAAGGTGCGTTTTGGCGGGCGTATTCAGCAGGAAGGGAAAAAATCCCGCTGGGTGGAAACCGAAGAGATCCTCGCCGTGGCCTATGACCAGATTATCCCCGGCTACGACACCGATGCGACCAACACGCTGCGCCTGTGGAACGCGCAGGCCAGTAGCGAGATCAACCTCGGTAAATTCAATCAGGGTGACTACTTCGCGGCGGTGGAAGATAAAAACCACTCTGAGAACGTGTCCCGCGTCCTGTATCCGGATGACTCGACCTACTCGGGCCGCGAGCTGCGTCTGCGTCAGGAGTATTTCCTCGTCTCGGCAACGATTCAGGATATCCTTAGCCGTCACTATCAGCTGCACAAAACCTATGCGAATCTGGCGGAAAAAACCGCGATTCACCTCAACGATACCCATCCGGTGCTGTCGATCCCTGAGCTGATGCGCCTGCTGATTGACGAGCATAAGTTCAGCTGGGATGACGCGTTTGAAGTGACCTGCCAGGTGTTCTCGTACACCAACCATACGCTGATGAGTGAAGCGCTGGAGACGTGGCCTGTGGATATGCTCGGCAAAATTCTGCCGCGCCACCTGCAAATCATCTTCGAGATCAACGATTACTTCCTCAAGACCTTGCAGGAGCAGTACCCGAACGATACCGGCCTGCTGAGCCGCGCCTCGATCATTGATGAATCCAATGGTCGCCGCGTACGCATGGCCTGGCTGGCGGTGGTGATCAGCCATAAGGTTAACGGGGTTTCAGAGCTGCATTCGAACCTGATGGTGCAGTCGCTGTTTGCAGACTTTGCGAAGATCTTCCCGACGCGTTTCTGCAACGTGACCAACGGCGTCACCCCGCGCCGCTGGCTGGCGCTGGCGAACCAGCCGCTGTCTGACGTGCTGGACGAAAATATCGGCCGCACCTGGCGCACCGATTTGAGCCAGCTGAGCGAGCTTGAGCAGCACATTGATTTTCCGACGGTGAACAAAGCCGTACGGGAAGCCAAGCTGCTGAACAAGAAACGGCTGTCAGTCTGGCTGGCGATGCATCTCAACGTGGTGGCGAACCCGAAAGCGCTGTTCGACGTGCAGATCAAACGTATCCACGAGTACAAGCGTCAGCTGATGAACGTCCTGCACGTCATCACTCACTACAACCGCATTAAGGCTGACCCGACGGCGGAGTGGGTGCCGCGCGTGAAAATTTTTGCCGGTAAGGCGGCCTCCGCGTACTACATGGCGAAGCACATCATTCATCTTATCAACGATGTGGCGAAGGTAGTGAACCAGGATCCGGACATTGGTGACAAGCTGAAAGTGGTGTTTATCCCGAACTACAGCGTAAGCCTGGCGCAGCTGATTATTCCGGCGGCGGATCTCTCAGAGCAGATTTCCACGGCGGGGACGGAAGCATCCGGCACCAGCAACATGAAGTTTGCCCTGAACGGCGCGCTGACCATCGGCACGCTGGACGGCGCAAATGTCGAAATGCTGGAGCATGTGGGCGCGGAGAATATCTTTATCTTCGGGAATACGGCGGAAGAGGTAGAGGCGCTTCGCAAGCAGGGCTACTCGCCGCGTGAGTATTATGAAGAGGATGAAGAGTTACGCCAGGTGCTGACGCAAATCGCCACCGGGGTGTTTAACCCTGAGGAGCCTGGGCGCTATCGTGACCTGGTGGACTCGCTGATTAACTTTGGCGATCACTATCAGGTGCTGGCGGATTACCGCAGCTACGTGGATTGTCAGGATAAGGTGGACGAACTGTACCGTCAGCAGGAGAAGTGGACCAGCGCCGCGATGCATAACATCGCCAACATGGGATACTTCTCGTCAGACAGGACCATCAAAGAGTATGCCGAGAATATCTGGCATATTGATCCGGTGCGGTTGTAAAACAAAGCCGGGTGGCGGCTCCGCCTTACCCGGCCTACTCGATCCTGTAGGCCCGGTAAGCGCAGCGCCACCGGGCATTTTTTGTCACCCTCAGGACGCCAGTGACAATTCACGCTTTCCCGCATGTTGTTGCAACCACTGCGCCACGCGAGACTGCTGCTCGGCATTCAGCCACATCCCTTCTTTAGTACGACGCCAGATGGCATCGTCCAGACGGCGCACCCATTCGTGTTCCACCAGGTAGCGCAGTTCCGCTTCGTACAGCTCATGGCCAAAATGCTCGCCCAGATCGGCAATCTCTTTTGCGTCGCCGAGGAACAGTTCGGTATTGCTGCCGTAGGTGCGGGCGTAGTGGCGCGCCATTCCTTCGGTAATGAACGGGAAGCGGCGACGCAGCTTCGCGGCGTAATCGTCGCGGTTATTGCCGATATCGCCGCCAGGCAGCACGGCGCCTTTCGTCCACGCCGGGCCGATGCCTTTGTAATACGGCGCCAGTTTCTCCAGCGCGTGCTCCGCCAGTTTACGGTAGGTGGTGAGCTTACCGCCAAACACCGACAGCAGCGGCGCCTGACCGTCTACGTCATGAATATCAAGCGTATAGTCACGGGTGATGGCCTGCGGTGAGTCAGACTCGTCATCACACAGCGGACGCACGCCGGAGTAGGTCCAGACCACGTCATCGCGCGCCAGCTGTTTCTTAAAGTGCGCGTTGTACACTTTCAGCAGGTAGCTGACTTCACTCTCGTCGATCTCTACGTTTTTCGGATCACCTTTGTACTCTACGTCGGTGGTGCCGATGATGGAGAACTCGTCCATCCACGGGATCACAAACACGATGCGCTTGTCTTCGTTTTGCAGGATATAAGCCTGTTTCTGGGTATGCACACGCGGCACCACAATGTGGCTGCCCTTGATCAGGCGGATGCCGTACGGTGAAGGCAGGTGCATGCCGTCGTCGAAGAACTGTTTCACCCACGGGCCGGTGGCGTTCACCAGGCCGCGCGCTTTCCAGCTAAACTTCTCGCCGGTATCCACGTCTTCCGCTTCCACGATCCACAGGCCGTTTTCGCGGCGCGCGGCGATCGCGCGGGTACGGGTTTTCACCTTGCCGCCTTTCTTCTCGACCATCTGCGCGTTAGCCAGCACCAGACGCGCATCGTCCACCCAGCAGTCGGAATATTCGAAACCGCGCACGATTTCAGGCTTAAGGACCGATTCTGAGCCAAAACGCAAACCGGTCGAACCCGGCAGGCTGGTGCGTTTACCCAGATGATCGTACATGAACAGGCCGATGCGGATCATCCACGCCGGACGCAGGTGCGGGCGGTGGGGCAGGCGGAAGCGCATCGGGATCGCCAGATGCGGAGCCATTTTCAGCAGCACTTCGCGTTCGGCCAGCGCTTCGCTGACCAGGCGGAATTCGTAGTGTTCCAGGTAGCGCAGGCCTCCGTGGATCAGCTTGGAGCTGGCGGACGACGTCGCGCAGGCGAGATCGTTAGCTTCCAGCATCAGCACGGATAAACCGCGTCCTGCGGCATCAACCGCAATACCGGCACCGTTGATGCCCCCGCCTATCACAATCAGATCTTTGGTTTCCATAACACCCTCATGCACTTTCGTTAAAGCTCAAAAATGTTCGATATCGCTCATAATAGCAAAGGAACGCGCTTTTGGTAACATCAAAAAAACAATTTAGAGTGATATGGATAACATAATGGCGTTTACCCGCCGCCAGGACGTACACTACGGGGTAAAATGGTGCGGTCTGATGCCCTCACCCCAGCCCTCTCCCACGGGGAGAGGGTGATCCGTTTCCCTCTCCCTCCGGGAGAGGGTAGGGTGAGGGGAAAACCGCACCACACCTGAATATAAGATGAGAACACCATGGATCAGTTTGAATGTATTAACGTAGAAGAAGCCCATCAGAAGATGCACCAGAAAACCGCGGTGCTGGTGGATATCCGCGATCCGCAGAGCTTTGCGATGGGCCACACGCCGGGCGCGTTCCATCTCACCAACGACACGCTGGGCGCGTTTATGCGCGATAACGACTTCGACACGCCGGTGATGGTGATGTGCTATCACGGCAACAGCAGTAAAGGCGCGGCGCAGTATCTGCTCCAGCAGGGTTACGACGCGGTATACAGCGTCGATGGCGGCTTCGATGCATGGCATCGTCATTTCCCGGCAGAAGTTGAATACGCGTTTGAGCGCTGATCCCGCTATACTGTCCCCTTTTGTGTGGAAATAAGCGACCGCTGCCCATGTTGATGATCACCTCTTTTAGCAACCCGCGCGTCGCCCAGGCGTTTGTCGACTATATGGCGACGCAGGGCATTATCCTGACTATTCAGCAGCATACACAGACGGATGTCTGGCTGGCAGACGAAAGCCAGGCTGGGCGCGTGAACGCCGAGCTGGCGCGTTTCCTGGAAAACCCGGGCGACCCGCGTTATCTGGCAGCAAGCTGGCAATCCGGCCAGACCGACAGTGGCCTGCACTATCAACGTTTTCCGTTTCTCGCCACCCTCCGCGAGCGCGCAGGACCGTTTACGCTGCTTTTGATGGCAGCCTGCATCATCGTCTTCATTATTATGAGCGTGGTGGGCGACCAGAGCGTGATGATTGCCCTCGCATGGCCGTACGATCCCTCCCTGCAATTTGACGTCTGGCGCTACTTCACGCATGCGCTGATGCACTTCTCGGTGATGCATATCCTCTTTAACCTGCTGTGGTGGTGGTATCTCGGCGGAGCAGTGGAGAAGCGGCTCGGCAGCGGCAAGTTGATTGTGATCACCCTTATCAGCGCCCTGTTAAGCGGCTATGTGCAGCATAAATTCAGCGGTCCGTGGTTTGGCGGCTTATCCGGCGTAGTGTACGCCCTGATGGGTTACGCCTGGCTCAGAGGCGAGCGCGACCCGGAAAGCGGCATCTATTTACAACGTGGATTAATAACCTTTGCGTTAATATGGCTTATTGCCGGATGGTTTGATCTGTTTGGTATGTCTATCGCCAATGGTGCGCACGTTACCGGCCTGGCGGTCGGGCTGGCGATGGCGCTGGCCGATACGCTCCATGCGCGAAAACGAACATAATTCCCAGGGATATTTCATGAAACAAACACAACGTCATGACGCCATTATCGAACTGGTAAAAAAACAGGGATACGTCAGTACTGAAGAGCTGGTGGAGCAGTTTGCCGTCAGCCCGCAAACCATCCGTCGTGACCTCAACGACCTGGCCGATCAGAACCGTATTCTGCGCCATCACGGCGGCGCGGCGCTGCCGTCCAGCTCGGTGAACACCTCATGGCATGATCGTAAGGCGACGCAAACGGCAGAGAAAGAGCGTATCGCCCGTAAAGTGGCGAGCCAGATCCCGAACGGCGCGACGCTGTTTATTGATATCGGCACCACGCCGGAAGCGGTCGCCCATGCGCTGCTGAATCACGAGAACCTCCGCGTGGTGACCAACAACCTGAACGTGGCCAACACGTTGATGCAGAAAGACGATTTCCGCATCATCCTCGCGGGCGGCGAACTGCGCAGCCGCGACGGGGGCATTATCGGCGAAGCGACGCTCGATTTTATCTCTCAGTTTCGCCTCGATTTCGGCATTCTGGGGATCAGCGGCATCGACACCGACGGCTCGCTGCTGGAGTTTGATTACCACGAGGTGCGCACCAAGCGCGCGATTATTGAGAACTCGCGCCACGTGATGCTGGTGGTGGATCACTCGAAATTTGGCCGCAATGCGATGGTCAACATGGGCAGCATTAGCATGGTGAATGCGGTCTACACCGACGAGATGCCGCCGGCGGGCGTGTTGCAGGTGATTAAGGATAACAATTTGCAGCTGGAGTTGTGCTAGCGGTTGTGTCGGGTGGCGCTGCGCTTACCCGACCTACAAATTGTTCTCCCTCTCCCTGTGGGAGAGGGCCGGGGTGAGGGCATCAGGCCGCACAAAACTAAACTCCGTACCCCATCATCTTCAACAACTGCTGCGCATGCTGCACCGCGTCCTGACGGTGCGCCACGCCCAGCTTTTGATACAGATTGCGAATGTGCGTTTTGATGGTGGTTGCCGCCACCGCCAGCTCACCGGCTATCTGCTCGTTGCTGTAGCCTGAATAGATCAGCCCCAGCACCTGCCATTCACGCTGTGTGAGCGGGCTGGTGCGGATAAGCTCCGGTACTTCCGGATGGTTCAGCAGACGTTCAACAAAGTTCTCATCGAAGTGCGCAAACTTGTGGCGATGGTGCTGGTTGATCTCGCGCAGAATGCGCTGGGCGCGATGCTGATCGAGTTCCGGCAGCGTGTTGAGCTGAATCAGCTGGCGCAACTGCTGGGCCATCACTTCACCCTCAATCACAAAGTGGCTGATAAACCCGGTGCGGTTCGCCAGCTGCAACGCTTCCAGCAGCACGCGCTGGGCATCGTTTTTACGTCCCGCCTGCCAGTAAAGCTGGTTTAACAGCAGCAGGTTGCGGTTTAAATCGCTCATCAGGCGCAGGCTACGGGCGTTTTCGTTTAACTCTTCCAGCACGATTTCGGCAGGCTCGAAGTCACCCAGCAGGATCTGCACGCGGGCAATATTGCGCCACTGGCTTTGCAGGAAGTGGTTATTGGCAAATTCTGGTTTAGGCGTGTGACGCAGCCAGTTGGCGGCTGACTTTTTATCGCCGGTCATCTGCCAGTAAATCACCCGGACCTTATCGGCGTTGGAGACCCAGTCGCTATGGTACTGTCCGTTGCCAAGCAGGTTTTCCAGGCGGTTAAGGTGGTTGCGGGCATTATCCAGGTCGCCTCGCGCCAGCGAGCACTGCACCAGCAGGGCCAGGCACTGGAGTTGCTGCTGCGGCTGGAAGCTCGAAAGCACATTCAGGCCCTGGCGGGCGCAGCTTTCTGCTTCATCCAGACGCGACCATGCCCAGAGCAGCTGAGCGCGAATACGCAACAGGAACTCGTGCATTGGCAGCTGTTCCAGATGCTGTTCACGGATCAGCTGGAACGCTTTCTCCTGGTTTTCCCAGGCGGCCTGCAGGAACCCCTGAGCAAATAAAATCTCGCTTTGCTGGATCAGGCTCCAGAGGGCGTAATGCCAGACATCGTGGCGGCGGGCCATCTGTTCGGTTTGCTGCATGAGCGAAAGCGAACGCGTGAGGTCGCCCTTACAGTGCAGCACTTCGCCGTGTACCGAGGTGGCCACAATACGGCTGTAGAAATTCGCCAGCGGCAGCTCATCCAGCGCGACCATCGCCAGCCGTTCGGCTTCTTCCGGGTCGCCGTCGTTAATCGCCACCTGCGCACGCAAGGCGTTAAATTCGCCGTGCAGGGTGGCATCCATCTCGCTTTCCATCTCCTGCTCGGCGCGCGCCAGCAGGGTGTTCACTTCGCTGTAGCGATGCTGGCTCTGCATCAGCCAGGCCTGGAGTAGCACCAGACGCGGATTCTCCAGCAGGCTCTCCCACGGCAGCGCTTTTAACGACTCTTCCAGCAGCGTCAGTTCGCTGTGGTTGAACAGTCCCCACGCGTGGTTGAGCAGAATATCGCGCAGCATACCGGCATCTCCGGCGGCCAGCGCATGGTGGATAGCCTCGCTCGGGAAACCTTGCGCCATCCAGCTTTCGGCGGCGGCGCGGTGAATTTCTGGCAGCTCTGCGGCCATCTCCCACTGGCAACGCTGGCGCAGGAAGCTGCCAAACAGCGGATGGTAGCTAAACCATTCGCCGGGATCGTCCATTCGCGTCAGGAACAAACCCTGACGTTCAATCTCTTCGAGCTGAAGCTGCCCGTTTTCAATACCGGTGACGCGCACAATCAGCGCATCGTTCATCGAACGTAGCAGGGAGCTTTTCAGCAGGAAATGGCGGGTAGTGAGGTCTACGCTGTTGAGTACCTCATCCACCAGATAATCCGACAGGTGGCTGGCGTTGATGCCCGCCAGGCGGCGCGCGGACTGGTGCGTTGGGCTATTGTTTTGCCGCGCGGAAAGGGCAATCAGCTGAAGCGCCGTGGCCCAGCCTGCAACGTCATCACACAGGCGGCTGCTTTCCGACGCCTCAATCGGAGAAGTCAGACGGCAGTCAAAGAACTGTTTCGCTTCCTGATGGGTAAAGGCCAGCTGCTGACTGCCAATTTCCAGTAGCTGATCGCGCACCCGCAGGTTGGCAATGCCCAGCTGCGGAAGGTTGCGCGACAGGACGACCAGCGTCAGGTTTTCCGGCTGATGGCGCAGGAAGAACCGCATCGACTCGTGAATAACCGGGTTGGTGATCAGATGATAATCATCAATCACCACATACAGCGGGCGATGCCATTCGGCCAGTTCGATAAACAGCTGGGAGAACAGAGAGGACAGGCTGGCGTACTGGCGCTTTTGCACCATCACCTCGCTGGTGACGCAGTGTCCGTTGGTTGCCTGCTGAATCGCGGCAATTAAATAGCTGGCAAAACGCTCCTGCTGGTTATCACCTTCATCCAGGGAGTACCAGCCAAGATCGCTTTTACCTGCCGCCCATTGCGAAATGAGCGTTGTTTTTCCATAACCCGCAGGACTCGTAACCAGCGCCAGTCGGAAATTATGCGCACCGGAAAGTTTAGCCAGCAGGCGCTCGCGGACCACAGTATGGTCAAGACGAACCGGGCGACTTAATTTGGACGGAATCAACATAGTTTTCACTTCACTGTGGGGAACGAGAGAATTTATTTTTTTTGCGCTTCGTAATTAATATCTATAAGTTCGGCCAATAGAGGAACTATTGCAAGTTATGTCTGGGTTTGGAGGCTCTGAATTTGCACTCTGTCACAAAACATTCTCATCATTGGTGGAACTTTTCATAAATGGCTGGATGCCGCGCTGTTACTGGCTTGTCTGCATGGCGCGCGGTTGCGCTGAAACTGGTTTCAGAAAGAGATAATGACGGTGAAGTTAATTAACTTTGGGGAAAGTTGCTCTGGCTTAATAGTGTTGCTGGAAAGCCGCTGTACGTGAGAAATATTATTCTACGTAAGTAATCATTTCAGCGATGATTAATTTCCTCCGAAACTGCATTTCATTTCTTTGACGCTCTTCCGGGATCGCTTTTTCAGCGAAGCGCACACTTACACAGTGGCCTCGATCACACTTTTATGCTCATCCCCGCTACTCCTCCCTGCCTAATCCCCGACAGGAGGAGGAAGAGGCGCAATGAGCCAGGCACACTAGCGCCAAATGTGTTTTCTCTCTACAGGATGCCGATTCCCTATGTCACAGCCTACTTTCAACAAAGCTCAATTCCAGGCTGCCCTGACGCGTCAGTGGCAGCGTTTTGGCCTTCATGCTGCAAACGAGATGACGCCTCACCAGTGGTGGCAGGCGGTGAGCGGGGCGCTCGCAGAGCAGCTGGACGCTCAGCCCGCGACGAAGCCTGTGAAAGGCCAGCGTCACGTCAACTACATTTCGATGGAGTTCCTGATTGGCCGTCTGACGGGTAACAATCTGCTGAACCTTGGCTGGTATCAGGACGTCGGCGACGTGCTGAAAGAACACGACATCAACCTGACCGATCTGCTGGAAGAAGAGATTGATCCGGCGCTGGGTAACGGCGGTCTGGGACGTCTGGCAGCCTGCTTCCTGGATTCCATGGCAACCGTGGGCCAGTCGGCCATTGGCTATGGTCTGAACTACCAGTACGGTCTGTTCCGCCAGTCGTTCGCTGACGGCCACCAGATGGAAGCGCCGGACGACTGGCATCGTAATACTTACCCGTGGTTCCGCCACAACGCACAGCTGGATGTGCAGGTCGGGATTGGCGGGAAAGTCACGAAGCAGGGGCTCTGGGAACCAGCGTTCACCATTACCGGTGAAGCCTGGGATCTGCCGGTGCTCGGCTACCGTAACGGCGTGGCGCAGCCGCTGCGTCTGTGGCAGGCGAAGCACGCGCATCCATTTAACCTGACTAAATTCAATGACGGTGATTTCCTGCGCGCCGAGCAGCAGGGTATCGACGCCGAGAAGCTGACCAAAGTGCTCTACCCGAACGACAACCATCTGGCGGGTAAAAAGCTGCGCCTGATGCAGCAATACTTCCAGTGCGCCTGTTCCGTGGCGGACATTCTGCGCCGCCACCACCTGGCGGGCCGCAAGCTGGCGCAGCTGCCGGACTTCGAAGTTATTCAGCTCAACGACACGCACCCAACCATTGCCATCCCGGAACTTCTGCGCGTGCTGATCGACGAGCATCAGCTGAGCTGGGACGACGCCTGGGCCATCACCAGCCGCACCTTCGCCTACACCAACCACACCCTGATGCCGGAAGCGCTGGAGTGCTGGGATGAGAAGCTGGTGAAAACGCTGCTGCCGCGCCATATGCAGATCATCAATAAAATTAACGACCAGTTTAACGTGCTGGTGGAGAAAACCTGGCCGGGCGACAAAGCCGTCTGGGCGAAGCTGGCCGTGGTACACAACAAACAGGTGCGCATGGCAAACATGTGCGTGGTAAGCGGCTTTGCGGTGAACGGCGTGGCCGCGCTGCACTCGGATCTGGTGGTGAAAGACCTCTTCCCGGAATACCACCAGCTGTGGCCGACCAAATTCCACAACGTGACCAACGGCATTACGCCGCGTCGCTGGATCAAACAGTGCAACCCGCTGCTGGCCGGTCTGCTGGACAAGACCCTGAAGAAAGAGTGGGCCAACGATCTGGACCAGCTCATCAACCTGGAAAAATACGCTGACGACGCGAAGTTCCGCGAGCAGTACCGCGCCATTAAGCTGGAGAACAAGGTACGTCTGGCCGAGTTCGTGAAAATGCGTACCGGAATTGAAATTAACCCAAATGCGATTTTCGATATCCAGATCAAACGCCTGCACGAGTACAAACGTCAGCACCTGAACCTGCTGCACATTCTGGCGCTGTACAAAGAGATCCGCGAGAACCCTCAGGCCGACCGCGTCCCGCGCGTGTTCCTGTTCGGTGCGAAAGCGGCGCCGGGCTACTACCTGGCGAAAAACATTATCCTTGCCATTAATAAAGTGGCGGCGGCGGTCAACAACGATCCGAAAGTGGGCGACAAGCTGAAGGTGGTGTTCCTGCCGGACTACTGCGTCTCTGCGGCTGAAATGCTGATCCCGGCGGCGGATATTTCCGAGCAGATCTCTACCGCCGGTAAAGAAGCGTCCGGCACCGGCAACATGAAGCTGGCCCTGAACGGCGCGCTGACCGTCGGCACGCTGGACGGTGCGAACGTCGAAATTGCCGAGAAGGTCGGTGAAGAGAACATCTTTATCTTCGGCCATACTGTTGAAGAAGTGAAAGCCATCAAAGCCAAAGGGTACGACCCGGTGAAATGGCGTAAAAAAGACAAAGTGCTGGATGCGGTGTTGAAAGAGCTGGAAAGCGGGAAGTACAGCGACGGCGACAAGCACGCGTTTGACCAGATGCTGCACAGCATGGACAAACAGGGCGGCGACCCGTACCTGGTAATGGCGGACTTTACCGCTTACGTTGAAGCGCAGAAGCAGGTCGACGTGCTGTACCGTGACCAGGATGCCTGGACTCGCGCATGTATCCTGAACACCGCGCGCTGCGGTATGTTCAGCTCTGACCGCTCAATCCGTGATTATCAGGCTCGTATCTGGCAGGCAAAACGCTAAGGAAGCGCGATGGAGAGTAAACGTCTGGACAGTGCCGCGCAGGCGGCGGGAATTAGCCTCAGTTACATCAATGCGCACGGCAAACCGCAGTCTATTGGTGCGGACACCAAAAGACGTTTGCTGGATGCCATGCACAAAACCGACGCGAAAGCGTCGGGAGCGCCGGTGCCGAACGTGAAGGTCTTTACCGCGGGCAAAAAGATGCCGCTGGCGGTGGAAGGACGCGGCGAGTTCAGCTGGCTGCTCACCACCGAAGAGGGGCATCAGCATAAAGGCCATGCCACCGGCGGCAAAACCCTCACCCTTCCGGCGAAGCTGCCGGAGGGCTATCACAGCCTGACGCTCACCCAGAATGACAGCCGCTTCCACTGTCGGGTGATCGTCGCGCCGAAGCGCTGCTATGAGCCGCAGGCGCTACTCGAAGGCAAAAAGCTGTGGGGCGCCTGTGTGCAGCTTTACACCTTGCGTTCAGACAGCAACTGGGGCATTGGCGATTTTGGCGACCTGAAAAAGATGCTGGCATCTGTTGGTGAGCGCGGCGGGGCATTTATCGGCCTCAACCCGATCCACGCCCTCTATCCGGCGAATCCGGAAAGCGCGAGCCCGTACAGCCCGTCTTCCCGCCGCTGGCTGAACGTGATCTACATCGACGTTAACGCGTTAGACGATTTCAAAAACAGCAAAGAGGCGCAGGCGTGGTGGAAGCTGGACACCACCCAACAGATGCTGAAACAGGCCCGCGATGCGGACTGGGTCGATTATGCCTCCGTGACCGCGCTGAAAATGGCGGCGCTGCGTCTGGCCTGGAAGGGCTTTGCGAAGCGTGACGACGAGCAGATGGCAGCCTTCCGCCAGTTTGTGATGCAGGAAGGCGAGAGCCTTTACTGGCAGGCGGCGTTTGATGCGCTGCATGCGTATCAGGTCCAGGAGGATGAGATGCGCTGGGGCTGGCCGGTGTGGCCGGAAGCGTATCAGTCCGTGGATACCCCGGAAGTGAAGGCGTTCTGTGAGACGCATGCCGACGAGGTGGATTTCTATCTCTGGTTGCAGTGGCTGGCGTACAGCCAGTTTGCTGCCTGCTGGCAGGTGAGCCAGGGCTATAACATGCCGATCGGTCTGTATCGCGATCTGGCCGTCGGCGTGGCGGAAGGTGGGGCGGAGACCTGGTGTGACCGTGAACTTTACTGTCTGAAAGCCTCCGTCGGTGCGCCGCCGGATATTCTGGGCCCGCTTGGTCAGAACTGGGGCTTGCCGCCGATGGATCCACACGTGATGGCGGCGCGTGCCTACGAGCCGTTTATCGATCTGCTGCGCGCTAACATGCAGAACTGCGGCGCGTTGCGTATCGACCATGTGATGTCCGTGCTGCGTCTGTGGTGGATCCCGTACGGTGAAACGGCCGATCACGGGGCGTACGTGCAGTATCCGGTGGACGATCTGCTCTCAATCCTCGCGCTGGAGAGTAAACGTCATCAGTGCATGGTGATTGGCGAAGATCTCGGTACCGTGCCGGTTGAGATTGTCAGCAAGCTCCGCGACAGCGGGGTTTACTCCTACAAAGTGCTCTATTTTGAAAACGACCATGAGAAAACCTTCCGCGCGCCGAAAGCGTACCCTGAACAGTCAATGGCAGTCGCGACGACGCATGATCTTCCTACGCTCAGAGGCTACTGGGAAAGCGGCGACCTGACGCTCGGCAAAACGCTGGGTCTCTACCCGGATGAAGAGGTTCTGCGTGGGTTGTATCAGGATCGCGAGCTGGCGAAACAGGGGCTGCTGGATGCGCTGCATAAGCATGGCTGTCTGCCGAAGCGCGCCGGGCATAAGGCGTCGCTGATGTCGATGACGCCAACGCTTAAACGTGGCTTACAGCGCTATATTGCCGACAGCAACAGCGCGTTGCTCGGTCTGCAACCGGAAGACTGGATTGATATGGCGGAGCCGGTAAACATACCCGGTACCAGCTATCAGTACAAAAACTGGCGTCGCAAGCTGTCCACTACGCTTGAAGCGATGTTCGCCGATGACGGGGTGAACAGGCTGATTAAGGATTTGGATAAACGGCGAAAAGCAGCCGCGAAGAAATAATTAAAAACCCGCCAGTGGCGGGTTTTTTATTATCAGGTCGTGCTCATGTAGGTCGGGTAAGGCGTAGCCGCCACCCGACTTAGGGCATCAGACCACCATATTCAACAGCAGCACCCCGACCAGGCCACACACCGAAATAATGGTCTCCAGCGCGGACCAGGACTTGATGGTTTCACCGATGGTCAGGTTGAAGTACTCCTTGAACAGCCAGAAGCCCGGATCGTTCACGTGGGAGAAAATCACGCTGCCCGAACCGACCGCGATAACCATCAGCTCAGGGCTTACGCCCGTGGTCGCAATCAGCGGCGCAACGATACCACCCGCGGTAATCGCCGCAACGGTTGCAGAGCCCAGCGCGATACGCAGCACCGCGGCAATAGACCATGCCATCAGGAGCGGCGATACGTTGGTTTCATGCATCATGGCAGCAATGTATTTATCCACGCCGCTGTCGACCAGCACCTGCTTAAACGCGCCGCCACCGCCGATGATCAGCAGCATCATAGCAATGATTTTGATGGAAGAGGTCAGCGTGTCGTTGATCTGATCCATGGAACGACCACGGTTAAGACCGAAGGTGAACATGGCGATCAGGACCGCAATCAGCGTTGCCATCACCGGGTCGCCCAGGAACTCCGCAACGGACAGGAACGCGTGACCTTTCGGCAGAACCATCTCTGCTACGGCACGCATTGCCATCAGGATCACCGGCACCAGAGAGGTCCAGACGCTGACGCCAAAGCCAGGCATCTCTGCATCTGTGAAGGTTTTGGCGCTGTACAGGCCTTCCGGGATGGGCTTATCAATGCCTTTCAGGAAGCGCGCATAAACAGGACCGGCCAGGATAACCGTTGGGATCGCCAGAATCGTACCGAACAGCAGGGTTTTACCCATGTCGGCATGGAAGATGGTGGCGATAGCCGTTGGACCCGGATGCGGCGGCAGGAAGCCGTGGGTGACGGACAGCGCCGCAGCCATCGGCACGCCCACGAACAGCAGCGGGATGTTGGCGGCAGCGGCGATGGTGAACACCAGCGGCAGCATCAGGACGAAGCCCACTTCATAGAACAGTGCGAAACCGACGGTAAAACCGGTTAACACCACCGCCCACTGGATGTGCTGCTTGCCAAATTTATCGATAAGGGTAGTGGCAATACGCTGCGCGCCACCGCAGTCCGCGAGCATTTTACCGAGCATGGCGCCGAAGCCCATGATCAGCGCCAGGCTGCCGAGCGTACCGCCGACACCGGCTTTTATGGAGCTGATAACTTTAACCAGCGGCATTCCCTGCATCAGACCGACTGCAAGTGCCACCAGAACCAGAGCGATAAATCCGTTCATTTTGAAGCGGATCATCAAGAGCAGTAATAACACAACACCGATAGCGACGATGACTAATGGCATGATTGACCTGGCCTTTGAATTGTTATGGGTAACGTCATTGTTTCAACGACAAATTCCGGTTGTCCCAACTGGGAACAGAGTATTAACGGCACTCATACTGATGCCTGCGAAAACGATAAGTTTAGTCGGCTGTTATAAGGGTGTTGAGTGCCCATGGGAATGATACGGGTAACATGACGTGATTGAGAATCACCCAGGGAGGCAAAATTTGAATTATGAGACGCAGGTCAACATATAGAGGGGGAGGCAAGAAAAAGCAGGCCCGGTAAGCGCAGCGCCACCGGGCAATACAGACGGGCACTGAATTAGTAGTAAGAGTGCTCGCCGCGCTGGTGTTCGGTCAGATCGCGCACGCCTTTCAGTTCCGGGAATTCGTTCAGCAGCTGCTTCTCGATCCCTTCTTTCAGGGTTACATCGACCATGGAGCAGCCGTTACAGCCGCCGCCGAATTGCAGGATCGCCAGACCATCTTCGGTGATTTCCATCAGGGAAACACGTCCACCGTGGCCGGCCAGCTGCGGGTTGATCTGCGATTGCAGCAGATATTCCACACGCTCCATCAGCGGGGCATCGTCAGAGACTTTACGCATCTTCGCGTTTGGCGCCTTCAGCGTCAGCTGAGAACCCAACTGGTCGGTGACGAAATCAATCTCCGCATCTTCAAGATACGGCGCGCTCAGCTCATCAACGTATGCGGTGAGCTGTTCAAATTTAAGGGCAGTGTCAGTTGCTTCCACAGCATCCGGAGGACAATAAGAGACACCACATTCTGCATTCGGAGTGCCTGGATTGATCACAAACACGCGGATCTGCGTCCCTTCTTCCTGATTTGCCAGCAGTTTGGCAAAGTGCGCTTGTGCAGAATCGGAAATACGGATCATAGCTTTGGCCTAATAGTTGACTAAATTACCTGGGTATAATCATACGCCCATTGAAGAAGGGCTACAAGGTACGGCACAGACACCATACCTGAACTGACGCGGCGCCGCTTTGCAAAAGCAGTCGGGAAAGTTCAGCCACGGTACTGCCCGTGGTGACGACATCATCCACAATCGCGATATGGAGACCGTTGACCGGCAATTCAAGGCGAAAGGCGTTTTTCAGGTTTCTTTTGCGCGACCGGGCGTTGAGCCGGTGCTGAACGGCAGTGGCATGAATACGTTTCAGCGCAGAGGCGGGGTACCGGCAACCCAGCCAGCGGGCGAGCGGACGGCACAGCAGGTCGCTCTGATTGTATCCCCGCCGCCAGTGCCGACGCTGAAAGAGTGGCACGTTCACGAGCGTGTCGACCGACGGTAGCCCACGCGTTCTTCGCGCCTGCAATACCGCCAGTAATAACAGGCGTGCCAGTGGCTGCGCCAGCGCGAACTGGCTGGAAAACTTAAACTGATGAACCAGACGACTCAGCGGCAAAACGTAATCATCCACCGCCACCAGCGCGCTCCACGGCGGCGCTTTTTTCAGGCATCGACCACAGGGGAGCGTCTGGCTTACGGCAGGCAAGCCGCATTGCGGACAGCCCTTCAGGTAACCCAGCGCTCCCGTGCAAACGGAACAGACGCCCCACGCGCTCAGCGCAAGTGGCATTCGGCATAGCCAGCACAAGCCGGGCACTGTTAGCATACGCAACCTCCATGTGAAAAAAGAGAACGTTAACTGATGAAGACGCTGTGGTGGCAGACCGTTGGGACGGGAAATTGTCATCTTGTGCTGCTGCACGGATGGGGACTGAACGCCGAAGTGTGGCGTTGCATAAGTGAGGAACTGGCCTCGCAATTTACGGTACACCTGGTGGATCTGCCGGGGTATGGCCGTAGCCACGGCTACGGCGCGATGACGCTCGAGGACATGGCGGAGCAGGTTCTGGAAGCGGCGCCGCAAAAAGCCGTCTGGCTCGGCTGGAGCCTGGGCGGGCTGGTGGCAAGCCAGATTGCGCTGCGCCATCCTGAGCGGGTGCAGGCGCTGATCACCGTTGCCTCATCACCCTGTTTCAGCGCCCGCGAGGCGTGGCCGGGCATCAAACCCGAGGTGCTGGCCGGGTTCCAGCACCAGTTGAGCGAAGATTTTCAGCGGACGGTGGAGCGTTTCCTGGCGTTGCAGACGATGGGAACTGAAACCGCCCGTCAGGACGCGCGGATGCTGAAGCAGACGGTGCTTTCCCTGCCGATGCCGGAGGTTGAGGTGCTGAACGGTGGACTGGAGATCCTGAAAACGGCCGATCTGCGTGAGCCGCTGGCGTCACTGACGGTGCCGCATCTGCGTATTTATGGCTATCTGGATGGGCTGGTTCCGCGCAAGGTGGTTCCGCTGCTGGATGCGCTGTGGCTGGAGAGTGAATCAATGGTGGTTGCCAAAGCGGCACATGCGCCGTTCATCTCTCATCCTGCTGAGTTTTGTTCGGCGCTGTCCAATTTTATCAGCGAAGCGTCCACCACTCCCTGAGGCAGGCTTTACCTTCCGGACAACTTTTACAACTGCCGGACAGACAACTGTCCGGCTCTTCCTGAATGCGCACGGCTTTCCCCATCGCCTCCAGCCTTTCCAGCATGGCATCGATCATCGGCTGCGGCGTATGCAGGCTGAGGCTGAGCTGCTTCGCCTCCATTCGTCCCTGTAACGCCAGTAAGTCACGGACCTGAATCAACGATGCCATCTTTTTTCCCCTCAGTGACAGTCGCCCGCAGGGCTACTACAGCAGGTCGTTGGGGTTTTGCGCGTTGCCAGCAGGTTAACGTCAACGCGGCTACGCGCCCGGCGCAGCAGGCCAATCACCATCACGTTAAACAGGATCACCGCGAGGATACAGACCAGGCTGTAGCGCGGATGCTGGCTGTAATTGACGGCCTGATAAAACACGGTCGCCAGCGAGTAGGCAATGTTCAGCCCCCACAGAATGGAGAAGCCCATCCAGCCGCGGCTGGACTCACGGGCAATGGCGCCCATGACCGAGATGCACGGAATATAGAGCAGGACGAAGATCAGGTAGCTGTAGGCCGCCGACGCGCTGCCAAATTTCTGGCCCATCACGCCCATTGCTCCGGTCGCCATTACGCCGTCGCCTTTGCTGGCTTCAATCGGGTTCGCCAGCACGCTCAGGCTGAAGGTGTCTTTCAGGCTCTGCCAGGTCTCTTCTACTGCACCCAGAAGTTCGTCACCGAGGCTGAACTCTGCCGGGTTGAACTCCTCTTCCTGGATGTTTTCCGCGGTGTAGAGCGTGTTCAGGGTGCCGACAACCACCTCTTTTGCCATCGCGCCGGTGAACAGGCCCACGGTTGCCTGCCAGTTGTCTTCCTGTACGCCAATCGGTTTGAAGATCGGCGTAATGATCCGGCTGACGGAGGCAAGGGCAGAGTCATTAATGTTGTCCGCTGCCTGGCCGCTCAGGGTGAAGCTGTTCAGGGCGCTCAGGAAAATGCTGACCACTACAATCACCTTACCGGCGCGCAGAACAAAGCCTTTCAGGCGCTGCCATGTTTGAATAATCAGGCTTTTCAGGTGCGGAACGTGATAAACCGGCAGTTCCATCACGAACGGCGACGCTTCGCCACGCATGATGGTGTGCTTCAGCATCAGGCCGGTGAGAATAGCCATCACGATACCCAGCACATACAGGGAGAAGACGGCCAGCGCCCCTTCCTGACCAAAGAACGCCGCGGCAAAGACCGCGAAGATCGCCAGACGTGCGCCGCAGGACATGAACGGCGCCATCATGATGGTCATCAGGCGTTCGCGCGGTGCGTCCAGCGTACGCGCGCCCATGACTGACGGCACGTTACAGCCAAAACCGACAATCAGCGGCACAAAGGATTTCCCCGGCAGCCCCAGCGCCTGCATCAGGCGGTCCATCACGAAGGCGGCGCGTGCCATGTAACCGGAATCCTCAAGGAAGGAGAGGAACAGGTACATCATGCCGATCTGCGGCACCAGCGGCAGGACGGTGTTGATCCCGCCGCCGATCCCCTGCGCAAGGAAGATGGTCAACCATTCCGGGAAGTGGAGGGTGTAGCCCAGCCACTGAATACCGTGCACGAAGATAGCGACAGAGCCGCCATCAAAGATGGGTTGTAATGCACCGCCGATGTTTATAGCGAGCAGGAACATTACGTACATCACCAGTAAAAAGATTGGCAAACCGAGGAAGCGGTTGAGCACAATCTTATCCACGGCGGCGGTGAAGCGGCTGGGTTCAGCGGTTAATGCATTGCTGACCACGTCACAGATAGCGGCGATGGCCTGATAGCGCGCATCCGCAATGTGCAGGGCCGGGTCGTCGAGCTCGTCGCTCAAGCGAGCCTGTGCAACGCTCAGTTTATCCGCCGCATCGCCTGCGTAGGCGCGGCTGTAGATATCGCCTTCCAGCATTTGCAGGCCAAGCCACAGGCGCTGTCTGGTGGGCATGGCGTTGTCCATCTCCTGCGCCAGCTGCCCGGCCTCGCGCAGCAGCGGCTGGGCGTAGTGCACCAGTTCGACGTCGGCATTGCCCGTGTGGCGGTCAATTGCCAGCTTCAGGGCGTCAATGCCGCGCGCGCGGGTAGAAACCAGCGGAACCACCGGGCAGCCCAGACGGGCGGAGAGGGCGTCGACGTCGATGCGCAGCTTTTGCTTCTCGGCGATGTCGAGCATGTTAAGCGCTACGATGCAGGGGATCCCCAGCTCCAGCAGCTGTAGCGTGAGGTAAAGATTTCGTTCGAGATTGGAGGCATCCACCACATTGATGAGCAGATCCGCGTCGCCGCTCAGAATATAGTGGCAGGCAATTTGCTCATCGAGAGAGGTCTGAGATGAAATTGTTGTGAGTGAATAGGTCCCCGGTAAATCAACCAGCGTGACCTGATTATCTGTCGTTGTGAACTGGCCTTCTTTGCGTTCAACCGTTACGCCTGCCCAATTTCCCACACGCTGGCGTGCGCCGGTTAACTGATTAAATAAGGTTGTCTTGCCGGAATTAGGATTGCCAATTAAGCCAATAGTTAATTTTTTCATTGTTTTAGACTCACTGAAACCGCTGGCTTGTTAACGGGATAAAGATTCAACGTCAATTAATGCGAGGTCTTTTTTACGCAGAACCAGATTAACGCGTCGGGTTTCGATATGAACAGGATCGCCCAACGGCGCCACGCGCACCACCTGGAATGATGAGCCGGGAAGCATGCCCAGTGACAGTAGCTTCTGCCGATAGGCCGGGCTTATCTCACGGGTAAAACCGATAATTTTCCACGCACTTTCTGGAGTGAATTGCATAGCGCCTGATTCCACGAGAGGTTAAATAATCAACACTGCGATGATAATGAGAATAGTTTTTATCAGCAATAATAAAAATGTGACGGGATGTTGTTAATCGTATTAATTTGCGGTCTGCTTGACCTTGCTCAATATTTGCGGGAATACCCGGGAAGGAATAAAAAGCGTATTTGTTAATGGAGTGATAAATAGCGGTTTAAATATGGATATGCAATCGGTTTCATATTTTACGATATAATTTTTCCCCTCACCCCGGCCCTCTCCCCAAAGGGGCGAGGGTGTTCAAGTTCCCTCTCCCCTTTGGGGAGAGGGTTAGGGTGAGGGGCATTTACAGGATTAGCGTTTCTTACCCATCGCCGCTGCCAGAGCATCCATCATCGCGCTGTTGCCTGCTGGCTGTGCGTCACGTCCGCGTGGCTTCGCGGCTTTCGCTGCCGGACGCTGCTGTTCACGGCCACCGCCATTACCGCCACGGCGCGCGTTAGTGTCGCCCGGCTGCTCGTCCAGACGCATGGTCAGGGCGATACGCTTGCGCTGAAGATCCACTTCCAGCACTTTCACCTTCACGATGTCGCCCGCTTTGACCACGGTGTGCGGATCTTCAACGAACTTGTCGGCGAGGGAAGAGATATGCACCAGACCGTCCTGATGCACGCCGATATCCACAAACGCGCCAAAGTTGGTGACGTTGGTTACCGCCCCTTCCAGCACCATGCCCGGCAGCAGGTCGTTCATGGTTTCCACGCCGTCAGCAAAGGTCGCGGTTTTAAACTCAGGACGCGGATCGCGGCCCGGTTTTTCCAGCTCTTTGATGATGTCAGTGACCGTCGGCACGCCGAACTGTTCGTCGGTAAAATCCACCGCTTTCAGGTTACGCAGCGCGCTGCTGTCGCCCATCAGGTCTTTCAGCGCCTGCTGGGTGGCGGCCAGGATACGCTCGACAACCGGATAGGCTTCCGGGTGAACGGTAGAGGCATCCAGCGGGTTATCGCCGTGGTTGATGCGCAGGAAGCCCGCGCACTGCTCAAAAGCTTTCGGCCCCAGACGGCTCACCTTCAGCAGCTGCTGGCGGTTCTGGAACTGACCGTTCTCATCACGCCAGGCGACGATATTCTGCGCCATCATACGGGTCAGGCCTGCTACGCGGGTCAGCAGCGGAACGGAAGCGGTATTCAGGTCCACGCCGACGGCGTTAACGCAGTCTTCCACCACCGCATCCAGCTTGCGCGCCAGCTGCGTCTGGCTCACGTCGTGCTGATACTGGCCCACGCCGATGGATTTCGGGTCAATTTTCACCAGCTCCGCCAGCGGATCCTGCAAACGACGGGCGATAGAGACCGCACCGCGCAAGGAAACGTCCAGTTCCGGGAACTCCTGCGCTGCCAGCTCAGAGGCGGAATAGACAGATGCCCCCGCTTCGCTGACGATCACTTTCTGCGCCGTCACTTTCGGGAACTGCTTCTGCACGTCGAGATAGAAACGTTCGGTTTCGCGGGACGCCGTACCGTTACCGATGGCAACCAGCTCAACGTTGTACTTCTCGCACAGCGCGGCGACCACGACAGCCGCTTTCGCTGCCTGACCGGTGTGCGGGTAAATGGTGTCGGTGGCAACCAGCTTGCCGGTGCCGTCAACCACGGCCACCTTCACGCCGGTGCGCAGACCCGGATCGAGACCCATGGTGGCGCGCAGGCCAGCCGGCGCAGCCATCAGCAGGTCGTGCAGGTTACGGGCGAAGACGTTGATCGCTTCGTCTTCGGCGCGCTCGCGCACGGTGCCCATCAGCTCGGTTTCGAGGTGCATGAGCACCTTGATGCGCCAGGTCCAGCTCACCACGCCTTTGCGCCAGCTGTCCGCCGGGGCGTTGTTCAGGCGCAGACCGAGGTGATCCATAATGATCTGCTCACAGTGGCTCTCTTTAGGCGGCTCGTCAAACTGCGGATCGGTATTCAGGGAGAGCTGCAGCACGCCTTCGTTACGACCGCGGAACATCGCCAGCGCGCGGTGAGACGGCGCGGTAGAAATGGGTTCGTGGTGATCGAAGTAGTCGCGGAATTTCGCGCCTTCGTCCTCTTTGCCGGACACCACGGTGGAGACGATATGGGCGTTCTTCCACAGGTAATCACGCACTTTGGCCAGCAGTGCCGCGTCTTCGGCGAAGCGCTCCATCAGAATGTAGCGAGCGCCGTCCAGCGCGGCTTTGGTGTCCGCTACGCCTTTTTCGGCGTCGATAAATCTGGCGGCTTCGGTTTCCGGATCGTGAGACGGCTCGTTCCACAGCAGGTCGGCCAGCGGCTCAAGGCCGGCTTCGATCGCAATTTGCCCGCGCGTGCGGCGCTTCGGTTTGTACGGCAGATAGAGGTCTTCAAGTTCGGTTTTGCTCAGGGTACCGTTAATGGCTTTTTCCAGGTCACTGGTCAGCTTGCCCTGCTCGCCGATAGATTTGAGGATCGCCTGACGTCGGTCTTCCAGCTCGCGCAGATAGCCCAGACGGGTCTCAAGGTTACGCAGCTGCGTGTCATCCAGACCGCCGGTGACTTCCTTACGATAACGTGCAATAAACGGCACGGTGTTCCCTTCATCAAGCAGACGAACGGCAGCTTCTACCTGTTCGGCTCTGGCCTGAATATCACCCGCAATAATGCGGCAGAGCGACTCTTTCATCATGGTCAGTTCATCTTGTGGATCGAAAATCAGGGGGATAGTTATACGGGCTGACACCAAAAAATGCCAGCCGGGGAGGGCGCTCTCGGACTATTTAACATACTCGATTTCGTTGACGTACCAGCTTGCTTCACCCGCGGGCGTCTGGACAACGGCTAAATCGCCCACCTCTTTTTTCAGCAGGGCGCGGGCCATGGGTGAATCGATAGAAATGTAATCCTTACGACCGAAAATTTCATCATAGCCAACGATACGAAAACGCAGGGTGTCGCCGTTGTCGTTTTCAATTTCGACCCACGCGCCGAAAAACACTTTACCTTCCTGCTGCGGGGAGTAATCGACAATTTTGAGATTCTCGAGGCACTTCGTCAGGTAGCGTACCCGGCGATCGATTTCGCGCAGTCGCTTTTTATTGTACTGATAGTCCGCATTCTCGCTGCGGTCGCCCAGACTTGCGGCCCAGGTGACTTTTTTGGTCACTTCCGGACGCTCTTCGCGCCACAGGTAATCCATCTCTTTTTTGAGTTTCTCATACCCTTCGCGGGTGATCAGAGGCGTTTTCATGGTGCTGCCTTTAATGCCGGTTAACTGTCTTTGCGCACAATACGTAGCGCACAGTGTAACAGACAAGATTAATAATGATTTATGTGATGAAATGAACAGATAAGCTGCTGTTAAATATGCTTTGTAACAATTTCGTCTAGAATTTATACCAGAATTTGCTGGTCGAACCCGTGCACTTTTTTAGAATACGCTGTTCCAGGCTTATCCGAACCTTTGGGAGTACACACAATGCAAGAGAACTACAAAATTCTGGTCGTAGATGACGACATGCGCCTGCGTGCGCTGCTGGAACGTTATCTGACCGAGCAGGGCTTCCAGGTTCGTAGCGTCGCGAACGCGGAACAGATGGATCGTCTGCTGACGCGTGAATCCTTCCACCTGATGGTGTTGGACCTGATGCTGCCTGGCGAAGATGGGCTCTCTATTTGCCGTCGTCTGCGTAGCCAGAGCAACCCGATGCCAATCATCATGGTGACGGCGAAGGGTGAAGAAGTTGACCGTATCGTCGGCCTTGAGATTGGCGCTGATGACTACATTCCTAAGCCGTTCAACCCGCGTGAACTGCTGGCGCGTATTCGCGCTGTGCTGCGTCGTCAGGCGAACGAGCTGCCGGGCGCGCCGTCTCAGGAAGAGGCCGTCATTGCATTCGGTAAGTTCAAGCTGAACCTCGGCACCCGTGAAATGTTTCGTGAAGATGAGCCAATGCCGCTCACCAGCGGCGAGTTTGCGGTACTGAAAGCGCTGGTCAGCCACCCGCGTGAACCGCTTTCACGTGACAAGCTGATGAACCTGGCGCGCGGCCGTGAATACTCCGCAATGGAACGTTCTATCGACGTGCAGATCTCTCGTCTGCGCCGCATGGTGGAAGAAGATCCGGCGCATCCTCGTTATATTCAGACCGTGTGGGGTCTGGGCTACGTGTTTGTCCCGGACGGCTCTAAAGCATGAGGCGAATGCGCTTCTCGCCGCGAAGTTCGTTTGCCCGCACGCTGTTATTGATCGTCACCCTGCTGTTTGTCAGCCTGGTGACGACCTACCTGGTGGTGCTGAACTTTGCGATCCTGCCGAGCCTTCAGCAGTTTAATAAGGTGCTGGCATACGAAGTGCGTATGCTGATGACCGACAAACTGCAACTGGAGGACGGCACGCAGTTGGTTGTCCCCCCGGCGTTCCGTCGGGAAATCTACCGTGAGTTGGGCATTTCTCTCTACTCGAACGAAGCGGCGGAAGATGCCGGCCTGCGCTGGGCGCAGCACTATGAATTCCTTAGCCAGCAGATGGCGCAGCAGCTTGGCGGCCCGACGGAAGTGCGCGTTGAGGTCAATAAAAGCTCGCCGGTTGTCTGGCTGAAAACCTGGCTGTCACCCAACATCTGGGTGCGTGTTCCGCTCACCGAGATTCATCAGGGCGACTTCTCACCGCTGTTCCGATACACCCTGGCGATCATGCTGCTGGCCATCGGTGGCGCATGGCTGTTTATTCGTATCCAGAACCGACCGCTGGTCGACCTGGAGCATGCGGCATTGCAGGTTGGTAAAGGTATTATCCCACCGCCGCTGCGCGAGTATGGCGCATCGGAAGTGCGCTCGGTAACGCGTGCTTTTAACCACATGGCGGCAGGCGTTAAACAGCTGGCTGACGACCGTACGCTGCTGATGGCGGGGGTTAGCCATGACCTTCGCACCCCGCTGACACGTATCCGCCTGGCAACAGAGATGATGGGCGAGCAGGATGGTTATCTTGCAGAGTCCATTAACAAGGATATCGAAGAGTGTAACGCCATCATCGAGCAGTTTATCGACTACCTGCGCACCGGGCAGGAGATGCCGATGGAGATGGCGGATCTGAACGCGGTTCTGGGCGAAGTTGTTGCCGCCGAAAGCGGTTATGAACGTGAAATTGCGACCGACCTTCAGGCGGGCGAGATTCAGGTACGTATGCACCCGCTCTCCATCAAACGCGCGGTGGCGAATATGGTGGTCAACGCGGCGCGCTATGGCAACGGTTGGATCAAAGTCAGCAGCGGTACGGAACTCAACCGCGCCTGGTTCCAGGTGGAAGACGATGGCCCGGGCATCAAGCCTGAGCAGCGTAAGCACTTGTTCCAGCCGTTTGTGCGCGGCGACAGCGCGCGTAGCACCAGCGGAACCGGCTTAGGCCTGGCGATTGTGCAGCGTATTGTTGATAACCATAACGGACTGCTGGAAATTGGCACCAGCGAACGGGGTGGTTTGAGCATTCGCGCATGGTTACCGGTGCCGGTTTTACGGGGGCAGGTGAAAGAGAGTTAAAAAAGGGGGGGCCTGATGCCCTCACCCCGGCCCTCTCCCACGGGGAGAGGGAGAAAACATTAAAAAAGGCAACTTTCGTTGCCTTTTTGCTTTTACCTTGGTCCCGCACTCACCAGCGCAGCACCCGCCGGGGTGTCGGTATACTTCTCGAAGTTTTCGATAAACAGTTTCGCCAGCGATTCTGCCTTCTCGCGCCACTGTTCCGGTGAACCGTAGGTGTTGCGCGGGTCAAGGATACGCGTATCCACGCCCGGCAGCTCGGTTGGGATCGCCAGATCGAACATCGGCAGCGTAAAGGTCTCGGCGTTATCCAATGAACCATCCAGAATCGCGTCGATGATGGCGCGGGTATCTTTGATGGAGATACGTTTGCCCGTCCCGTTCCAGCCGGTGTTCACCAGGTATGCCTGTGCGCCGGATGCCTGCATGCGTTTCACCAGCACTTCCGCATACTGCGTTGGGTGTAGCGACAGGAACGCCGCGCCGAAGCAGGCGGAGAAGGTTGGGGTTGGCTCGGTCACACCGCGCTCGGTACCCGCCAGTTTAGCGGTAAAGCCAGAGAGGAAGTGGTACTGCGTCTGGCTGGCGGTCAGGCGGGAAACTGGCGGCAACACGCCGAACGCGTCTGCGGTAAGGAAAATCACCTTCGTGGCGTGGCCCGCCTTCGACACCGGCTTCACGATGTTGTCGATGTGGTAGATCGGGTAAGAGACGCGGGTGTTTTCGGTTTTGGACGCATCGTCGAAGTCGACAGAGCCATCGGCACGCACGGTGACGTTTTCCAGCAGCGCATCGCGGCGAATCGCGTGATAGATATCCGGCTCTGCCTCTTCAGACAGGCGAATGGTTTTCGCGTAGCAGCCGCCTTCAAAGTTAAACACACCGTCGTCGTCCCAGCCGTGCTCGTCGTCGCCAATCAGACGACGTTTTGGATCGGTGGACAGCGTCGTTTTACCGGTGCCGGAAAGGCCGAAGAACACCGCCACGTCACCTTTTTCACCGACGTTCGCCGAGCAGTGCATGGAGGCGATACCGCGCAGCGGCAGCAGGTAGTTCATGACCGAGAACATCCCTTTCTTCATTTCGCCGCCGTACCAGGTACCGCCGATCAGCTGGATACGCTCGGTCAGGTTGAAGGCGATGAAGTTTTCGGAGTTCAGACCCTGCTCTTTCCACTGCGGGTTGGTGCATTTCGCGCCGTTCATCACGATAAAGTCAGGGGTGAAGTTTTGCAGTTCTTCATCGGTCGGACGAATGAACATGTTCTTCACGAAATGCGCCTGCCAGGCCACTTCAGTGATAAACCGAACGGAGAGACGGGTGTCGGCGTTAGCGCCGCAGAAAGCATCGACGATGAACAGACGCTTGCCGGAAAGCTGATGGGTGACGAGCCCTTTCAGATGCTGCCAGGTTTCAGGAGAGAGCGGTTTGTTATCGTTCTTCCCTTTGCCTTTATCGGCCCACCACAGCGTATCGCGGGTGGTATCATCTCGGACGATGTATTTATCTTTCGGCGAACGGCCGGTAAAAATACCGGTATCGACGGCGATAGCACCAAGATTCGTCAACACACCTCGCTCGTATCCTTCCAGTGCCGGATTGAGCTCTTCCTGATACAGCGTATCGTAATCGGGGTTGTAGACCACTTCCTGGACGTCGTGAATACCATAAGCCTTGAGATCTTGCGGGGTTAAACCATTAACACGCATATCACTGCTCCTTAGCCAATATGTACTGCCTGAAATTGTAGGGTTTTTCTGGGGATGTTAACCGCGACGGGGCTCATAGATTTACGTATCTGGTCAAAACCCTTACTAACGGAAAACGCTGCGACTCCAGTCACAGGGCGGGCAGATTATCGCAGGAATCGCTTTTTGGTTGGGGAAAATGTTCTTAAAAGGTTAATTTCTGGTGAATTTATCCAGAAGAATGTGAATGTAATCGCATACATGAAAGAAAATTACGTAAGAGTTACATTGGGAAAACGATTCAGGTCTCTTGGGTCAGCTATTTTCAGAGTTTGGTAATGACAACCACGTTGTCTCTTGCCATGACGTCATTCAGAAAGCCATTTTTGTGGCTGTCACTCGGGATGATCGGCGCGGCAGTCGCGGGTATGGGCGGCTGGCTTAAGTGGAGCGTTGCAGGACTCGAAAGCTGGAATCTCAGAGATGAGATGCTCGTTTTCGGCTTTCATCTGCTGCTGATGACGCTGTTCGTGTTGCCATGGCTTCAGCGGCGTCTGGATCCCGTCCCGACTACCTCGTTCTACAGCGACTTTTATCAACGAAACTGGCATAACGCGCTGACGCTGCTCATTATTTTTGTTTCTAATGGTCTCTTCTGGCTGGTGCTTTTCCTCTGGGCCGAGCTTTTCGAACTTATCGGCATCGGCTTTTTTGATCGGCTTTTCTTTCATTCTGACGGGTTTATTTCAGTGGCGATTGGCGTGGTTTCAGCCAGTGCGGCCGTGCTCACGCGCATGCAGGTAAGGTTAATCCTTGCCCTGCAAAATCTGCTGACCCTCATAGCCACCGGTCTGCTTCCCCTGATGGCGGCGCTGGCGCTGCTCTTTATTGGCGCGTTGCCTTTTGTCGGCTTTGAATCCATTTCAGCCAGAATATCCGCCGCGGGCTTGCTGACCACCTTAGCGCTGCTGCTGTTATTCCTGGTGACGATAGTGTGGCATCCACAGCGTCAAACGCTGCCTTACTATGCCCCGCTGCGAGGGATGATTCGCCTTGCTGTGGCTATCGTACCCGCGTATCCGGTTCTGGCGGGGTGGGCGCTGTGGCTACGCATTTCGCAATACGGCTGGTCACCCGAGCGTCTGTACGGGGTATTGATAACCATCGTGGCGCTGGTCTGGGCGGTCGGTTTTTGCGCCAGCGTTCTGATTCAGCGCCGTGAGCCGCAGAAGATCCATGCGTACGTCATCCCGACGACCGGGCTGCTTTCCCTCATCTTCCTGGCGTTGATCCATACCCCCGTGCTGGATCCGTGGCGAATAAGCGTTGCAAGCCATATGGCCCGCTATCAGGACGGCAGAATAACGGCGGATCAAGTCAGCCTGTATATGCTCAGTAACGCTGGACGAAAGGGGCGGGAGGCGATGCTCACACTGCAAAACGATCCGCAGTTTATCTCTAACCCAAAACGCCAGCGTGAAATAAATGGTCTTCTCTCCAGGAACGCTGGCGGAGCAGGTAAGATGACCGCCGCGATGCTGGAAAAACAGGTCCAGCTCGCACCGGGAATGGCTCGTCCTGATAAGGCATTGTGGCAAGCCATGCTCAGCAATCAGTATCGCTTTGAGAGCTGCGATAGCGCCCAGAGTAACTGTTTACTCATGCCGCTGGATCTTAACGGCGACGGCAAGCCTGAAGCCGTGCTATTTCAATTTACCGATCGCACGATCGTGGCTTACACACAAACCAACACGGGCTGGAGGATCGCCGGGGACGCGTGGAAAATGCCGGAGGCATTGACCAGAGAAGAACTTGACCGCGCATTAAGGCAGAGGAAAGTGAAATCTGTCGTGAAGCCTTGGGCGGATATTGAGATTTTTGGGGAGCGTGTCGATATGAGCTACGACAGTTACAATAATGCGCGGCGGCGTTAGTGCTCTTGCTTGCCGGGTGGCGCTACGCTTACCCGGCCTACAATTAGCAATCATATCAAAAAATTGCACAATTCATTGTAGGCCCGTGCAAGCGTAGCGCCGCCGGGCAAAACTCACAAACCTTAATGGACCTGCGGATCCGCCGGAGAGGCGTTATTGCGGATCTCCGCGATATCCATCGAATTGAACACGTAGTGCGTACCGCAGTAGTCACAGTGCATATCGATTTCACCGTCTTCCGCCATGATGCTGTCGATCTCTTCATCCGGCAGCGTTTTCAGGGCGCCAGCACAACGCTCGCGGGAGCAGGTGCACTTAAATTCCACCGCCTGCGGATCGTAAACCGTCACTTCTTCTTCGTGGTAGAGACGCCACAGCACGTCGGTCGCCGACAGGGTGAACAGCTCTTCCGCTTTGATGGTTTCCGTCAGCGTTGCCAGATGTTCGAAATCATTGGTCTGCGCATCCTGCGCAGGCAGAACCTGAAGCAGCATACCGCCGGCAGCAGGCTGACCATCCACTTCACCGGTGCGGATGAACAGACGGGTTGGCAGCTGTTCGGAACGCATGAAGTAATCTTCCAGGCAGGCGGCAAGCGTATCGCCTTCCAGACCGACAACGCCCTGATAGCGCTCACCTTCTTCAGGCGAGATCGTGATAACCAGGTAGCCATTTCCGACCAGCGTTTTCAGATCCGCATTTTCAGGGATATCGCCCTGAACGCGCGCCACGCCGCGCATCTGCTGCTGGTTATTGCCGTTGATCACCGCCAGCGACATTGGGCCATCGCCCTGCAACTGGACGGTAATATCGCCAGCGAACTTCAGCGTGGCGGTCAGCAGGCTGGTGGCAACCAGCAGTTCGCCCAACAGGGTTTTTACCGGCAGTGGGTAGTTGTGGTTTTCCAGAATCTGTTTCCAGGTTTCGGATACGGTGACCAGCTCGCCGCGCACGGCGAATTGTTCAAACAGATAGCGGTGTAATTGGTCGTGTTGGGCCATTTTCATCTCTCATGCAGGTGAGGGTTACTCGCTCTCACCGTGTTTAAATTTCATCAGATCGCGGCGCTCTTTTTTATCCGGTCGCCGGTCCGGGTGAGGCATCGTCAGCGCGTTCATTTTGCGCGCCAGCGCGGTTTTCTCGCGCTTCTCTATGCTTTCGGCCGTCTCTTCATACAGCAAAACGGCTTCGGTTGCGGGCCGCCGCTGTTCGGTAATGGCTTTCACCACCACCGTTTTCTCATCGTTGCCCTGGCGAAGCGTTAACGTGGCATTCAGTTCAACCAGCTTGCTCGGTTTGCTGCGCTGACCGTTGTAATGCACCTTTCCGCCGTCAACCATTTCACGGGCAAGGGCGCGCGTTTTGTAAAAACGGGCGGCCCACAGCCATTTATCCAGTCTTACCCCATCAGAGGGTTTTTCTTTCATGGCGTCTCCTTCACGGTGAGTGAGGGGATCATCCGGCGATAGTCGTTCAGCCCCGGATGTCGCAGATAGCTTTTTTCAGCCAGGCCGGAATCAGGATTGGTCACGCCCAGACAATAGCGAATGCCAAATGCGGCCGCAGAATCCAGAATCGGCTCGCTGTCGTCAATGAACAGCGTGCGTTCCGGCTGTAAACCGGTCTCTTCCACCACGGCATGCCACAACCGCTGATCCTCTTTCGGATAACCAAATGTGTGGGTGGAAAGCAATAAATCAAGGTGTGAAGCAAGACCGGTATGTTCCAGCTTCACGGCCAGGTTATGGGGATGCGCATTTGTCAGCAAAATACGGCGCTTACCGCAGGCTTTCAGCGCGTCCAGGAACGGGACCGTATCTTCGCGCAGTACGGCGCGTGCGCCCTGGGCGGTGGTCATGGCGCAAATATCCAGACCGAGTCGCTCGCTCCAGTAGTCAAGACAGTACCAGTTTAGCGTATGCTGCACCGCGCTATATTGCGAACGAATGAATTCCTGCGCTTCCGCCGGGGAGATCCCCTGCTGTTCACCGTACGTTTCCGGAACCAGCTTTTGCCAGAAATAGTTATCAAAGGCGAGATCAAGCAGCGTGCCGTCCATATCAAGCAGGACGGTATCGACCGCCTGCCAGTCGATATTAAGATGCATAAGGGGGAACTCCAGCCAGAAGAAACGTGCGCGACAGGGTAGCACAACTTGTCGCGCAGGGACGTTATCCGATTAGGCTCTCAGAAGAGGAGACCAGTTTCGGGTTTAGGCAATTTTCGTAGTAGGCCTGGATTTCTGCCAGTCGCGTGCGGGAGCGCTGATAGCGGCGTACGGCCTGATAACCGTTCCAGATAATACACGCCAGCATCGCAATCAGCAGCAGGGATGTCCCTACATAGCGCCACAGGCCAGCGCTATCCGGCATACGGTGCAGGCCAATATGACGCGTGCCGTTGGCATCGGTAAAGAGGGTAGTGACGATCCCTTCCGCGCTGAATGGCGTCTGCATCAGCATCTGCGCCAGACGCTGGAATTCGCTCCACTGCTCCTGGGCAGGATAGTCATACAGCGAAACCTGCGGATAGGGTTGATCCACCAGGTCGCTGCCTTCATCGCTGGCAATCACAAAACCGCCAGGCGCCGGGCTGTTAAGCGCCTGGGCGGCACGGGTGGTTTCACGCATCACGAAGGGGGCGGTAGAGGTCGCCACCAGGTTATCCAGCGACTCGGCGCTGACCGGACGCAGAAGCACATTCACACCATCGAGGCGTCCCGCTTCGGCGCGTTTCACCAGCGCGTCCCAGTCTTTGCTGTTGCCGAGGTTGACCAGCGCGTTCTTCAGCCGGATACAGTCATCCTGAGCTGAGCAGAGATCTTCTGTTTTCAGGACGATTTCGCCAAAGTCATCCAGCAGCACCATGCCGGACTTCTGAATGGCCGAACGCAGGGCAGGGCTGACGCGAGAATCATCATCCGGTTTTGGATGGAGCTGGCGATTAATCGTCTGGGTGAGCGCGGTGGCCTTATTGACCACATCCGATTCCGGAAGCGGCAGCGGAGAGGCGTCATTCCAGATGATCTGAGAGCAGTCGAACGGCGCGAACGGCGAGTTCTGGCGCGTGTTCCAGGCGCCCGGTGAGTGGATATTACACATCCCGGTGCCTTTCAGCCGCAACGTATCCCCCACGCGTACACCCGCTTCTTCGAGCTGCTGTACGCTGGTGGCTTCCACGGTTTGCGCCCCTTTGATCCATGACAGGGTAAATTTAATCGGCATATCCAGCGGCACGAAAAGCAGCAGCATGAGGAAGATTAACGCGGCGCCACCGGCAATCACCGCGCTGCGAAGCCAGTGCTGAAGCGGGAAGTTTTTTACTTCGTCGTGCAGGGATAAGTAACGTCCCTGGCGTACAACGTGGCGGTCGAGATAGATATCAATATCCGTTTTGTGGCCCAGGTCCTGCGCAATCCACGGCTGCCAGTGGCGCGGATAGATAAGATCGATGATCCCGAGCGAGATATTGTTGATATGTTCCTGATCGTTTTCGCCGAACAGTCCCCAGCGTTTTGGGGTTCCGCGCAGGCAGTGAATTTCGCGTAATGACGTTTTTGCCGGCGGGGCAAATATGCCCCACAGCCCGGCGGCCAGAAGCAGTACTGCGCCGCCCGCGAGCCACGGAACAAACACGTCCGGCGTCAGCAGGCAGATGAAAAAGAGCAGGAACGAGACGACAATCAGCACCGCTTCGCGAATGCCATCCGGGCGGCTCAGGACGTACTCTTCATGCGTTTCCTGGCGGATGTTGAGCAGTTCAATCTGCTCTGTCTCTTCACCACGAATAGAGGCCTGCGTTCCGCTCGCGCGTTCCAGCGCAAAGCGTGGCGCTTCCTGAACATATTCGCTCAGAGTATGACCATTAAGGGAGATAACCAGCGGCAGCGTATCGGTATGGATGAGCTCGACGCTGTTTTCGTCGTTGATATACTGCTCCCAGAAGGGAGGCAGGTGCACTTCAACAGAGTCGAGATAGTAACGCCATTTGTTGGGATCGTCGGTTGTGATGCCGTAGCGGGTAATAGAGCGCGTTACGCACAGAACGGTGTCGCTTTGGGCGTTCAGGTTGAGCGATACGGGGGCGGTGCTGGCGCCGGTAGGGCCAGGCGAAAGCCGGGATCGGTTCAGCGTGTCGAGATACTGCTCAACGGTGCTGCGTTCCTCTGGCGAAAGCTTGCGCGTGTTTGCCCCGGCAAACGCGTTCAAAAAGGGCAGCCGATAACGGCGATGTACGCGGCGCCTGAATACCCACACCGCAATCGACGCGCAGGCCAGCACAGCAGCGAGAAAAATCAAAATGGTGCTCATGCTTTCCCCATCTTACTTATCTTCTTACAGGTGTTGTCAGTCGCACCTTTTGTACAATGAATGAGATTCTGTGGTCGGCTATCGGCAAGTATGGAGTCTAACTTGAGCATGTTGACGCGCATCCCAGTGACCGGTAATGATAACAAAGCCTGTTCCGGCGCGATATCAGCAAATTCCTGGAAACTTTTCAACCTCTTGACATTTGTTTTGAAATGAGAATTGCCTACAGTTACGTTGCATAAATGTAAATAAAGAGCAATTGACATTGCCGAAACCGTGCGGCGTATCGCACAATAAAGCCAGTTCACCCAGCAAAGACCCGTCAAGATGACCAAACCCTTACAAAAGCCCACCATTCTGAATGTTGAAACCGTCGCAAAATCGCGTCTGTTTAATGTTGAAAGCGTGGATCTGGAGTTCAGCAACGGTGTGCGTCGTGTTTATGAGCGTATGCGCCCCTCCTCGCGTGAAGCGGTGATGATAGTGCCTATCGTCGACGAGCACCTGATCCTCATTCGTGAATACGCCGTGGGCACAGAATCCTACGAGCTGGGCTTCTCCAAAGGACTGATCGATCCGGGCGAAACGGTGTTTGAAGCGGCAAACCGGGAGCTGAAAGAAGAGGTCGGCTTTGGCGCGAAAGAGCTGACGTTCCTGAAAAAGCTGAGCATGGCGCCGTCCTATTTCTCCAGCAAAATGAACATTGTTGTCGCGGAAGATCTCTATCCTGAATCGCTGGAAGGAGATGAGCCGGAACCGCTGCCGCAGGTTCGCTGGCCGCTGGCCCATCTGATGGATTTGCTGGAAGATCCTGACTTTAACGAGGCACGCAACGTGAGCGCACTGTTCCTGGTGCGGGAGTGGCTGAAGGGGCAGGGGCGTTTGTAGCGCCACCCGTAAAAACGGCAACCGATGGTTGCCGTTTTGCATTACGCTGTAGGCCGGGACAGGCGTCGCCACCGCCCGGCTTTTTTGTTGGCGTCAGAAGAGCTCGTGCGTTTCGCCGTTATCAATGATTTCGGTACCCACCTCATGCACCGCCTGCGTGGTTGGCTGCGTACCCTCGATGAAATACTCGGCACGGCTGTTGCCGCCATTCGCGAGCTGTCCGGTGCTGCGGTCAATATTGATCGTGACAATGCCCGGTGGAGGCGTTAGCGGCTGCTCCGGCACGCCCTCGAGAGCGGCCTTCATGTAAGCATCCCAGGCCGGTTGCGCACTCTTAGCCCCGCCCTCGTAACCGGAAATTTGATCTTTAATTGCGCCAGAAGCGGTTGTGCGTCCCAGAGTGCGGCGGTGATCGTCAAAACCAATCCAGACCGAGGTGACAACGCCCGGGCCATAACCTGAGAACCAGGCATCTTTTGAGCTGTTGGTTGTGCCTGTTTTGCCGCCGATGTCGCGGCGCTGCAAATCGCGGCCCGCTCGCCAGCCGGTGCCTTGCCAGCCCGGTTCGCCAAAGATGTTGGTGTTCAGCGCGCTCTTAATCAGGAACGACAGCGGCGTGCTGATCACGTGTGGAGCATACTCCTGCGCGCCACTCTGGGCGACCAGCGCCTGATTGGCCTGTTCCAGCTGAGGCTGCGGCACCGCCAGATTCTGACGTTCCTGAGAGATGGCAACATCTTCCATATCCTTGTTTTCAAGGACATTGGATTTTGGCGTGTCGCCGTAAATCACCGGAATATCGCATTCAGGGCAGGCAATTTTCGGCTTCGCTTCAAACAGTACGCCGCCCTGATCGTTCTCGATTTTGCTGATGAAATACGGATCGACCAGGAAGCCGCCGTTTGCCATTACCGAGTAGCCACGTGCGACCTGGAGCGGCGTGAAGGACGCGGAGCCGAGCGCCAAAGATTCGGTATGAACGATGTTTTGCGCCGGGAAGCCGAAGCGTTGCAGATACTCTGCCGCATAATCAACGCCCATCGCACGCATCGCGCGAACCATGACCACGTTCTTCGACTGGCCAAGGCCCTGACGCAGACGGATAGGGCCAGCGTATTGCGCCGGAGAGTTCTTCGGCTGCCAGTCAGAGCCCGCACCGGCATCCCATCGGGAGATTGGCACGTCGTTGAGAATGCTGGCGAGCGTTAGCCCCTTGTCCATCGCCGCGGTATACAGGAACGGTTTGATGTTCGAACCGACCTGACGCAGCGCCTGGGTTGCGCGGTTAAATTTGCTCTGGTTGAAATCGAACCCGCCAACCAGCGCCATCACGGCACCGTTCTGCGGATTGATGGAGACCAGGGCAGAGTTGACGTCCGGCACCTGTGCCAGCCACCAGGCATCGCCTACCTGACGCACCCAGATTTGTTGTCCGGTTTGTACCACATCCGTCACTTTACGTGGAGTAGGCCCCTGAAGGGTGTCAGAACGGTACGGACGCGCCCAGCGGATACCCTCCATACGCAGCGAAACGGATGTACCATCGGCCATCATCGCCACCGCTTCCTGCGGATCGGCCTGGGTGACCACCGCCGGACGCAGCGGGCCATAGGTCGGCAGCGCTTTCAGGGAATCAGTGATTTTTTTGCTGTCCCATGCGCCTTCGCCCACTCTCCACAGCACGTTGGACGGGCCGCGATAGCCGTGACGCATATCGTAATCCATCACGTTATTACGCACCGCCTGCTGGGCAGCCTGCTGCACCTTGCGGGTCACGGTGGTATAAACGCGATAGCCGTCTTCATATGCTTTGTCGCCGTAGCGGCGCACCATCTCCTGGCGAACCATTTCCGTCAGATACGGCGATGAGAAAGCAATTTCCGGTGCATGGTAATTGGCATCAATCACATCGCTGCGTGCCCGATCGTACTCATCCTGGCTGATGTAGCCTTCGCTCAACATACGCGATAGCACAACGTTACGGCGCGCGGTGGCGCGGTCCAGCGAGTAGAGCGGGTTAAACGTTGATGGCGCTTTTGGCAGGCCGGCAATGGTCGCCATTTCGCTCAGCGTGAGCTGATCGATCGACTTACCGAAATAGACCTGAGCCGCAGCCCCTACGCCATAGGCGCGGTAGCCCAGATAGATCTTGTTGAGGTAAAGCTCAAGGATCTCGTCTTTGCTCAGCAGTTGCTCAATGCGGATCGCGAGGAATACTTCTTTGATCTTACGTATCAGCGTCTTTTCCGGGCTGAGGAAGAAGTTACGCGCCAGCTGCTGGGTAATGGTACTTGCCCCCTGAGAGGCATGACCGGAGAACAGCGCCACGCTTGCCGCACGGAAAATACCGACCGGATCGACACCGTGGTGCTCGTAAAAACGGCTGTCCTCGGTGGCGATAAAAGCCTTCACCATCACGGGTGGAATTTGATTTAAGGTCAGTGGGATACGACGTTTCTCGCCGTATTGCGCCATCAGTTCACCATCGGCGCTATAGACCTGCATAGGGATCTGAAGCCGCACATCACGAAGTGTGGCGACATCAGGGAGTTGCGGCTCGACATATTTGTACAAACCAATAATCGAGCCTGCTCCCAGCAGAATGCAACAGACTGCAAGGATCAATAAATACTTTACGAACTTCACCGGAGATTTCCCATTTGGTTTAGCCTGGGCAGTTTCTAAACAATCGCGCGGTAGTATAAAGGCAAGCCTGATTCATTGATATAGCCGTCACTCCGACGGGCGATAAGGAGATCGTGAAGTATGGCTTTTAAAACGTGGCAAACAGGCGTTCATATTCAACAGGATAAGGTGATTGCCGTGGCGCTGACCAGAGAGCGGGCCGGCTGGCGTTTACGGCGCTGGTGGGCGGTGCCGCTGTCGGACGGGGTTATCGGTGAAGGCAAAATACTTAAGCCAGAACAACTGGTTAACGCATTACGTGGCTGGCGGAAAACATTGCCGCACTCGCATCGGGTATTTCTCTCATTTCCGGCAACGCGCGTTCTGCAACGCGCGTTGCCCCGTCCATCCGTTACCTTGCGTGACAGCGAACAGCTCACCTGGGTAGGCGCCGCATTAGCGCGTGAGCTGGAGATGCCTCCCGATACGCTCTGCTTTGACTACGCGCAGGATACGTTCAGCAACACTTTTCAGGTTACCGCCGCGCAAAACAGAGAGGTCGATACCCTGTTGTCGCTGGCGAAAGCGCTGCGTTTGCGCCTGGCCGCAATCGTCCCGGATGCCGGCGCACTGGCTAATCTTCTCTCTGCTGTTGCCCCCGTCCGGTGCGTAGCCTGGAGGGATAAACACCAGTGGCTGTGGGCGATGCGTCACCAGTGGGGGCGGCGCTACACCACAGAAGCGGCGACGGTGAATGAGCTGGCGGCGTTGCTTGCACTTTCTCCTTCTGATATCGCCGTGTTTGATGCTGCACGGGATCCCTGGGAAGCGGTGACGCTGTGTCAGCCGCCGTTGCCAGAATGTGGTGCTGATTACACCGTCGCCCTGGCGCTGGCCATGAGCGAGGCGCCGTAATGAGCATGCCCAATCTTTTACCCTGGCGTCGGCAGCAACGTAATCAGCGCCTGCGTTTTTGGGGGCTGCTGTTTACCGCCTCATTGTTGGTGATGCTGGCGGGAGGCGTCAGCCTTCGGGCGACGCAGACTCTCGCGTCACAGGCGTTGCAGAGCGATCTGGCGGGAACGCGTGCGGTGCAGAAGGTATTGAAAGCCCGTCAGCCGCAGTCTGCGGGGCTGGAACCCCTTTCGCAGCCGCCTGAGACGGTGGCATGGCAACCCGCGCTTGAATCCCTTGCCAGTGCAATGCCCCGGCAGGCGTGGCTGACGGCGCTGCGTTATCAGCCACCCTCGCTGATCCTGACGGGCTATACCACCTCACTCCCGACGCTCTCCGCCATGACCGATGCGCTGAAAAGGGTGACGGGGTTTAACCCCGGACCGGCAGGCGAATTGCAACAGGATAGCCAGGGGCGATGGATGTTCTCTTTTCAACTGCATAGCCGGAGGTAGCCAGTGGGCATCTGGTATCAACGCTGGACAGATGCACGTCCTTCCCGGCGCGTCCTTTGCTGGTTGATCGCGTCGGGGATCGTTGCGTTTGCGATTTGGGGAGCGCTGCTCAGACCCGCTGCTCTGTGCTACGCCGATATTCAGGCGCAGGCCAGCAGTGCGAAGCGAATCAACGCCTCGCTGTGGCCAAAGGTCGGGCGGCGACCTGTGGTTACGCAAGTGAAGCCGGTGCAGCCCTTTTCTCCGCTGGCATTTCAGCGTGAGGACGCAAGGCTGGTGTACTGGAAACCGCAGCAGAGTGGGGGAGAGCTGGCGCTGGATGCCTTGTGGGGCGCAGTTCCGGCGCTCTTTTCCCGGCTGGCGCTTGAGAACGTGCGGGTGAGCGCGTTTTCCATCACCCCACAGGGAAAACAGCTACGCCTTAGCCTGCAACTGGAGATCGGTCATGCGCAGTAAAACCCGTTTGCTGATCCTGCTTTCTCCGCTTTTCCTGACCGGGATGCGGGATCCCTTCTCCGTGCCGGAAGAGCGTTGCGCAGCAGGGCAACTCAGCCAGTGGCGGTATCAGGGAGTCGTCAGCGGCAGCAGGGATATCGGCCTTATGCAGGACGGGCAGAACCGCTGGCACCGGGTAAAAACGCAGATGCGGTTACCGCCAGGCTGGCGGGTGAGTGCGATAGATACACAACAACTGACCGTTGATGTCGGCGAGATGTGCGAGCCGAAACGATGGACATGGCAGCGAGAAGGAACGAAAAAAAGTGAAGATATGGATAGGGCTGTTACTCGCGGCACTCAGCCAGCCCCTGTGGGCCGCGACGCCAAAACCGGTCACCCTGCTGGTGGATGATGTCCCGGTGGTGCAGGTATTACAGGCGATGGTAGCGCAGGAGGATCGCAATCTGGTGGTGTCGCCGGATGTCAGCGGTTCGCTTTCGCTGAATCTAACGCGGGTGCCCTGGAGGCAGGCGCTTCAGACGGTAGTGAACAGTGCCGGGCTGGTATTGCGGGAAGAGGGCGGCATTTTTTATGTGCATACGGCGGCCTGGCAGCGGGAGCAACAGACGCGTAAAGAGCAGGAGCGGGCCCAGCGTCTGCTCGACGCTCCGCTGCTCTCTCACAGCATTCCGTTTGCTTATGCGGATGCGGCCGAATTGCAAAAAGCGGCGGAAAAGCTCTTAAGCCCGAAAGGCAGTCTCTCCGTCGACAAGCGCACCAACCGTCTCCTGGTCAGGGATAACAAGTCGGTGGTGGATATGCTCCAGCGCTGGGCAGCGCAGATGGATCTGCCCGTCGAGCAGGTAGAACTGGCGGCGCAGATTGTGACCATTAGTGAAAAAAGCCTGCGTGAACTGGGGGTGAAATGGAACCTCGCTGACGCAACGGAGGCCGGTAAGGTGGGTCAGGTCACGACGTTGGGCGCTGACCTGTCGGTGGCCAGTGCAACCACACACGTTGGGTTTAATATCGGGCGCATCAACGGCAGGATGCTGGATCTTGAGTTGTCGGCGCTTGAGCAAAAGCAGCAGGTGGATATCATCGCCAGCCCGCGGCTACTGGCGTCGCACATGCAGCCGGCCAGCATCAAGCAGGGCAGCGAAATCCCGTATCAGGTTTCCAGCGGCGAAAGCGGAGCGACCTCCGTTGAGTTTAAAGAGGCGGTATTAGGCATGGAGGTCACGCCGGTGGTGCTCCCGGGCGGCCGCGTTCGTCTGAAGCTGCATATCAGTGAAAATATGCCTGGCCAGGTGCTGCAACAGGCGGACGGCGAAACGCTGGCGATTGATAAGCAGGAGATCGAAACGCAGGTAGAGGTAAAAAGTGGGGAAACGCTCGCGCTGGGCGGGATCTTTTCGCAAAAGAATAAAACCGGACGCGACAGCGTGCCCGTGCTGGGCAACATTCCGTGGCTGGGTCAGTTGTTCCGCCATGACGGAAAAGATAACGAACGGCGCGAGTTAGTGGTGTTTATCACGCCACGTCTGGTCAGTATTCATTAATGGGTAACGATCCCCGCAATGATTTTGCATTCAGTTTGTTGCAGATGTTTGACGTGGGGCATGAATTAGCATACAAGGAGTACCGATTTGAGTTGGACTTACGTCTTATTTCCTTATGCGCCGGGAACGGTGATTTAATCAGTTGCCAAACAAGCCGGAGTATTGAGATAATTTTTCGTCTGACTCTCGCTCTATTGCAAATGAGGTTTCAGTTCATGTCCTGCTACGCCGGGTGTCTGCGCAGCGGGGATTACCATTAACGAATAGTCTTAGTAGTACCGAAAAAATGGCAGAGAAACGCAATATCTTTCTGGTTGGGCCTATGGGTGCCGGCAAAAGCACTATTGGGCGTCAGTTAGCTCAACAACTCAATATGGAATTTTACGATTCTGATCAAGAGATTGAGAAACGAACCGGAGCGGATGTGGGCTGGGTCTTCGACGTAGAAGGCGAAGAAGGTTTCCGTGACCGAGAAGAAAAAGTGATCAACGAACTCACGGAAAAACAGGGCATTGTGCTGGCAACAGGCGGCGGCTCTGTAAAATCTCGCGAAACCCGCAACCGTCTCTCCGCCCGTGGCGTAGTGGTCTATCTTGAGACGACCATCGAAAAACAGCTGGCACGCACGCAGCGTGATAAAAAGCGCCCGTTGTTGCAGGTTGAAACACCGCCACGTGAAGTTCTGGAAGCTTTGGCCGATGAACGCAATCCTCTGTACGAAGAGATTGCTGATGTGACCATTCGTACTGACGATCAAAGCGCTAAAGTGGTTGCAAACCAGATTATTCATATGCTGGAAAGCAACTGATTCTGGCTTTATATACACTCGCCTGCGGGTAAAAGCATTTAAGGTGGATGTCGCGTCATGGAGAGGATTACAGTTACTCTCGGGGAACGTAGTTACCCTATCACCATCGCGGCTGGTTTGTTTAACGATCCAGCTTCCTTCTTACCACTGAAAGCGGGTGATCAGGCGATGCTGGTCACCAACGAGACGCTGGCTCCGCTTTATCTCGACCGTGTACGCCACCTGCTTGAGCAGGCGGGCGTGAAGGTCGACAGTGTGATTCTGCCCGATGGCGAGCAGTACAAAAGCCTGACGGTACTGGATACCGTCTTTACCGCACTTCTGCAAAAACCGCACGGTCGTGATACAACACTGCTTGCCCTGGGCGGCGGCGTTGTGGGCGATCTGACCGGTTTTGCAGCCGCCAGCTACCAGCGCGGTGTGCGCTTTATTCAAATTCCAACCACGTTGCTCTCACAGGTCGATTCTTCTGTGGGCGGTAAAACGGCGGTTAACCATCCGCTCGGCAAAAACATGATTGGCGCGTTCTACCAGCCTGCATCGGTGGTGGTGGATCTCGACTGTCTGCAAACCTTGCCAGCGCGCGAACTGGCGTCCGGCCTTGCAGAAGTGATCAAATACGGCATTATTCTTGACGGTGAGTTCTTCACCTGGCTGGAAGAGAATATGGATGCGCTGCTGCGCCTCGATGGGCAGGCAATGGCCTACTGTATTCGCCGGTGCTGTGAGCTGAAAGCAGAAGTCGTTGCCGCAGATGAGCGTGAAACCGGCTTACGTGCTTTACTGAATCTGGGGCATACGTTTGGTCATGCGATCGAAGCCGAAATGGGCTACGGTAACTGGCTTCACGGTGAAGCTGTCGCTGCCGGAATGGTCATGGCGGCCCGTGCCTCTGAACGTCTGGGGCAGTTCAGACCGGAAGAGACAGCACGTATCATCACGTTGCTTAAACGTGCTGGCTTGCCGGTGAGTGGTCCGCAGGAAATGTCTGCGCAGGCGTACCTTCCCCACATGATGCGCGATAAAAAAGTATTGGCAGGTGAGATGCGTCTGGTACTCCCGCTTGCAATAGGGAAAAGTGAAGTGCGCGGCGGAGTGCCGCACGAAGTCGTACTTGGCGCTATTGCTGATTGTCAGCAGGCGTAACAACTAGAAAGGTCAGGCTGCTGTAACAGGTGGTCGTTTTAGCTTCAGGTAAATGCAGAGTCGTTGGCAGAAGCCTTTGAGTGGGGTGTTAAATGGATGAATTCAAACCAGAAGACGAGCTGAAACCCGATCCCAGCGATCGTCGTACTGGTCGTTCTCGTCAATCTTCAGAACGTGATAACGAGCCGCAGATCAACTTTGACGATGTCGATCTGGATGCAGACGATCGTCGCCCTTCGCGTAGCCGTAACGCGCGAAATGAGCGTGAAGACGAGGAGTATGAATCCGAAGAAGAGTTAATGGATGAACAGCCTGTTGAACGTCGTCCGCGCAAACGTAAAAAAGCGGTAGCGGCAAAACCGGCCTCCCGTCAGTACATCATGATGGGCCTTGGCGTTTTGGTTCTGGTATTGCTGATTGTCGGCATTGGTTCCGCGCTAAAAGCACCTTCTACCCATTCTACCGAGCAGACAGCGTCTGCCGAGAAGAGCATCAACCTGTCTGGTAACGATGCGAGCAACCAGGCGAATGGCGCTCAGCCAGCGCCGGGCACCACTTCCGCAGAGCAGACCGCAGGTAACACCAGCGCCGGTCAGGATATCTCTCTGCCGCCCGTCTCTGCGACCCCAACTCAGGGCCAGGCGCCTGTTACGCCGGAGGGCCAGCAGCGTGTTGAAGTTCAGGGCGATCTGAATAACGCGCTGACGCAGCCGCAGAATCAGGAGCAGGTTAACGCTGCCGTGGTGAACTCCACGCTGCCTACTGAACCTGCCACCGTTGCGCCAGTTCATGGCAGCAATGCCCAGCAGCAAACGGCGGCAACGGAAACCAAACCGCGCCATACCCAGACTGCGCCGCGTCAGGAGCGTAAGCAGGCTGTGATTGAGCCGAAGCGTGAGACGAAACCGCAGACCGTGGCAAAAGCGCCAGAAACGAAAGCGCCAGCGCAGACAAAACCTGCGGTGAGCCAACCGGTTAAAGCGCCAACGCCTGCGGCAACCGCTGCACCTAAAGCAACGGCGACCACAACCGCGCCTGCTGTAACTGCGGCACCGGCTGCTACGCCAACCGCTAGCGCATCCAGCACCGCGGCAGGTAAAACGACGGGTAACGTGGGTTCTCTGAAATCCGCATCATCCAGCAACTACACGTTGCAGCTGAGCAGTTCGTCTAACTACGACAACCTCAACGCCTGGGCGAAGAAATCGAATCTGAAAAACTATGTGGTTTATCAGACGACCCGTAACGGACAGCCTTGGTACGTTCTGGTAAGCGGAGTTTATGCCTCAAAAGATGAAGCAAAACGAGCCGTCTCCACGCTGCCTGCCGATGTGCAGGCGAAAAACCCGTGGGCGAAGCCAATTCATCAGGTGCAGGCCGATCTGAAGTAATGTTTAAAGCGCAGGATGCTGTCGGAGCTTTCTCCACAGCCGGAGAAGGTGTAATCAGTTAGTCAGCATGAAAAAAAATCGCGCTTTTCTTAAATGGGCAGGGGGGAAATACCCCCTGCTCGACGATATTAAAAAGCACCTGCCGAAAGGCGAGTGTCTTATCGAGCCCTTCGTGGGTGCTGGATCGGTATTCCTGAATACCGATTTTTCTCGTTATATCCTGGCGGATATCAACAGCGACCTTATCAGCCTCTATAACATCGTGAAACTGCGTACCGATGAGTATGTGGAAGAGGCGCGGAAGCTGTTTACGCCAGAGAACAACAACCCGGACATTTACTATCAGTTCCGCGCTGAGTTTAATCAGAGCCAGGACCCGTTCCGTCGCGCGCTGTTGTTTCTTTATCTCAACCGCCATGGCTACAACGGTCTGTGCCGGTATAATCTGCGTGGCGAGTTTAACGTGCCGTTTGGCCGCTATAAGCGTCCCTATTTCCCGCAGGACGAGCTGTATCACTTTGCTGAAAAAGCGCAGAACGCCGAGTTCTACTGTCTCTCCTATGAAGAGTGCATGGAGCTGGCGGGCGTAAACTCGGTGGTCTACTGCGACCCGCCTTACGCGCCGCTGTCTGCCACGGCAAATTTCACCGCCTACCACACCAACAGCTTCAGCCCGGCCGAGCAGGCGCGTCTGGCTGAGATGGCGGAAAAGCTGGTCAGCAAAAGAATTCCGGTGTTAATTTCGAATCACGACACGCCTGATACGCGCGAATGGTACAAAGCCGCGAAGCATTTTCAGGTAAAAGTGCGGCGTAGCATTAGCAGCAACGGCGGCACACGTAAAAAGGTGGACGAACTTCTGGCGCTTTATCGACCCTGAGCCTTGCCCGCCGGTAAACACATTTCAAGGAGATGCGGATGAAACAGTTTTTGATTGCCCCCTCAATTCTGTCGGCCGATTTTGCCCGCCTGGGTGAAGACACTGCCAAAGCTCTCGCGGCTGGCGCAGATGTCGTCCATTTCGACGTTATGGATAACCACTACGTTCCCAACCTGACCATCGGTCCGATGGTGCTTAAAGCGCTGCGTAACTACGGGATCACCGCGCCCATTGACGTGCATCTGATGGTGAAACCGGTTGATCGCATCGTGCCTGATTTCGCCGCGGCGGGTGCCAGCATCATCACTTTCCACCCGGAAGCCTCCGAACACGTTGACCGCACGCTACAGCTGATCAAAGAGAACGGCTGTAAGGCGGGGCTGGTCTTTAACCCGGCGACCCCGCTGAGCTATCTCGACTACGTGATGGACAAGCTGGACGTGATCCTGCTGATGTCCGTCAACCCGGGCTTTGGCGGCCAGTCGTTTATTCCTCAGACGCTCGACAAGTTGCGTGAAGTGCGCCGCCGCATTGATGAGTCTGGCTATGATATTCGTCTGGAAGTGGACGGCGGCGTGAAGGTCAATAACATCGGTGAGATTGCGGCGGCAGGGGCGGATATGTTCGTCGCAGGCTCCGCCATCTTCGATCAACCGGATTACAAAAAAGTCATTGATGAAATGCGCCGTGAACTGGCGAAGGTAAGTCATGGATAAATTGCAGGCTATTCGGGGTGTAGCATTTGACCTCGACGGCACGCTGGTCGACAGCGCGCCAGGATTAACCCGCGCCGTCGATCAGGCGCTGTATGCCCTTGAACTCCCCGTTGCGGGCGAAGAGCGCGTCGTGACGTGGATTGGTAACGGTGCAGACGTGCTGATGGAGCGCGCGCTGACTTGGGCTCGTCAGGAACGTGCCTCTCAGCGTTCTGCGCAAGGGAAACCGAGTGTTGACCACGCGGATATTCCCCAGGATGAGCAGCAGCGTATTCTGCGCAAACTGTTCGACCGTTTCTACGAAGAGACCGTCGAAGAGGGCAGCTTCCTGTTCCCGGATGTCGCTGAAACGCTGAGCGCGCTACATGCGAAAGGCATCCCGCTGGGGCTGGTGACCAACAAGCCAACACCGTTCGTTGCGCCTCTGCTGGAAGCGCTGGATATCGCGAAATACTTCTCCGTAATTGTGGGCGGCGATGACGTGCAGAATAAAAAGCCGCATCCGGAACCGCTATTGCTGGTGGCAGGAAAATTATCCTTAGCGCCTGCGGAGCTGCTCTTTGTCGGGGATTCCCGCAATGATATTCTGGCTGCCAGAGCGGCAGGTTGCCCGTCTGTTGGGTTGACCTACGGCTACAACTACGGTGAAGCCATTACGCTGAGTGAGCCGGACGTTGTGTTCGACCACTTCAAAGATTTGTTGCCCGCACTCGGGCTCTCGCACAGTGAACATCAGGAATTGAATAATGACTAAGCCCATCGTTTTTAGTGGCGCACAGCCTTCAGGTGAACTGACCATTGGTAACTACATGGGTGCGTTACGTCAGTGGGTGAGCATGCAGGATGACTACCACTGCATTTACTGCATCGTGGATTTGCATGCTATCACCGCGCGTCAGGATCCCGAGAAGCTGCGCAAGGCGACGCTCGATACGCTGTCGCTGTACCTGGCGTGCGGTATCGATCCCGAGAAGAGCACCATTTTCGTTCAGTCTCACGTGCCAGAGCACGCGCAGCTAGGCTGGGCGCTGAACTGCTACACCTATTTCGGCGAGCTGAGCCGCATGACCCAGTTCAAGGATAAATCTGCGCGCTACTCTGAAAACATCAACGCCGGTCTGTTTGATTATCCGGTGCTGATGGCGGCAGATATTCTGCTGTACCAGACCAACCAGGTACCAGTGGGCGAAGATCAGAAGCAGCACCTGGAGCTGAGCCGCGATATCGCCCAGCGCTTCAATGCGCTTTACGGCGACGTGTTCAAAGTGCCTGAGCCGTTTATTCCGAAATCCGGCGCGCGCGTGATGTCGCTGCTGGAGCCGACCAAAAAGATGTCCAAGTCTGACGATAACCGCAACAACGTTATCGGCCTGCTGGAAGATCCGAAATCGGTGGTGAAAAAGCTCAAGCGTGCGGTGACCGACTCCGACGAGCCGCCAGTGGTGCGCTACGACGTGCAGAACAAAGCGGGCGTATCCAACCTGCTGGACATTCTCTCCGGTGTGACCGGACAGAGCATCCCTGAGCTGGAAAAACACTTTGAAGGCAAAATGTACGGCCACCTGAAAGGCGAAGTGGCAGACGCCGTTTCCGGCATGCTGACCGAGTTGCAGGAGCGCTATCACCGTTACCGTAACGACGAAGCTTTCCTGCAAAAAGTGATGAAAGAGGGCGCGGAAAAAGCCAGCGCGCGCGCCTCCGAAACCCTGAAAGCGGTGTACGACGCGATTGGGTTTGTGGCGAAACCTTAAGCCGCTTTGCCGGGTGGCGCTTACGCTTACCCGGCCTACGGGACCGTGTAGGTCGGGTAAGGCGGAGCCGCCACCCGACAAAACTGACGAAAAAAAACCGGGAAATCCCCGGTTTTTTTACGCCTGAAAAACGCTTACTGCTGTGCCGCCGGGCCGCAACCGCCAATGATCTTCGAAATGGAGATCGCCGGGTGAAGCAGGTAATCGTAGCTGCAATTATTTTTAGTATTTTGAACGTGACCGGTGCAGGCCGTCAGAGTTGTTAACAGGCCGACCAGAACGGCAGCTTTTGCCAGTTTGAACATACGCATTCCTTGTCAATAAAATCAAAAAATTGGATGTAACACGAGGGAATAAATGGAAAAGTTCCATTACGCGGGCGGTATGTTATCGACTGAGGTAAGAAGGGAGTAGTCCGCTTCAAGACTACTCCCGGGAGAGAGATTGTGCGTTAGTGGCTGGAGAACCAGTTCAGTTTTTCACGCAGTGCTACCACGCGGCCCACCACGATCAGCGCCGGGCTTTCAACCTGCTGCGCCAGCTCGCCCAGCTGCGTCAGTACGCCATCGACCACGCGCTGCGTAATGGCGGTACCGTTTTCTACCAGTGCGACCGGCATATCTGCTTCCATGCCGTGCTCCAGCAGTTTCGCCTGAATCGTGGCTGCCTGATTTAGCCCCATATAAAAGACCAACGTCTGCTTTTCAGCGGCCAGATTATGCCAGTCCAGTTCGCTGCCGGTTTTCAGGTGGCCTGTCACCAGGCGCACGCTCTGGGCATAGTCGCGATGGGTTAACGGAATGCCGGAATAGGCAGAACAGCCGGATGCCGCCGTAATGCCCGGCACCACGGAGAACGGAATGCCCGCGTTGCAGAGAGTTTCCAGCTCCTCGCCGCCGCGACCAAAGATAAACGGATCGCCCCCTTTCAGACGCACCACACGCTTACCTTTTTGCGCTTCCCGCAGCAGGATCTGGTTGATCTCCTCCTGCGGTACGCAGTGATAACCTGCCCGTTTGCCGACGAATACGCGGTCAGCATCGCGGCGCACCAGATTCATGATGTCATCAGAGACCAGACGGTCATATACCACGATGTCCGCCTGCTGGATCTGCTGGAGACCCTTCAGCGTCAGCAAGCCCGCATCGCCGGGACCTGCGCCCACCAGTACCACTTCACCGCGATGATCCAGCGGTTCAGAGAGGAGTTGCTCGGTCGTCTCTTCAACCGCTTTGGCGTCCTGATTGGCCAGCGACTGCGCCAGCCTGTCGTTGACAAAGAACTTCTCCCAGAAGCGACGGCGTTCGCCCACGGTTGCGAAGGTTTGCTTCACGCGGGAACGCAGCTGCCCGGCATAATGCGCAATCTGACCAAGGTGTTGAGGCAGCACGGCTTCCAGTTTTTCCCGCAGCAGACGGGCAAGAACGGGCGAGCGGCCACCGGACGACACCGCAATCATCAGCGGCGAGCGGTCGATAATGGATGGCATGATAAAGCTCGCCTCTTTCGGCGCATCCACCACGTTACAGAAGATGCGGCGCGCTTCGCAGGCGTCGCTGACGCGCTGGTTAACGTCATCGTTATCCGTTGCGGCGATGGTCAGCCAGCAGGTATCCAGCAGGGATTCATCAAATTCGCCCTGCACTTGCGTGAGCATCCCTTCCTGCGCCCAGACGTCAAACTGTGGGGCGAAGGTGAGGGCGTTAACGGTCAGTCTGGCGCCCGCCTCTAACAGCAGGCGCGCCTTGCGTTCAGCCACATCGCCGCCGCCCACGAGCAGGCAGTCGCGGTTGCGTAATTGACAAAAAATCGGCAGGTGATCCACGACGTTACCTCACAGCATTCATGGCGGGGGAAGAATTGACGTCAGGATAACAGCAGGAATCGTACAGAACATACGGTTTTTCCTGCCGTTACCCATAAGGGGTCATAAGCCTTTCCTATTGAAAAGGCGAGGGGTTACGCTTTCAGCTGCACCTCGCCGTCCTTCACGCGGACGTCGTAGTGTTTGACCGAGAAGCTTTCATCTTCCATGCAGCGCCCGTCGGTTAAGCGGAAGCGCTGCTTTTTCAGCGGGCTGGCAACCCACAGTTCGCCCTGGTGCTCCGCAATCAGACCGCGGGAGAGCACGCTGGCCTCGAAAAACGGGTCGATATTGCTGATGGCAAAAACCTGTTCATCGTGGCGAGGGCGGAAAATCGCTACCTGCTCGTTGCCCAGCAGGGCACAGACGCCGGTTGCTGGCAGAATGTCGTTAATGTTGCAGATGTTTACCCACTGGCTCATGCGTTTTCCTCCACCAGCATCACCGGAATACGTTCATACGGGGTCGCTGGACGATGCTGTTCGCGCTCCGGCACCACCTGCACGTTCGGGTCGCGCTGGGTGCTGTTGATAAAGTGTTTGAAGCGCGTCTGCGCCGCTGGCGTGTTCACGGTTTCGGTCCACTCGCAGATAACCGCCTCGCGCAGGCGAGTCATCTCGGATTCCAGCTGTTCATTCAGGCCCAGCTTGTCGTCGATAATGACTGACTTCAGGTAGTCGATGCCGCCTTCGAGATTATCCAGCCAGGACGCGGTACGGGTCAGCTTATCGGCGGTACGAATGTAGAACATCATGAAGCGGTCGAGGTATTTGATCAGCGTATCGCGATCGAGATCGGCAGCCAGCAGATCGGCGTGGCGAGGTTTCATCCCGCCGTTACCGCACACGTACAGGTTCCAGCCTTTCTCGGTGGCGATAATACCCACGTCTTTACCCTGTGCTTCCGCACATTCACGGGTACACCCTGAGACGCCGAACTTCATTTTGTGCGGCGTACGGATGCCTTTGTAGCGGTTTTCCAGCTCGACGCCGAAGCCCACGCTGTCGCCCACGCCGTAGCGGCACCAGGTGCTGCCCACGCAGGTTTTCGCCATGCGCAGCGCCTTGGCGTACGCGTGACCGGTTTCGAAGCCCGCCTCAATCAGCTGACGCCAGATTTCCGGCAGGTCATCTTTCTGCGCACCGAACAGGCCGATACGCTGGGAACCGGTGATTTTAGTGTACAGGTTAAACTCACGGGCGATACGGCCCACGGCGACCAGCCCTTCAGGGGTAATTTCCCCCCCGGCAGAACGCGGGATCACCGAGTAAGTCCCGTCTTTCTGAATATTGGCCAGGAAGTTATCGTTGGTGTCCTGAAGCGGAGTGTGTTCTGGTTTGAGCACATATTCGTTCCAGCAGGACGCCAGCAGGGAACCGACGGTAGGCTTACATACTTCACAGCCGTAGCCCTGGCCGTGTTTCTCCAGCAGTTCGTCGAAGGATTTAATGCCCTCCACGCGGATCAGGTGATACAGCTCCTGGCGAGAGTAAGCGAAGTGCTCGCACAGGTTGTTGTTCACTTCAATGCCCTGTTTTGCCAGCTCGGCGTTCAGCACCTGGGTGACCAGCGGGATACAGCCGCCGCAGCCGGTCCCGGCTTTGGTTTCCGCCTTCAGCGCCGCAACGGTGTGGCAGCCTTTGTTAATGGCGGAGATCAGCATGCCTTTGGTGACGTCGAAGCAGGAGCAGATTTGCGCGCTGTCCGGCAGTTTATCCACGCCAATGGACGGCTTACCGCTGGAGGCGTGCGCCGGGAGGATCAGCGCGTCCGGGTTTTCCGGCAGCTCAATGGCGTTCAGCACCAGCTGGAGCAGGTTGCCGAAGTCGCTGGTGTCGCCCACCAGCACCGCCCCGAGCAGGGTTTTGTTATCCTGGCTGACGATAAGACGTTTGTAGACTTCTTTGCTTTCGTCCAGATAAACATAGCTGCGGGAGTTCGGGGTGCGACCATGCGCATCGCCAATACCGCCCACGTCCACGCCCAGCAGCTTCAGCTTGGCGCTCATGTCTGCGCCGGTGAAGGCATTTTCGCTTCCGAGGATATGGTCAACGGCGACCTGCGCCATTTTGTACCCAGGTGCAACCAGACCGTATACGCGGTTATTCCAGCTGGCGCATTCGCCGATGGCGTAGATGTCCGGATCGGAGGTCTGGCAGGTGTCGTTGATCATGATCCCGCCGCGCTGCGCAACGGCCAGACCGCACTGGGTGGCCAGCTTGTCGCGCGGGCGAATGCCGGTGGAGAAGACGATGAAATCCACTTCCAGCTCGCTGCCGTCGGCAAAGCGCATGGTTTTACGCGCTTCAGTGCCTTCCTGCACGATCTCTTTAGTGTTCTTGCTGGTGTGAACCTTCACGCCCATGCTTTCGATTTTACGGCGTAACTGGTCGCCACCCATATGGTCCAGCTGTTCCGCCATCAGCATCGGGGCAAATTCGATGACGTGGGTTTCAACGCCGAGGTTTTTCAGTGCGCCTGCCGCTTCCAGACCCAGCAGACCACCGCCGACAACCGCGCCACGTTTGCTTCGACGTGCGCAGGATTCAATGGCGTTGAGGTCTTCAATGGTACGGTAAACGAAGCAATCCTGGGTTTCCGAACCTTTAATCGGCGGGATCCACGGATACGAGCCTGTCGCCATGATCAGCTTATCGTAAAAAACCGTGCGTCCGGCGCTGGAGTGGATCACTTTCTCCTGACGGTTGATGGTGATAGCGCGTTCGCCCACCAGCACTTTTACGCCATGCTTCTCGTAGAAACCTTCGCGCACCAGAGAGAGTTCTTCGGCGGTATGGTGAGAGAAGTAGGAAGACAAGTGCACACGGTCGTACGCCTTGCGGGGTTCTTCACAGAACACGGTAATATCGAACTGGTTAGCATCGGCTTTATCGAGAAGATCCTCAATAAAGCGGTGGCCGACCATGCCGTTACCGATGATAGCGAGTCTGACTTTGCTCATTTTTGCCTCGATTTCTTTTCTATTACTGCCTACCTTAACGATTCAGCAGGGGCACTTATTGATGCAAATCAAATACGCCTTCACCTACCCCTTAGGGGGTATATCTATGATTTGTCAGGATTTTTATAAGTGACGGATATTGTTTGATTTTTGTGCTTGCTTGTTTTTCGCACAATTTTGGTGGGGTTTTTTACCCATCGGCGGGCAGGGCGGGTGAGGAGGGGAAAACCCCTTTGCAGTACGCAAAGGGGTTACGGCGATTAGTGGGTAGCCGTTGCTGTATTGTGCTGGCGGTGACGGGTCACAAAGCCCAGCACGAAGCACATGATGAACACCACGGCGTACAGACCGTTAGCGGTATGCAGCGCCGCCAGCGGGCCGCTGTGCGCCACAATTGGGCCCGTGACCACGAAGGTCAGCATGGTGCCGATGGTGCCGCAGGTCAGCACGAAGTTCACCAGCTTTGGCGAGGCCACTTTGGTCTGAAGAGAGCCAAGGGTGATGATCGAGGTATAAATCGCGCTGGAGAAGAAGCCCAGGGTCAGGATGAACCACGGCATATGCTCCGGGGAACCGTTGATGAACAGATACATCAGCACGGTTGCCAGACCCGCCAGAACGGTCAGGATCCGTTGCAGGTCGAAGAAGCGCAGGATAAAGCTAAACGCCCACATGCCGAACATGTAAGACATCCAGAAATCGCTCACCAGTTTACCCGCGTCGTTCAGACTCATGCCCAGACCTTTCGCATACTCAGGAACCCAGGAGATAAAGCCCAGCTGGCCCAGGATGTAACACAGCGCGGCGATGGAAAGGAACAGCACGCCGATACCCCATTTTTCTTTCGCAACTGGCTCAGACGTGGTCTGCGTTTTTTTGCCCAGCACCGGGAACTCGCAGCCGAAGGTGAGAATAAAGATCGCGACATAGACCAGACCAATGCAGGCGTACACCCAGTACCACTCAATGCTGCGCGCCAGAAGATACGCGGCGACCATCGGGAAAATCATCCCGGCCATGCTGAAGAAGGAGTCGGTGAACAGCAGACGCGCGCCGCGCTGGCGGCCTTCATACATATGGGTGATCAGGAACGTACCGATCGACATGGTGATCCCGCTTACCAGGCCCAGCACGAACATGGCGGCAGAGAAGAGGGCGATGCTGTGGCTCAGCACCAGGCCCGCCACGGCGGCAACCATCAGCACGAAGCCGAAGCGCAGCTGGGTTTTCAGCGGCACGATTTCCATCAGCCAGGCATTAAGGAAAATAGAGATCAGGATCCCCGCGTTCAGGAAAGTGAAGGTATTGCTCATGCTGGAAACGGGCAACTGGAAGTAGTCTGCGATATTTCCCATCACCATCCCGGTGACGATCACCAACGCGCCGGTCAGGGCGTAGGAGAAGAAGCTGATCCATGTGAGCTTGATGCGATTGCTGTTAGTCATGTCTGGCCTGTTAAAAGTAAAGAAAAACGCAATGACTGCGTTTGAGCGGGCAGATTTTAGTCGCGAAAGTGATCTAATTAAATCTTTTCAGAAAATATTGAGCACAATTGCAGGCTTTAACGTGATGGAGATCACATTATATCGCGGGGTGAACAATCGTTTGCGCGGTAATAATTGTTTCAATTTCGTAAAATTAGGTAAAAGACTGGTCTGGGGTCATACTGCTCTTTAGAATCAAGCCATTCGCTTTTTATACTGCGCTTTGTTAAGGAATTCTCATGCTCAAATCAACACTGGCGGCTGTCGCAGCTGTGTTTGCTCTTTCTGCCGTTTCCCCTGCTGCGCTGGCAGCTAAAGGAGACCCTCACGTCCTGCTGACTACCTCTGCGGGGAATATTGAGCTGGAGCTGGATAGCCAGAAAGCCCCTGTTTCCGTGAAAAACTTCCTCGACTACGTGAACAGTGGTTTTTATAACAACACCACGTTCCACCGCGTGATCCCGGGCTTTATGATTCAGGGCGGCGGTTTCAACGAGCAGATGCAGCAGAAAAAGCCTAACCCGCCAATCAAAAATGAAGCGGATAACGGCCTGCTGAACAAGCGCGGCACCATTTCCATGGCGCGTACGGCGGATAAAGACAGCGCCACCAGCCAGTTCTTCCTCAATGTGGCGGATAACGCCTTCCTGGACCACGGCCAGCGCGACTTTGGCTACGCGGTGTTCGGTAAAGTGGTGAAAGGCATGGACGTGGCGGACAAGATCTCTCAGGTTCAGACTCACGATGTCGGTCCATACCAGAATGTGCCGTCTAAGCCAGTGGTGATTCTCTCCGCGAAAGTGCTGCCGTAATCGTTCCCTCACACGGGCACATCCTGCCCGTGTCTTTCCGCCCTCCCTGCGAAAGCGCGTTTTGCTGCTTATACTTGTGGCAAACGGACTATTCAGGGAGGCGTAGTGAAAAAACTCACCGACAAGCAAAAATCCCGACTCTGGGAGCAACAGCGTAGCGTCAATCTTCAGGCCAGTTGCCTCCTTGAAAAAGGCAAGGGTCCCGCTGAACCCGATATCGAGACGCTGGCACTGGGGCCTTCTGCACCGGGTTTACCCCATCTTTGCCTTATTCACCGCCATTTATTCCGCAACGAAATGAAAGGCGCTGGCGAGCTGCGAACCGCCGATATCTCCAAGGGCGACATTCCATTTTGCCATTTCGAGTACATCGAGAAGGTGGGTAATGAGCTGATGGCTTCGCTGGAAAGCGATAAATATCTGGTGGGCCTTCAGAAAGAAGAGTTTACAGACAGAATCAGTCATTACTACTGTGAAATCAACATGCTACATCCGTTTATGAGCGGTAATGGCGTGGCTCAGCGGATCTTCTTTGAACAGCTGGCGATCCATGCGGGCTACGTGCTGAACTGGCAGGGGATCGACCCGGACGACTGGGCATCCGCCAACCAGAGCGGGGCGATGGGTGATCTGACCGCCCTGAATGCTATCTTTGCCAAAGTTGTGAGCGAAGCGCGGGGATCTGAGTAAAATAGGGCGGCCATTTTTTCAGGAGCCGCCATGATTCTGCTGATTGATAACTACGATTCCTTTACCTGGAACCTTTACCAGTATTTTTGTGAGCTGGGGGCAGAGGTGGTTGTCCGCCGTAACGATGAGATCGCGCTGGCTGACATTGACGCGCTGGCGCCCCAGAAAATCGTGATTTCGCCCGGGCCGTGTACGCCGTCGGAGTCCGGCATCTCGCTGGAGGTAATCCGCCACTATGCGGGCAAGCTGCCGATTCTGGGCGTCTGCCTGGGTCACCAGGCCATTGCGCAGGTCTTTGGCGCCAGCATTGTCCGTGCCGCGAAAGTCATGCACGGCAAAACCTCACCGATCACGCACACCGGTACCGGCGTATTCCTGGGGCTAAACAATCCGTTAACCGTGACGCGCTACCATTCTCTGGTGATTGATCCGCCGACCCTGCCCGCAGACTTTGAAGTGACCGCCTGGAGTGAGACCCGGGAAATCATGGGCATTCGCCACCGCGAGTACGATCTGGAAGGGGTGCAGTTCCACCCGGAAAGCATTCTCAGCGAACAGGGGCACGCACTGCTGGCCAATTTCCTTAATCGCTGAATATCTGTTGCCTTGTTGTGATTTTTTATGCATATTTTGTGATTATATTTTCACAATCACTGTGACATAAAAATGGATGGTCATGACATGGCAACTGAACAACCAGCAATTACCCGCGCGACATTCGATGAAGTGATCCTGCCGATTTATGCACCGGCTGAGTTTATCCCGGTGAAAGGGAGAGGCAGCCGCGTCTGGGATCAGCAGGGCAATGAGTATGTTGATTTCGCAGGCGGTATTGCGGTGACGGCGCTGGGCCATTGCCATCCTGCGCTGGTGGACGCGCTGAAAACGCAGGGCGAAACGCTGTGGCACACCAGCAACGTGTTCACTAACGAACCGGCGCTGCGTCTGGGGCGTAAGATCATCGATGCCACCTTCGCCGAACGCGTGCTGTTTATGAACTCTGGCACCGAAGCCAACGAAACCGCCTTTAAGCTTGCGCGCTACTACGCAACCACGCGTCATAGTCCGTACAAAACCAAAATCATCGCCTTCCATAACGCCTTCCACGGTCGCTCGTTCTTTACCGTTTCCGTTGGCGGCCAGCCGAAGTATTCCGACGGCTTTGGTCCGAAACCTGCGGATATCATCCACGTGCCGTTTAACGATCTGCACGCCGTTAAAGCGGTGATGGACGATCACACCTGTGCCGTGGTGGTCGAACCCATTCAGGGGGAAGGCGGCGTCACGGCGGCCACCCCGGAATTTCTGCAAGGGCTGCGCGAACTGTGCGACGAGCACCAGGCGCTGCTGGTGTTTGATGAAGTGCAGTGTGGGATGGGGCGTACCGGAGACCTGTTCGCTTATATGCACTACGGCGTAACGCCGGATATTCTGACCAGCGCGAAAGCGCTCGGCGGCGGTTTCCCGGTCAGCGCGGTGCTAACCACCCAGGATATTGCTTCCGCATTTCATGTGGGCTCACACGGCTCCACTTACGGCGGTAATCCGCTGGCGTGCGCCGTGGCGGGAGCGGCGTTCGACATCATTAATACGCCGGACGTCCTGAATGTCGTGAATGCGAAACGCGCCCTTTTTGTGAATCATCTTCAGCAGATTGACGAACAGTTTGATGTCTTCAGCGACATCCGCGGAATGGGGCTGCTGATCGGCGCCGAGCTGAAACCTCAGTACAAAGGCCGCGCGCGCGATTTCCTGCACGCCGCCGCGCACGAAGGCGTCATGGTGCTCAACGCCGGGCCGGACGTGATGCGCTTCGTGCCGTCGCTGGTGGTGGAAGACAAAGACATCGAAGACGGGTTAACCCGTTTTGCCGCGGCGGTGGCGAAGATCGTCAGAGGCTAATACGCGGTTCGTTTTAACCGGCGCGTTAACCAAATCCCGTGATGCGGACGCTGACGCCATGCCACCGACGAAATGGTGTGCATGGTGTTGAGATGCCCGAGAACGCGCTGTAAATGCTGCTCAAGGGTGCTCATCGGCCCGTGGGTCAGCGTCTCCGGCGCTTCCAGAATGTTCGAATCCCCTGACTCGCCCGGCGCGTCGTACTCCAGACGCTGCTGACAGCGCTGGAGGGCAATTTCACACGACTGCAAATAGCGCTGCGCCAGATCCGGCGTCAGCATGGTGTGCTCGCGCGCCAGCGTGGTCATGGCATTGATGTGTTCGACGATAAACTGGCTGTGCGTGACCCACAGCTTCATGTCTGCCAGATAGTGCGAGTTGAAGCCCGGCTCCTGCATGGCCTGGTTAAGGGAGTTGAACAGGGCATTATGCGCCTGGTTGACCTTCATGCGCTCGTAGGCCAGCGGAGACGGCTGCGGGTCGTCGCTCAGGATCAGGCGAATGGCCTGCTGATCCGCCTCCAGCGCGTCGTGGGCGTTTTGCCTCAGTAATCCACTTTGCCACTGCGGCCACAGCCAGACCATGCCGCCAAAGGCGATCAGGCAGCCAATCAGGGTATCGACCAGGCGGGCAATAATTAACTGATCGGCGTTGAGCGTAAGCAACTGCAGGGTGTACACCGCCGTTACCGTAAAGCCCACCGTCGCCCAGCCGTAGTTTTTACGGATGATCAGATAACTCACCATCGTAATCGCCAGCATGCCGACCAGCGTATACCCTTCCGGCACGTGGAAGTGCAACGTTACGCCCGCGATAATCAGCCCCGCCATCGTGCCGCCCGCCCGATGCAGAATGCGCACCCGCGTGGCACCATAGCCGTTCTGGGTGACAAACAGCACGGTCATTAAGATCCAGTAGGGTTTCGGCAGGTGCAGGGCCATTCCCATCAGGCTGGCGATGCTGAGCATGACGCTAATTCTTGCGGCGTTGCGCAGGGCGGAAGACTTCAGTGACAGGTAGCTTTTGAGCGCAGGCAGCAACGGCAGTCGTTTTTGCTTATCGGCCATCAGGTCCCGGGTATAAAGCGGGCGCTGGGTGCGCAACACCCGGGCGATGCGGCTGAAATGCCAGGCGGCAAACTGCCCGACCGGGTTATCAGCGTGCTGACGCGCAATCTTTTCCAGCGCGCCGAGCTGTTTGTCCATGTTAAAGCGCGTCGGATAGCGGTGATAGAGGATATCGTCAGCCAGCACCCGCAGGCGCGCCGCGACGGTCTGCGCGTTCCAGCGGATCACCGCTTCCGCATGGCTGCGCTCCACCAGCTTTTGCACCTCTTCCGGATTATGAAGGCTGACGGAAATATGCTCCTGCAAATCCAGCCCGACCTGGAAGGTACGCAGCAGCCGCTTATATTCATGATTTTTGTTGGCGGCAAGCATGTGCAACTGCTGATAGCACTGGCTGATCAGATCCACCACTTTTTGCTGGCGTGTCAGCAGCGGCGGCAGGGATTTTTCCGGGTCGGTATGTTGCGTGAGCAGGGTGTATTTTGCTTCACAGTATTCAGCAAGCTGCACGTAGAGCAGGCTCAGGGATTCGCGAAGCGGCTGTTCCCGCCACAACCAGAACCAGAACCAGTTAAACAGCCCGTACCACAGCGTGCCGAGGGCGTAGATCAGCAATGGCTCCCACACCGGCATATTGCCCGCAAGGCTTAAGGTGAAGATGGCGGCAATCAGCGACGCAGGAAGCAGGCGGGCGTGCAGCGAGCTGATTTCAGCGGTTACGCCAAGCGTCATCGCCAGCACGGTCAGGATCAGCGGCAGAGGAATGTCGCGGGCCAGTAAGAGTTGCACGGCAAGGCTACAGCCGGCAAACAGGCAGCCGCCAATAATCAGGCGTTTGAAAAAGCGTTTATGCGGGGTGTCCAGACCGGCAATGTTGCAGCAGGCGGGCACGAGGGAAAACAGCAGGCCTTGCTGAAGATGTCCGAGGATCAGGCCCACGGCCACGGGAAGACACAACACCAGCGTTTGTCGCAGTGCGTAGTTAACTTCCGGGTGATAGATCAGCCTGCGCCACATAAGGAGTAGAGACAAAAACGGCGTGCCACCCTGCGGCGGCACGCCGTTTTACCGGAATTAACGGGTCCCGTAAACCACGATGGTTTTACCGTGGGCGGAGATCAGGTTCTGGTCTTCCAGCATCTTCAGGATACGGCCCACTGTTTCACGGGAGCAGCCGACGATCTGACCGATTTCCTGGCGGGTAATTTTAATTTGCATACCGTCAGGGTGGGTCATGGCGTCTGGCTGTTTCGCCAGGTTCAACAGAGTCTGCGCGATACGACCGGTCACGTCCAGGAAGGCGAGGTTACCCACCTTCTCAGAGGTCACTTGCAGACGGCGTGCCATCTGGGAAGAAAGACGCATCAGGATGTCAGGGTTGACCTGAATCAGCTGACGGAATTTCTTGTAAGAAATTTCAGCCACTTCACATGCTGTTTTTGCACGAACCCAGGCGCTACGTTCCTGGCCTTCTTCAAACAGGCCCAGTTCACCGATAAAATCGCCCTGGTTCAGATAAGAAAGGATCATCTCTTTCCCTTCTTCATCTTTGATCAGCACGGCCACCGAGCCTTTAACGATGTAATACAACGTTTCCGCTTTTTCACCCTGGTGAATCAGCGTGCTCTTTGATGGGTACTTATGAATGTGGCAATGAGACAAGAACCATTCGAGAGTCGGGTCTGTTTGCGGTTTGCCAAGCACCATGCGCTGTTATCCTCTGTTATAAGCTGTCACCAGAGTCATAAGATGCATCCGGACTCTGGGGTTGCAATCGAATTCTTACCCATACCTGGGAAGTCGGCTGTCGTAACGTTTCGCAGCCAGTAAAGTTTGATGTCCTCTGCATACATGTGTAACGTCAATGTATTACTGTAGCATCCAGAGTGTTTTAGCATAGCTTTCGCCGCGTGTCTCCTGGTGTCTCGCTTCAGCATGACGCAGGTCGCCTTCCGTTGCGAGAAATGTAACGTACACGTAATCTGTCATAAAAAATGCAACGTTGGAGTGAGTGAATATGCAAGCGCGTGTGAAATGGGTTGAAGGGTTAACGTTCCTGGGCGAGTCTGCTTCCGGGCACCAGGTTTTGATGGATGGCAACTCCGGCGATAAAGCCCCCAGCCCGATGGAAATGGTGCTGATGGCGGCAGGTGGATGCAGTGCGATCGACGTGGTGTCGATCCTGCAAAAAGGCCGTCATGACGTGACCGATTGTGAAGTGAAGCTGACGTCAGAACGTCGCGAAGAGGCGCCACGTCTGTTCACGCATATTAATCTGCACTTTATCGTCACCGGCAAAGAACTGAAGGATGCGGCGGTCTCGCGTGCGGTTGACCTGTCTGCGGAGAAATACTGCTCTGTGGCGCTAATGCTGGAGAAAGCGGTAAACATCACCCATTCGTATGAAGTGATCGAGGCTTAATTTTTGGCGGGTGGCGCTTCGCTTACCCGCCCTACAAAAGCACGCCCGTAGGCCCGGTAAGCGCAGCGCCACCGGGCAAAACAACTCACGCGATTTGCTTTCCTTCCATCAGCCGCTGCACCAGCGGCGTCATGATCAGCTCCATCGCCAGCCCCATTTTTCCGCCCGGTACCACTAACGTATTCATGTGCGAAATAAACGAACCTTGTAGCATCGCCAGCAGCCAGGGGTAATCGATGCCTTCCAGGTTACGGAAGTGGATCACTACAAAGCTCTCGTCCAGGGAAGGGATGCTTTTTGCGGCGAACGGGTTGGAGGTGTCCACGGTGGGGACGCGCTGGAAGTTAATGTGGGTTCGGGAGAACTGCGGCGTGAGGAAGTTGATGTAATCTTCCATGGAGCGCACCACCGAATCCATTACCGCCTCTCGCGAATGGCCGCGCTCGCTCATGTCACGCGTCAGCTTCTGGATCCACTCAAGGTTAACAATCGGCACCACCCCCACCAGCAAATCCACATGGCGCGCCACGTCGTGCTGAGGCGTCACCACGCCGCCGTGCAATCCTTCGTAAAACAGCACGTCAGTCGGTTCCGGCAGCGGCTGCCAGGGCGTGAACGTGCCGGGGACCTGGTTCCAGGGCACGGCTTCATCGTAGGTGTGGAGATACTTGCGGGACTGCCCGGTGCCGCTCTGCCCGTATTCACGGAAGGTTTGCTCCAGCAGGCCGAAGTCATTGGCCTCCGGGCCAAAATAGCTGATGTGTTTACCCAGATCGCGCGCCTTGCGGATGGCCATATCCATCTCCGGGCGCGTGTAGCGGTGAAAGCTGTCGCCCTCTACCTCTGCCGCCCGTAAGTTAAGCTGGGCGAAAATCTTGCGGAAGGCGAGGCTGGTGGTAGTGGTTCCCGCCCCACTCGAACCCGTAACGGCAATAACCGGATGTCTGGCAGACATAGCAACTCCCTGACTGGAAAAGTGTAAGATCAGCCATGAAACGCGTTGCGGGGCATGATATTCACCGTCTCATGCAGTTCGGACCATACCAGCACCACGTCGCCGCTTTTAAGCTGGCGCTTCACATCGCTGACCTTTTGTTCAAGCGAACGTTCATGTTCACCATAATCGGTGCCTTCGCGCAAGACAAAGCTTTCAATCAGATTATCGAGCGTGTCGGGAGAGAGATCCTGCCAGGGAATAATCATTTTTTACCGTCCAGATAGGCCGTTAACCAGTCGGGTATACGCGTCTCAAGCCACATTTTTGGCCGACGCAGCGTGCCGCCAACAAAGCCCACGTGCCCGCCGAACTCGGTGAGCTGATACTCCACGTTATCCGGCAGATAGTCAGGGGCGGGGATCGAGTGATGATCCATAAACGGATCGTCTTTGGCGTGGATAATCAGCGTGGGTTTCGTGATTTGATTCAGTAAAGGCATGGCGCTGCACTGACGGTAATAGTCAATCGCATCGGCAAAGCCGTGAATTTTCGAGGTGATCAAATCATCAAACTCGCGCAGGCGCTTCACGCGTTTGAGCTGTTGCAGCGTCACAGGCAGCGTATCCGGATAGGCCTTAAGTTTACGCGCGGCGTTGGCTTTCAGCAGGTTGAGCAGGTAGCGCTGATAGACCCGCGAAAACCCTTTTTCCATATGATAACTGCACTGCTCCAGCATAAAGGGCGCAGAGACAATCACCGCCGCATCCAGCGGTACGGCGTCGCTCTCCTTCGCCAGCAGGCAGGCCAGCATATTCCCGCCCAGCGAATACCCCACCGCTGCCGTTGGTGCTTCGCCGAAATTGTCTCTTAGCCAGCGCAGGAACCAGGAGCCGTCCTCGGTTTCACCCGAGTGATAAATGCGTTTCTGACGGTTAGGCTCGCCGCTGCATCCGCGAAAATGCATCACCACCCCAAGCCAGCCGCGGGCTTTCGCCGCCTCAATGAGACCGTGTGCGTAAGGGCTGTGCAGGCTGCCTTCCAGGCCGTGAAACACCACCAGACGGGGTTTATGTCTGGCCCGATCCGGATCTTCGCTCCAGGCGAGATCCAAAAAGTCACCGTCCGGCAGGTCAATGCGCTGCCAGTGGGGGTTGAACTGCACCTTGCGGCGGATCAGGCGCGGCAGCATGGTTTGCAGGTGAGGGTTAGCCACACCGCGCATGGGCACGAACTCTGCGCTCTCTTCGGCTGCAATGTCGAAGTCTGAGGGAATGATTTGGGTCATAAGGGCGATGCTGATTCTTGTCAGAAATTAACTATACCTTCCGAATTGTACCCCGTTTAGCCCGTTTTTCCGAAACATGAACTGATCCCGATCACATTTCTTTACCTTGATTATTACTCTCAGGCTAATGATTACGTCCTACGCTTAATTGATGCCTTTCTCACCAGAGCGCACACTTTACTCAACGTTAAGCAAATCAGAATGATGTGCTGAATCAGGAGGTTAATAATGTTATCTGGGCAAACACCCACCCGGCAATGGAACACCCGACGCAGCGAGAAAGCGCGTCGTCTGGCGTCCGTACCGGTGCAGGGCAAGGTACTGCCAACCGGCGATCTTGTCGCCATGCTGGAAAAACTGATCGCACCAGGCGACAAAGTCGTTCTGGAAGGCAACAACCAGAAGCAGGCGGATTTCCTTTCCCGTTCACTGGCCGAAGTGAACCCGCAAATCGTGCACGATCTGCATATGATCATGCCGAGCGTGGGCCGCAGCGAACATCTGGACATCTTTGAGAAAGGCATTGCCCGCAAGCTCGACTTCTCCTTCTCCGGTACGCAAAGCCTGCGCATTTCGCAGCTGCTGGAGGATGGTCAGCTCGAAATCGGGGCGATTCACACCTACATCGAACTCTACTCACGTTTATACGTCGACCTTTCGCCAAACGTGGCGCTGATTGCCGGTTTTAAAGCGGACCGTAAAGGTAACCTCTACACCGGGGCGAGTACCGAAGATACCCCGGCGCTGGTGGAAGCCGCCGCGTTCCACGACGGCATCGTCATCGCACAGGTGAACGAGCTGGTGGACGACGAGTGCGACCTGCCGCGCGTCGATATTCCGGGCTCGTGGATCGATTACGTGGTGGTGGCGGACAAGCCGTTCTTTATTGAACCGCTCTTCACCCGCGACCCGCGCCTGATTAAACAGGAACACATCCTGATGGCGATGATGGCGATTAAAGGCATCTACGCTGAACACCAGGTGCAGTCCCTGAACCACGGGATTGGCTTTAATACCGCAGCGATCGAACTGCTGCTGCCAACCTACGGCGAACAGCTCGGACTCAAAGGCAAAATCTGTAAACACTGGACTTTGAACCCGCATCCAACGCTGATCCCGGCCATCGAAAGCGGCTGGGTGGAGAGCGTCCACTGCTTCGGCGGCGAGCTGGGGATGGAAGAGTACATCCGCGCCCGTCCGGACGTGTTCTTTACCGGTGCTGACGGCTCCATGCGCTCTAACCGCGCCTTCTGTCAGCTGGCTGGTCAGTACGCGGTCGACATGTTTATCGGTTCCACGCTACAGGTTGATGGTTACGCTAACTCCTCAACCGTGACCCGCGGCCGTCTCTCCGGCTTCGGCGGCGCACCAAACATGGGCCACGATCCGCACGGTCGTCGCCACGCCACACCGGCCTGGCTGAACATGATCACCGAGCCTGACCCGATGCAGCGCGGTAAAAAGCTGGTTGTGCAGATGGTGGAAACCTTCCAGGCGGGCGTGAAGCCAACCTTCGTGGAGAAACTCGACGCCGTAGACGTGGCGAAAGCCTCCGGCATGCCGCTGGCGCCGGTTATGATTTACGGCGATGACGTCACCCATGTGCTGACGGAAGAGGGGATTGCTTACCTCTACCGGGCAAAAGATCTGGAAGAGCGTCGCGCCATGGTCGCCGCCGTGGCGGGTATCACCGATATCGGTCTGGGCGTTGACGCCAAACGCGTGGCGGAACTGCGCCAGAGCGGCAAGGTTGTGTATCCGGAAGATATGGGCATTCGTCGTACCGATGCCACCCGCTCTCTGCTGGCTGCGGGCAGCGTGGCTGACCTCGTTGAGTGGTCCGGCGGCCTGTATAACCCACCTGCGAAATTCCGGAGCTGGTAATGAAACTTCTGCCCCAGATCCAGGTTGAAGGCGGTGCCGAATGGCTGGCGCGAACCGCCACGCAGTGTCTGATTGACGAAGCACGTTTAAGCCCGAAGCCCGGTCTGGTGGACAGCCGGGGGAACGGCGCGCATCACGATTTATCGCTTGCGCTGATGGAGCGCTCCGCTCACAGCCTGACCCCCACGTTTCAGGCGCTGGCGCAACAGAGCTGGCAGCGTCCGGCGGATATTGCCCTCAGGCAAACCGTTGGCCGCCTGGGTCGTGAAGGCGAACGGCAGATGATGGCCGCTACCGACGGCGTGAACACACACCGTGGCGCGATCTGGGCGCTGGGATTGCTGGTGAGCGCGGTGGCGATGCTGGGCGGCGATGCCCGGGCGCAAACCGTCGCGAACACCGCCGCTCAGCTGGCGAAACTGCCGGATGACGCGGCGCCGAAAGTATTCAGCAAGGGGTTACGCGTCACGCACCGCTATCGTGTACCGGGCGCGCGTGAAGAGGCTCAGCAGGCGTTTCCGCACATCATGCAGCGCGCGCTGCCGCAGCTTCACCTCAGCCGTCTCAACGGCAGCAGCGAAACGCAGGCCAGACTCGACGCGCTGATGGCGATCATGACCTCGCTCACCGACACCTGCGTGCTGTCGCGCGCCGGCATGGAGGGGCTGGATGCCATGCAGAACGGCGCCCGTGCGGTGCTGAACGCGGGAGGATGCGCAACACTTGCGGGGCAGCAGGCGCTGGCGCGGTTAGACCGTCAGATGCTGACGCTTAACGCCTCGCCGGGCGGAGCCGCAGACCTGCTTGCCGCCACGCTGTTTCTTGACCGCGTCGAAACGCCCTATTCAAAGCATTAAGAGGATGTTATGGAAAAAATCACATTGACCGTGCCCGCCAGCCGCGAAGTAAGCGGCAGGGCGCTGGCAGGGGTAGTCGGTTCCGGGGATATGGAGGTGCTTTTCACCGCCGAACCGGGCCAGACCTTAACCATTGATATCACCACCTCCGTCGACAACAGCCGTGGGCGCTGGGAGGCGTTGTTCAATCGCCTGCAAACCGTCAGCAGCCTGCCCGCAGGTAAGCTGACCATCCACGACTTCGGCGCGACGCCGGGCGTGGCACGCATTCGTATCGAACAGGTTTTTGAAGGGGTGAACCATGCGTGATGACAGCAGCTTTATCGAATTAAAAGCGCGCCAGCGTGCGCAGGCGCTGCTCGACGACGGCAGCTACCGCGAACTGCTGGATCCGTTTGAAGGCATTATCTCTCCGTGGCTTGGGCCACAGGGGATTGTTCCTCAGGCCGATGACGGCATGGTAGTCGCGAAAGGGACCATCAACGGCCAGCCTGCAGTGGTGGTGGCGATTGAAGGCACCTTCCAGGGCGGTAGCATGGGCGAAGTGTCCGGTGCCAAAATGGCGGCGGCGCTGGAGCTGGCGGCGGAAGATAACCGCAACGGCATTCCGACTCAGGCGGTACTGTGCCTCGAAACCGGCGGCGTACGTTTGCAGGAAGCCAACCTTGGCCTGGCGGCGATTGCCGATATCCACGCCGCGATCGTTGACCTGCGTCGCTATACCCCGGTTGTCGGGATTGTCGCCGGGACCGTGGGCTGCTTCGGCGGGATGTCTATCGCCGCGGCGCTGTGCAGCTACCTGATTGTGACCCGCGAAGCGCGTCTTGGCCTCAACGGCCCGCAGGTTATTGAGCAGGAAGCGGGCATTGAAGAGTATGACTCCCGCGACCGTCCGTTTATCTGGAGCATGACCGGCGGCGAAGTGCGCTATGAAAGTGGGCTGGTGGACGCGCTGGTGGGCGACGGCGTGAACGCGGTGAAAGCCGCGATGAACGAAGCCATCGCCAAAGGCGTACCGGCGAAACATCGCACCGATAACTATGACGATTACCTGAACCGTCTGACGAATTTCGACACCCGCAAACAGGCCGATGCCGAACAGATTAAAGCGCTTTTTGCCCGGGAGGTGAAATGATGACTAACTCAATTAGCCGTGGCGAACTCTGGCTGGAAACTCTGGCCCCGAACGCGAAACGTCTGGAGGGGTTATGCCCGTCCGTGCAGGCGGCAGACGGCGAGCTGAACGGTGAAACGGTGCGCTTTGTCGCCGTGGTGCCGGACGCCAACAACCACTTCCCGCGCGCGGCGCAGGGTGAAGTCGGCCTGCTGGAAGGATGGACGCTGGCAAAAGTGGTCAGCGAAACCGTCGCCGCTGACGCCGATAAAGCCGTGAAGCGCCCGATTGTGGCGGTGATCGATGTCCCAAGCCAGGCCTATGGCCGTCGCGAAGAGGCGTTTGGTATCCACCAGGCGCTGGCCGGCGCCGCTGCCGCCTATGCCAATGCGCGGCTGGCGGGGCATCCGGTGATTGGTCTTATCGTCGGTAAGGCCATGTCCGGCGCGTTTCTGGCGCACGGCTATCAGGCCAACCGCCTGATTGCCTTCAACGATAAAGGCGTGCTGATCCATGCCATGGGCAAAGAGTCTGCGGCGCGCATTACGCTGCGTACCGTGGAGGCGCTGGAAAAACTGGCGGCAACCATTCCGCCAATGGCGTACGACATCAGCAACTACGCCACGCTGGGGCTGCTCTCCGACCTGCTGGATATCAGCAACCCGGATGCCCCTTCCGAAAGCGATCTGACGCGGGTGAAAACTACCCTGCAACAGGCCATCAGCGACGCTCGTCAGGACACCACGTTGAAAAACCGTCTGGGTGCTGACAACCGCCGCAGCTCGGCGCTCGTACGTGAACGTATGCGAGCCAGCTGGTAAGTAAAAAGAGACCTGCCAGATGCATTACCCCGTGGGCGCGCCCGTTGCGTCCACGCGGGAACCTGCATCCTGAAAATAATAAACATCGCGCCAGTGCTTAAACTTTTTTACTACAGGTGATTTATGACTTACGTAATTGTTCATGCTCTTGCACCGATTTTCGTCATCATGCTGCTGGGATTCTGGGCCGGTAAAGCAAAGATGGTCGATAACAAAAATGTTTCCCTGCTGAATATCTTCGTTATGGATTTTGCACTCCCTGCCGCGTTGTTCAGCGCCACCGTGCAAACCCCGTGGACCGGCATTGTGGCGCAGTCGCCGCTGATCCTGGTTCTCACCCTGGCGATGTGGATCACCTATGCGGCCATCTACTTCCTCGCCACCAAAGTCTTTAAAAAATCTCCGCAGGATGCGGCCGTACTGACGCTGACCGTCGCTCTGCCAAACTATGCGGCGCTCGGCCTGCCGATTCTGGGCAGCGTGCTGGGTGAAAGTTCTTCTACTTCACTCTCCGTGGCGGTCTCCATCGCCTGTGGTTCGGTGCTGATGACCCCGTTCTGCCTGCTTATTCTGGAGCGTGAGAAAGCCCGCGCCGAAGGCAATAACTCCGGTTCAACGCTTTCCATGCTGCCGGTGCTGATGTGGCGCTCCATTAAAAAACCGATCGTGATGGGCCCGCTGCTGGGTGTGATCCTGTCCGCTATCGGCATCAAAATGCCAGAGCTGGTACTGGCGGCGATTAAACCGCTGGGACTGTCCGCGACCGCTGCGGCGCTGTTCCTGACCGGGGTGATCCTCTCCGCGCGTAAGCTTCAGATCAACACCATGGTGATCACTTCCACTATCGCCAAGCTGCTGATCCAGCCAGCGATTGCCTGGGGTATCGTTTTAATCTTCGGTCTGCACGGCTCCGTGGCGATCACCGCCATCCTGATGATTGCGCTGTCTGCGGGCTTCTTTGGCGTGGTGTTCGGTAACCGCTTTGGCGTGCAGTCGCCGGATGCTGAAGCCGTGCTGCTGTTGAGCTCCATACTGTGTATCCTGTCGCTGCCGCTGTTTATCTCGCTGACTTCAGGAATGTAATTATGACCACAACATTACGCCCACACGACCTCATCTGGCTTACCGCGCGCGACGCCCTGGAAGGGATTACCGAATCCTGGGTAGACGCGGCCTGGCATACCGGGCTGCCGGTAGTGGTGCGGCGTGATGTTGATAATGAAGGCCGTATTCCCGTTGGCGTGCGCGGATTGCGCCGCAACCAGCGGGCGGCCGGATGGGTGAAGCCTGAGAACGTGTTGCGCGTGGTGTCGCCCGAAGAGTTGAGCGTTGCCGCCGACCTGCTGCGTTCGCCGTTTGTCACTCAGCCGCCGGTTCAGGTGGCGCTTCAGCTTGCGCAGCAGTCGTGGCCGTGGACGTGGGGGATAACCGGCAGTACGGGTTACGCGCTGGCGACCGGCATTCCGGTGATCCACGCCGATAGCGATCTCGATCTGCTGATCCGCACCCCGCGTACCGTTTCCCCTGAGGCGTTTACTGACTGGCAGGCTCAGCTCAGCCGTGCGTTGTGCCGGGTGGATACGCAGGTGGACACGCCCGAGGGCGGATTCGCGCTGGCAGAATGGTTACGCGACGGCAAAACGCTGCTAAAAACGCAATGTGGACCGCGCCTGGTAGCGGATCCATGGCACAGGGAGGAGTAATGAAAATACTGTTTACCTTTCCGGGGCAGGGCACACAGCACGAAGGTATGCTGCAAAACCTGCCGGGAACGGAGCTGGAGCAGGCCCGTGCTGTGCTGGGGGCGGAAGTCGATACCCTGGACAGCGCATCCTCGTTAACCCACACCCGTGCGGTTCAGCTTTCACTGCTGATTGCCGGCGTGGCCTGGGCGCGCGAGCTGGAACGTCGCGGCGTGTCGCCGGATATTGTCAGCGGTCTGTCCATTGGCGCTTATCCTGCGGCGGTCATCGCAGGCTCGCTGGACTTTACGGATGCGCTGAAGCTGGTGGCGCTGCGCGGTGATTTGATGGAGCAGGCGTATCCGCACGGCTACGGCCTGACGGCGATTATGGGGTTGACCCTGCCGCAGGTGGAAAACCTGATTCAGGGGTCTGGAACCTATATCGCTAACCTGAACGCCGAAACGCAGATCGTGATTGCCGGAACCGATGACGGTATGGCGCAGGTGGCGGAGCGCGCGCTGGCGAAGGGTGCAAGCAAGGCCAAACGGCTGGCGGTGAGCGTGCCATCGCACTGCGCGCTGCTGGCGGAACCGGCGAAGAAGCTGGCAGCGGCGTTTGAATCGGTCACGCTTTCCCGTCCCCGCAGCGCGTACCTGAGCGGCAGTACCGGACGCGTGCTCTGGCAGCCGGAGAAAATTGCCGACGATCTGGCAATGAACATGGCGCGAACCGTGCGCTGGCAGGAGGCGGTGATTTCCGCTAACGAGCGTGAAGCGCGGCTGGCGATTGAGATGCCGCCGGGAGGCATATTAACCTGCCTGACGCGGCAGGCGGCGTGGGAAGGCGAATCTATTTCGCTGGAGCGCAGCGGGGTGGACGTGGCGGTGCATCTGGCGGGGCGGCTTCGTGCGTGAGTTTTTTTGCCCGGTGGCGGCTGCGCCTTACCGGGCCTACGGGTTCGGTTGTATTATTTTGTAGGCCGGGTAAGACGCAACGCGTCGCCACCCGGCAAGGCCTCAGGCTCCGTCCTGCAAACTTCTGGCGTACATCCGCCCTTCCGCGGCCAATGCTCGCAGGCTCGGATCCTGCTCGCGGTTGCGGGCAAAGACGATCGCAATCAGCTGCTGCATCTGGTACGGCTGTGCCAGCTTCAGTAGCTGCACCGAATTTTCGTACACTTTCTTCATCCTGCCCGGCATCAGCGTAAACCCGACCCCCGCCTGTACCAGGCTCAGCATCGAGAAAATATCGTTTACCCGCGTCACAATCTCCGGCTCGAAACCGGCAATATGAAACGCTTCCTGAAACCCGGCGTAAGTGGCGAACCCTTCCGCGAGGGCGACAAACTTCTGATCTTTATAGTCACGCAGATCGGCGGGACCGCTGGTATTCAGCGTGGCAGAGGCCGGTGCGGCAAGGAAAATATCGTCATGGAACAGGGGCAGCACTTCGAGGCTGTTACGGTCGATATCGCTCTCGGAGATAGAGATTAAAATCGCATCCAGCGAACCCTCATCCAGCATATGGAGCAGGGTTTCGTTCGAGCCCATCGTCAGATCCATCTCCAGATCCGGACGGCGCAGCTTCATGCCCATTATCAGGCGCGGCACGGTTTCCAGCGTCAGCGAGTAAAGCGTACCGACGCGCAACCGTCCCTGGCCGATACCGGCAATCTTGCGCGACTCTTCCAGCCCGCGCTCCATCACCTGCATCACCTCCTGACAATACTCCAGCAGCGTCCACGCGGAGGGGAGGGCAATCAGGTTACGCCCTTTGTGAGCAAAGAGCGGGCAGCGGACGTTCTCTTCGAGGGTATGCAGCGCGCGGTGCACGCTGACACCGCTCAGGCCGAGCGTTTCGGCGGTACGTGCGATATTGCCCTTGTCCATGAACGTCATGAAGATGCTGAGCTTACGGAATGTAATCTCGCTCGTGGTATCGAAGCCCATAACCCTCCCGGCGTGTTAGTCGGCTTGCAGCATCGCTTCCAGCTGTTCCTGCGCGTCCAGCCATGCCATTTCGCACTCTTCGAGACTGGATTTGGTTTTCGCCTGCGTTTGCAGACAGTCCGTCAGCTCCGCTTTGCGGCTCTGATCGTACAGTTCGCTGTCGCCCAGCTTCTCTTCGACGGCGGCAAGCGTGGCGTTAAGCTTTTCCATCTCTTTTTCGAGACGGGTAATCTCTTTACGCAGCGGCTGAGTCTGGGTGCGCAGTTCCGCTTCACGGCGCTTCTGGTCTTTACGCGCCTGGGCGCTGTTGGCGTTGTCTTTCGCTGACTCTTCCGGCTGGTTTTCCTGCTTCTGCACGTCCGTCAGCCACTGCTGGTAATCTTCCAGATCGCCGTCGAACGGTTCCACTTTGCCGCCGTGAACCAGATAGAGATCGTCGGTGGTGGAGCGGATCAGGTGGCGATCGTGCGAAACGACAACCAGCGCCCCTTCGAACTCGATCAGCGCTTCGGTCAGCGCCTGACGCATGTCGAGATCGAGGTGGTTGGTCGGTTCATCGAGCAGCAGCAGGTTTGGACGCTGCCAGACGATCAGCGCCAGCACCAGACGCGCTTTTTCGCCGCCGGAGAAACGCGCTGTATTTTCAGTCACCTTATCGCCCTGGAAGCCAAAGCCGCCGAGGTAGTCGCGCAGCTTCTGCTCCATCTCCTGCGGCGCCAGGCGCGCCAGGTGCTGGATCGGCGATTCATCGGCGCGTAAAAATTCCAGCTGATGCTGGGCGAAGTAGCCAAGCTTGATGCCTTTCGCCAGGCCGATTTCGCCGCTGACCGGGTTAAGCTCGCCCGCCAGCAGCTTGATCAGCGTCGATTTACCGGCGCCGTTACGTCCCAGCAGACCAATGCGTGAACCTGGCACCAGGTTGAGCTTGATAGAGTCGAGGATAATGCGATCGCCATAGCCCGCGCTCACTTTTTCCATTTTCAGCAGCGGGTTCGGCAGGCTCTCCGGCTCGCGGAAGCTGAAGTGGAACGGGTTATCCACGTGCGCCGGGGCGATCATCTCCATGCGTTCCAGCATCTTGATGCGGCTCTGCGCCTGCTTGGCTTTTGACGCCTTGGCCTTGAAGCGATCCACAAAGCTTTGCAGGTGCGCCACGCGCTGCTGCTGGCTTTCATACATCGCCTGCTGCTGGGCGAGGCGCGTCGCGCGCTGGCGCTCGAAAGAGCTGTAGTTGCCGGTGTACTCGAACAGGCTTTGCTGTTCGATATGAATGATTTTATCCACCACCGGGTCGAGGAAGTCGCGGTCGTGGGAGATCAGAATCAGAGTGCCCTGATAGCTCTTGAGCCACTTCTCCAGCCAAATAACCGCATCGAGATCGAGGTGGTTGGTCGGTTCATCGAGCAACAGGAGGTCGGAGCGGCAGATCAGCGCCTGCGCCAGGTTAAGGCGCATACGCCAGCCGCCGGAGAAATCGCTCACCGGGCGTTCAAGCTGTTCGTTGCTGAAGCCCAGGCCGTGCAGCAGGCTGGAGGCGCGGGAGCGAATGGTCCAGGCGTCGATGGCGTCCAGCTTGCCGTGGACGGTGGCGATGGCGTGGCCGTCGTTGCGCTCGTTGGCGGCGTTGAGCTCCGCTTCGAGCTTGCGGTATTCACGGTCGCCGTCGATAACATAGTCGAGCGCCGGTTCGCTCAGCGCGGGGGTCTCCTGGTTTACCCAGGCGAGCTGCCAGTTGCCCGGGAAGGTAAAGTTCCCGCCATCCGCGCTTATCTCGTTTTTCAGCAGTGCCAGCAGGGTGGATTTACCGCAGCCGTTTTTGCCGACCAGCCCCACTTTCTGGCCCGGGTTGATGGTAGCAGTCGCGTTATCCAGCAGGACGCGCACGCCGCGACGAATTTGTAACGAGGAGAAAACAATCATAGAAGCGCCGTATGTTCCGACTATGTTAATTTGTCATTATGATAATGTAAGGTGTGGGCCAATTTCCCCACCGGGCCGCCATGGTAGCCCAAAACGACAACAATACACAAAAACAGAACCGGGAGGGGAGTGATGTCTCAGACAGCGAAAGTGCTGCTGCTGTATGCCCATCCGGAATCACAGGACTCGGTGGCAAACCGGGTGCTGCTTAAGCCGGCCACACAGCTCAGTAACGTAACGGTGCACGATCTCTACGCGCACTACCCCGATTTCTTTATTGATATTCCTTACGAGCAGGAACTGCTGCGTCAGCACGACGTGATTGTGTTCCAGCATCCGCTTTATACCTATAGCTGTCCGGCGCTGCTGAAAGAGTGGCTGGACCGCGTGCTGAGCCGGGGCTTTTCCAGCGGGGTGGGGGGCAACCAGCTGGCGGGAAAGTACTGGCGGAGTGTCATCACCACCGGTGAGCCGGAAAGCGCTTACCGTCACGACGGGCTGAACCGTTACCCCATGAGCGACATTCTGCGGCCGTTTGAGCTGACGGCGGCGATGTGCCGTATGCACTGGATGAGCCCGATTATTATCTACTGGGCACGGCGGCAGGATCCGAAAGCGCTGGCGAGCCATGCCAGGGCCTATGGCGAATGGCTGGCGTCACCGATTCCGGCGGGAGGACGCTAATGGACGGTTCGAATTTACTCCTCGCCGGGGTGCTGTTTTTGTTTGCCGCCGTCGTCGCGGTCCCCCTTGCCGCGCGTCTCGGCATTGGCGCGGTGCTGGGCTATTTGCTGGCGGGGATAGCCATTGGTCCCTGGGGGCTTGGGTTTATCAGCGATGTGGATGAAATTCTCCACTTCTCCGAGCTGGGCGTGGTGTTCCTGATGTTTATCATCGGGCTTGAGCTTAATCCGTCCAAGCTGTGGCAACTGCGGCAATCTATTTTTGGCGTCGGGGCGGCGCAGGTATTGCTCAGCGCCGCCATTCTGGCGGGCCTGCTGATGCTGACGCAGTTTTCCTGGCAGGCCGCGGTGATTGGCGGGATCGGTCTTGCAATGTCGTCGACGGCGATGGCGCTTCAGCTGATGCGCGACAAAGGGATGAACCGCAACGAGGCGGGGCAACTGGGCTTTTCGGTGCTGCTGTTCCAGGATTTAGCGGTGATCCCGGCGCTGGCGCTGGTGCCGCTGCTGGCAGGCTCCGGAGACGATCATTTCGACTGGATGAAGATCTCCATGAAGGTGCTGGCCTTCGCGGGGATGCTGATCGGCGGACGGTTTTTACTGCGTCCAGTGTTCCGGTTTATTGCGGCATCCGGCGTACGCGAGGTCTTCACCGCCGCAACGCTGCTGCTGGTGCTTGGTTCAGCGCTGTTTATGGATGCGCTGGGGCTGTCGATGGCGCTCGGGACGTTTATCGCCGGGGTGCTGCTTGCGGAAAGCGAGTACCGCCACGAGCTGGAGACCGCCATCGATCCGTTTAAGGGGCTGCTGTTAGGGCTGTTCTTTATCTCGGTGGGTATGGCGCTTAATCTTGGCGTGCTCTATACCCATCTGCTGTGGGTTATTGCGAGTGTCGCCGTGCTGGTGGCGGTCAAAACGCTGGTGCTGTATCTCCTCGCGCGAATTTACGGGCTGCGCAGCTCGGAAAGGATGCAGTTTTCCAGCGTGTTAAGTCAGGGCGGAGAGTTTGCGTTTGTGCTGTTTTCCACTGCGTCGTCTCAGAAGCTGTTCAAAGATGACCAGATGGCGCTGCTGCTGGTGACGGTCACGCTGTCGATGATGACCACGCCGCTGCTGATGAAGCTGGTGGACAAACTGCTGTCGCGCCGCCTGAATCCCGCAGACGATGAAGACGAAGCGCCGTGGGTGGAAGATGATAAACCGCAGGTGATCGTCGTGGGCTTTGGCCGCTTCGGACAGGTGATTGGTCGCCTGTTGATGGCAAATAAAATGCGCATTACGGTGCTGGAGCGCGATATCAGCGCCGTCAACCTGATGCGCAAATATGGTTATAAGGTGTACTACGGGGATGCGACGCAGCTTGAGCTGTTGCGCTCGGCGGGCGCAGAGGCTGCGGAGTCCATCGTCATCACCTGTAACGATCCGGAAGACACAATGAAGCTGGTGGAGCTGTGCCAGCAGCATTTCCCGCATCTGCATATTCTGGCGCGTGCGCGCGGACGAGTTGAGGCTCACGAACTTTTGCAGGCGGGTGTGAAACACTTCTCCCGCGAAACCTTCTCCAGCGCGCTGGAGCTGGGGCGCAAGGCGCTGGTTTCGCTGGGTATGCATCCTCACCAGGCGCAACGTGCCCAGATGCATTTCCGCCGGCTGGATATGCGAATGCTGCGTGAACTGATGCCTGTGCACAGCGACACGGCGCAGATCTCCCGCGTGCGGGAAGCGCGTCGCGAACTGGAGGAGATCTTCCAGCGTGAGATGCAACAGGAACGACGCCAGCTCGACGGCTGGGATGAATTTGAATAAAGGGTAACGAAAGATGGCTTTACGTAAACGCTTTATCGCGGGCGCAAAATGCCCGTCCTGCCAGGCGCAAGATACGCTGGCCATGTGGCGGGAGAATAATATCGATATTGTTGAATGTGTTAAGTGCGGTCACCAGATGCGTGAGGCCGACAAAGAAGCCCGCGATCACGTTCGCAAAGAAGAGCAAGTGATCGGCATTTTTCATCCAGACTAGCGATATGCTCTGAGTTTTTTTAAGCTTAAGGGTACACGGGTGCAGAATTCCGCTACAATCTGCGCCAGCAATTTTCCCACGCTCAGGAGATATCATGAAAGTAGCAAAAGACCTGGTGGTCAGCCTGGCCTATCAGGTACGTACAGAAGACGGTGTGTTGGTTGATGAGTCTCCGGTGAGTGCGCCGCTGGACTACCTGCATGGTCACGGTTCCCTGATTTCCGGCCTGGAAACGGCGCTGGAAGGTCATGAAGTTGGCGACAAATTCGACGTTGCTGTCGGCGCGAACGACGCTTACGGTCAGTATGATGACAACCTGGTTCAGCGCGTTCCTAAAGACGTGTTCATGGGCGTTGACGAATTGCAGGTTGGCATGCGCTTCCTGGCTGAAACTGACCAGGGTCCGGTTCCGGTTGAAATCACAGAAGTTGAAGACGACCACGTTGTGGTTGACGGCAACCACATGCTGGCTGGTCAGAACCTGAAGTTCAACGTAGAAGTTGTTGCTATCCGTGAAGCGACCGAAGAAGAGCTGGCTCATGGCCACGTTCATGGTGCGCACGGTCACGACCATGACCACGATCACGGCCACGACGGCTGCTGCGGTGGTCACGGCCACGATCATGGTCATGACCACGGCCACGGTAAAGGTGGTTGCGGTAACGGCGGCTGCGGCTGCCACTGATTCCGTACTGCGGAAAATAAAAAAGCGGGATAATCCCGCTTTTTTTACGCCTCAATAATGAGGTGGTGGCGTCTCTTCAGCCTGAGAGGCGATGTGCGACGACTGCGTTGCCTTCACTTTTTCAGTAAGAAGTCGCATCAAATCGCGCATTTTTGCCATTTCAAGCTCATGAGCCGTCACGGTCTGGTTCAGTTCTTCGATGGTGATGTCCTGAAAAGCCAGGCGGCTTTCCAGCTCAGCCAGTCTCGCTTCGATCGTTGTATCCTTCATCATTCACCTCGTTTATCTCTCATGCGCCATAATGGACCAGCGGCGGCGAAGTTTATCTGACTTTTTCCTTAAGTACAGTATCCATCTCCCTGACAAGAAACTTATTTAAACAAAAATAGTCTGAAAAGAAGCGACATTCGGGGGAGTCTGTCTGTAGATTTCTTCCACAACGTTTTATAGTACGTCACTCATTTACGTTTAACACTGGGGTGAGAGACCTCAGGTCCTGGAGATATGGATGAAATCACTGTTTAAAGTTACGCTGCTGGCGACCACTATGGCTGTAGCGCTCAATGCGCCGCTGTCTTTCGCTGCTGATACTGCTGCGAAGCCTGCTGCGACTACAGACAGCAAAGCGGCATTCAAGAATGACGACCAGAAATCCGCCTACGCACTTGGCGCGTCTCTGGGCCGTTACATGGAAAACTCTCTGAAAGAACAAGAGAAACTGGGCATCAAACTGGACAAAAACCAGCTGATCGCAGGGGTTCAGGATGCGTTCGCAGACAAGAGCAAACTGTCTGACCAGGAAATCGAGCAGACTCTGCAAGCGTTTGAAGCGCGCGTGAAAGGCGCCGCTCAGACCAAGATGGAAGCAGACGCTAAAGATAACGAAGCGAAAGGCAAAGCCTACCGCGATAAGTTCGCTAAAGAGAAAGGCGTTAAAACGTCTTCTACTGGCCTGATCTATAAAGTTGAGAAAGAAGGTACCGGCGACGCGCCTAAAGACAGCGACACCGTTGTAGTTAACTACAAAGGTACGCTGATCGACGGTAAAGAGTTCGATAACTCTTATACTCGCGGTGAGCCTCTCTCCTTCCGTCTGGACGGTGTGATCCCGGGCTGGACCGAAGGCCTGAAGAACATCAAGAAAGGCGGTAAAATCAAGCTGGTCATCCCACCGGATCTGGCTTACGGCAAAACCGGCGTTCCGGGTATCCCGGCTAACTCTACGCTGGTATTTGATGTAGAACTGCTGGACATCAAACCGGCGCCGAAAGCGGATGCGAAAACAGACGCACCGGCTGACGACAAAGCCGCAGCAGCTAAGAAGTAATGCTGAAAAAAACCGCCGCCTTTACAGGCGGCGGTTTTTTTATTGTGGGGCAGATATAATTAACACTGGAAAGCGTTATACACGCTGTATTAATTTAGTTGTCCGTGTAGATAATGAGCCTGCCCTGAAAACCTAACGACAGGCTCCTGAAAAGGAGTGTTTTTTTCATGTCCAGGTCGCTTTTAACCAACGAAACCAGTGAACTTGATTTGCTGGATCAACGTCCATTTGACCAGACCGACTTCGATATTCTGAAATCCTACGAAGCGGTAGTGGACGGGTTAGCGATGCTCATTGGTTCCCACTGCGAAATCGTATTGCATTCCCTGCAAGATCTTAAGTGTTCCGCTATCCGCATTGCGAATGGTGAGCACACTGGCCGTAAAATTGGTTCGCCAATCACCGACCTTGCATTGCGTATGTTGCATGACATGACCGGCGCGGACAGCAGCGTCTCAAAATGCTATTTCACCCGCGCCAAAAGCGGCGTGCTGATGAAATCAGAAACGATCGCGATTCGAAACCGCGAACACCGGGTGATCGGTCTGCTGTGCATCAACATGAACCTTGATGTGCCATTCTCGCAAATCATGAGCACCTTCATCCCGCCAGAAACGCCGGACGTGGGCTCATCGGTGAACTTTGCCTCTTCTGTTGAGGATCTCGTGACACAGACGCTGGAGTTCACCATTGAAGAGGTGAATGCCGATCGCAACGTATCCAACAACGCCAAGAATCGTCAGATCGTCCTGAACCTCTATGAGAAAGGGATTTTTGATATCAAAGATGCCATCAACCAGGTGGCCGATCGCCTGAATATCTCCAAACACACGGTTTACCTCTATATTCGCCAGTTCAAAAGCGGCGACTTCCTGGGGCAAGACAAGTAATGCGTTTTGCGTTAATGGTGACGGGCCCGGCGTACGGTACCCAGCAGGCCAGCAGCGCGCTACAGTTTGCCCATGCGCTGCTTGATGCCGGTCATGAACTGGCAAGCGTCTTCTTCTATCGTGAAGGGGTCTATAACGCGAACCAGTTTACGTCCCCGGCGAGCGATGAGTTTGACCTTGTGCGCGCCTGGCAAAAATTAAACGAAACGCAGGGCGTCGACCTGCATATCTGCGTCGCGGCGGCACTGCGTCGCGGCGTGACGGATGCGACTGAAGCCGAACGCCTTCGTCTGGCAGGGGCTAACCTGCAACCGGGCTTTTCGCTCAGCGGATTAGGCGCATTAGCACAGGCGGCGTTGACCTGCGACAGAGTGGTGCAATTTTGATGAAGCGCGTAGCGTTTGTTTTTACTTCTGCCCCGCATGGCAGCGCTTCAGGCCGGGAAGGGCTGGATGCATTGCTCGCGACCTCGGCTTTAACCGAAGATATTGGCGTCTTCTTTTTAGGCGATGGCGTATTCCAGCTTCTGGCAGGCCAACAACCGCAGGCTATTCTTGCGCGCGACTACATTGCGACCTTTAAAGTTCTGCCGCTCTATGACATTGAAACCTTCTATGTGTGCGCCGACTCGCTGGCCGCTCGTGGGTTAAATGAGAAAATACCGTTCGTGCTGGACGTGACGATCCTGACATCTTCTGCGCTGCGCGAACAACTTTCTCACTACGATACCGTTCTGACTTTCTGAGGCTGTCATGCTCCATACCCTGAGCCGTTCACCGTGGCAATGCGATATCGACACGTTACTGAGCATGCTGCGCGAAGGCGATGATCTGCTGCTGATTCAGGATGGCGTGCTCGCGGCGCTTGATGGCAGCCGTTTTGTTGAAATCCTCGCTAATGCCCCCATAACAGTCTCTGCGCTTAAAGAGGATCTGGATGCGCGGGGTCTTTCTGGTCAAATTTCAGCCAAAATTGACGTGGTTGGCTATACTGATTTCGTCAATCTTACTGTGACGCACGCCAGTCAAATGAACTGGTGATTTGAGATCGCTGTATATTTCTTGACACCTTTTCGACGTAGCCCTAAAATTTCGCGTCCTCATATTGTATGAGGTCGTTTTATTACGTGTTTACGAAGCAAAAGCTAAAACCAGGAGCTATTTAATGGCAACAGTTAACCAGCTGGTACGCAAACCACGTGCACGCAAAGTTGCAAAAAGCAACGTGCCTGCGCTGGAAGCCTGCCCGCAGAAACGTGGCGTATGTACTCGTGTATATACCACCACTCCTAAAAAACCAAACTCCGCACTGCGTAAAGTATGCCGTGTGCGTTTGACTAACGGTTTCGAAGTGACTTCCTACATCGGTGGTGAAGGTCACAACCTTCAGGAGCACTCCGTGATCCTGATCCGTGGCGGTCGTGTTAAAGACCTTCCGGGTGTTCGTTACCACACCGTTCGTGGTGCGCTGGACTGCTCAGGTGTTAAAGACCGTAAGCAGGCTCGCTCCAAGTACGGCGTGAAGCGTCCTAAGGCTTAATGGTTCTCCGTTAAGTAAGGCCAAACTGATTTATCTTAATGTCAAACTAAACTCGTAGAGTTTTGGACAATCCTGAATTAACAACGGAGTAATCCCATGCCACGTCGTCGCGTCATTGGTCAGCGTAAAATTCTTCCAGATCCGAAATTCGGATCAGAACTGCTGGCAAAATTTGTAAATATCCTGATGGTAGATGGTAAAAAATCTACTGCAGAAGCAATCGTATACAGCGCGCTGGAGACCCTGGCTCAGCGTTCTGGTAAAAATGAACTGGAAGCTTTCGAAGTCGCTCTCGACAACGTGCGCCCGACTGTAGAAGTTAAGTCTCGCCGCGTTGGTGGTTCTACTTATCAGGTTCCAGTTGAAGTTCGTCCGGTTCGTCGTAATGCTCTGGCAATGCGTTGGATCGTTGAAGCTGCTCGTAAACGCGGTGATAAATCCATGGCTCTGCGTCTGGCGAACGAACTTTCTGATGCTGCAGAAAACAAAGGTACTGCAGTTAAGAAACGTGAAGACGTTCACCGTATGGCAGAAGCCAACAAGGCGTTCGCACACTACCGTTGGTAATCCCTTCGGAGTCGTAGTCACCAGGCGGGCGCTTCAGAGAAGCCGCCCGCTCTGGGTAACTTAACTGAACGCCTAAAGATATAAACGAGGAATCAAATGGCTCGTACAACACCCATCGCACGCTACCGTAACATCGGTATCAGTGCGCACATCGACGCCGGTAAAACCACTACTACCGAACGTATTCTGTTCTACACCGGTGTAAACCATAAAATCGGTGAAGTTCATGACGGCGCAGCCACCATGGACTGGATGGAACAGGAGCAGGAGCGTGGTATTACTATCACCTCCGCAGCGACTACTGCTTTCTGGTCAGGTATGGCTAAGCAGTACGAACCGCATCGCGTAAACATCATCGACACCCCAGGGCACGTTGACTTCACCATCGAAGTAGAACGTTCCATGCGTGTTCTTGACGGCGCGGTAATGGTTTATTGCGCAGTTGGTGGTGTTCAGCCACAGTCTGAAACCGTATGGCGTCAGGCTAACAAATATAAAGTTCCACGCATCGCGTTCGTTAACAAAATGGACCGTATGGGTGCTAACTTCCTGAAAGTTGTTGGCCAGATCAAAACCCGTCTGGGCGCGAACCCTGTTCCGCTTCAGCTGGCAATTGGTGCTGAAGAAGGCTTCACCGGTGTTATCGACCTGGTGAAAATGAAAGCCATCAACTGGAACGAAGCAGATGCGGGCGTTACCTTCGAATACGAAGATATCCCGGCAGAGATGCAGGACCTGGCTGACGAATGGCACCAGAACCTGATCGAATCCGCAGCAGAAGCTTCTGAAGAGCTGATGGAGAAATACCTGGGTGGTGAAGAACTGACTGAGCAAGAGATCAAATCTGCTCTGCGTCAGCGTGTTCTGAACAACGAAATCATCCTGGTAACCTGTGGTTCTGCGTTCAAGAACAAAGGTGTTCAGGCAATGCTGGATGCGGTAGTTGACTACCTGCCATCCCCGGTTGACGTTCCTGCGATCAACGGCATCCTGGACGACGGTAAAGATACTCCGGCTGAGCGTCACGCAAGTGATGACGAGCCGTTCTCTGCGCTGGCGTTCAAAATTGCTACCGACCCATTCGTGGGTAACCTGACCTTCTTCCGCGTTTACTCTGGTGTGGTTAACTCCGGTGACACCATCCTGAACTCCGTGAAATCGGCGCGTGAACGTTTTGGCCGTATCGTACAGATGCACGCTAACAAACGTGAAGAGATCAAAGAAGTTCGTGCGGGCGACATCGCTGCTGCTATCGGTCTGAAAGACGTGACTACTGGTGACACCCTGTGTGACCCGGATCACCCGATCATTCTGGAGCGTATGGAATTCCCTGAGCCGGTAATCTCCATCGCGGTTGAACCAAAAACCAAAGCTGACCAGGAAAAAATGGGTCTGGCTCTGGGCCGTCTGGCGAAAGAAGACCCATCATTCCGCGTATGGACTGATGAAGAATCTAACCAGACCATCATCGCTGGTATGGGTGAACTGCACCTGGACATCATCGTTGACCGTATGAAGCGTGAATTCAACGTTGAAGCGAACGTGGGTAAACCTCAGGTTGCTTACCGCGAAGCGATTCGCGCGAAAGTTACCGATGTTGAAGGTAAACACGCTAAGCAGTCTGGTGGTCGCGGTCAGTACGGTCACGTTGTGATCGACATGTACCCACTGGAGCCGGGCTCTAACCCTAAAGGTTACGAGTTCATCAACGACATCAAAGGTGGTGTGATTCCTGGCGAATACATCCCTGCCGTTGATAAAGGCATCCAGGAGCAGCTGAAAGCTGGTCCTCTGGCTGGTTACCCGGTTGTAGACATGGGTGTTCGTCTGCACTTCGGTTCTTACCACGACGTTGACTCCTCTGAACTGGCGTTTAAACTGGCTGCGTCTATTGCCTTTAAAGAAGGCTTTAAGAAAGCAAAACCAGTTCTGCTTGAGCCAATCATGAAGGTTGAAGTAGAAACTCCGGAAGAGAACACCGGTGACGTTATCGGTGACTTGAGCCGTCGTCGCGGTATGCTGCGTGGTCAGGAATCCGAAGTAACTGGCGTTAAGATCCACGCTGAAGTTCCGCTGTCTGAAATGTTCGGATATGCAACTCAGCTGCGTTCTCTGACCAAAGGTCGTGCATCATACACTATGGAATTCCTGAAGTATGATGATGCGCCGAACAACGTTGCTCAGGCCGTTATCGAAGCCCGTGGTAAGTAATCCACAGGATTAAAACCTAAGTCCCGTGCTCTCTCCGAAGGGGAGAGCACTATAGTAAGGAATATAGCCGTGTCTAAAGAAAAATTTGAACGTACAAAACCGCACGTCAACGTTGGTACTATCGGCCACGTTGACCATGGTAAAACTACCCTGACTGCTGCAATCACTACCGTACTGGCTAAAACCTACGGCGGTGCTGCTCGTGCTTTCGACCAGATCGATAACGCACCAGAAGAAAAAGCTCGTGGTATCACCATCAACACTTCTCACGTTGAGTATGACACCCCGACTCGCCACTACGCACACGTAGACTGCCCAGGCCACGCCGACTATGTTAAAAACATGATCACCGGTGCTGCGCAGATGGACGGCGCGATCCTGGTTGTTGCTGCGACTGACGGCCCTATGCCTCAGACTCGTGAGCACATCCTGCTGGGTCGTCAGGTAGGCGTTCCTTTCATCATCGTGTTCCTGAACAAATGCGACATGGTTGATGACGAAGAGCTGCTGGAACTGGTAGAGATGGAAGTTCGTGAACTGCTGTCTCAGTACGATTTCCCAGGCGACGATACCCCAATCGTTCGTGGTTCCGCGCTGAAAGCGCTGGAAGGCGAAGCAGAGTGGGAAGAGAAAATCATCGAACTGGCTGGCTACCTGGATTCTTACATCCCAGAACCAGAGCGTGCGATTGACAAGCCATTCCTGCTGCCAATCGAAGACGTATTCTCCATCTCCG
>NZ_JBMKJK010000012.1:0-154954 GCF_049236925.1 Enterobacter cloacae complex sp. SYL003 | reverse complement strand
GCCTGAAAGCGTGCGTATTGCCTGAAAACACAACCCGCTACGGGGGAGACTTACCCGAAATCTGATTTATTCAACAAAGCCGTACAGAGACAGTCGCAGATGGCTATTCGCGTTATTCAACGCTAGCGATGTGTGACGCCTTAATCAATCCGATGGGGGTTTACCATGAAACTTTTCAAAGTGGCAGTTATTGCAGCAATCGTAGTTTCTGGCAGTGCTTTCGCAGGTGCGGTACCACAATTTGGCGGCGGCCACGGTGGTGGCTGGGGTGGCGGCAATAACGGCCCTGACTCAACCCTGAGCATTTACCAGTACGGCGGCGGTAACTCCGCGCTTGCTTTGCAGACGGATGCCCGAGATTCTGAATTGACCATTACCCAGCATGGTGGCGGTAACGGCGCAGATGTTGGCCAGGGCTCTGATGACAGTTCTATCGATCTGCTGCAAAAAGGCTTTGGTAACAGCGCCACCATCGACCAGTGGAATAGCAAAGACTCTGTTATCAACGTGAAACAGTTCGGCGGCGGCAACGGCGCAGCGGTAGACCAGACAGCGTCCGGCTCAACGGTGACTGTGCACCAGGTTGGCTTCGGCAACAACGCGACCGCACACCAGTACTGATTCATTTCTGTACCAAAAAACAGGGCATCCGCCCTGTTTTTTTTCGGGAGGATCTCATGAGCACCTTCATTCTCCTTGCCGCGCTTGCCAGCCAGATAACGTTCAGTACCTCACAGCAGGCAAATGTGACAACCATTATTCCTCAGGTCACGCTGGCAGACGCCTGCGAATGTCAGGTTGAGGTGTTATCTGTCCGACAGGGGCAGGGGGGACAAAGTACATCGCGGCAGAAAAATACTCTTTTTATACCCGCTAATCAGCCGATTGATTTAACGCGAATCAGTTTAAATATTCGCTCAGGGGATGCGGTAAAAATAATCGTCACCGTTTCCGATGGAAAATCGCTTCATTTATCACAGCAGTGGAACGCACCGGCAAGTACGCTTTAATCATTCATAAAATCAATGATTTAATAAAGTGGCGGCGCTGCACAGGTAAGCTATGCTGATATCAAGAACCCAGCAAACGGGTTGCTTAAATTGATACGTCATAACGGAGCGTTTTTACCCCTCAAGGACGAATTTCATTGAGGAGTACAAATAATGTTCAAATCCGCAGCGTGTATTATTTCTGGTCTGGGACTGATCCTGTCCTCTTTTTTTTCTCCGGCTTATTCAGCAACTATAGAGAATGGTGGGGTGATTCATTTTCGTGGCGCGGTGGTCGCTGACCCGTGCGAAGTCACGCCCCGGCATCGGCAGTTTGCGATTTCCTGCCCGGAAAATAACCGTATGAAAATGCATACCATCAGTTATGACGAGGCGCTCCGGGGCCATCATCCTCACTCAGCGCTGGCCGCTGTCACCATGAAATACCTGAATGAAAAGAAAACGCTTGCGGTCGTTCAGGTGGATTACCGTTAACCGCCGTTTTTTTCGCGACAGTTTTTCTCCTTCTCCCTCTGCGATACACTGATGAAAAAGGCGGGTTGCAGAGGGTGTTTATGAGACCGCAAATCGACGTTATTCATGGCGATATCACGACGGTGCACGTTGACGTGATCGTCAACGCAGCCAATTCCTCCCTCTTGGGTGGGGGCGGGGTGGATGGTGCCATTCACCGGGCCGCGGGCCCTCAGCTCCTTGAAGCATGCAAAACCGTGCGCCAGCAGCAGGGAGAGTGCCCGCCGGGGCATGCTGTTATTACGCTTGCGGGCGATCTCCCGGCCAAAGCGGTGATCCATACCGTTGGACCCGTCTGGCACGGTGGCGACAGCCATGAGGCTGAGATTCTGGAGCAGGCTTATCGTAACTGCCTGCGGCTTGCGGCAGATAACGGCTATAAGACCATGGCATTCCCCGCCATTAGCACCGGGGTTTACGGTTATCCAAAGGAAGCGGCAGCTACGATCGCCGTGAATACCGTTTATCACTACCTTTCCCTCAAACCCATGCCGGAAAAAGTCATTTTTGTCTGTTTCGATGAGCACACCGCCGACCTGTATCAGCGGCTTTTGACCGCGCGCAGCCAGGCATTTTGATGTCTGAAAAGCAAAAACGGCGCTCTGGAGGCGCCGTTTTTTTATCCCGCTTTAACCTGAGGTTTGCCTGAGAACAGGAAACGCAAAAGCGGGATCCGCAGGTGGATTTCATACAACACGATGGCAATGCCAACCACAAAGACCAGACCGGTGAAGAAGCCCAGCGCATTCGATTTGATATGCGGCGTAATGTACGCCCCGAAAAACAGCGTCAGCGGATGGTGGACCAGGTAGATAAACAGTGAAGCATTAACGAAATAGGTGACGCGACTTGATTTAAAATTCAGCAGACGATGGCCAAGGGCGAACACCACGTTAACCATCCACAGGCCCATCAGCATCGTTATCACGCTCTCTGTCTCATACATCCACGCGTCCCCGCTGCCAAAGCGCTGATTGAGAAGATAGGCGGCAAAGGCCAGCGCAGCACCCACCGCACACCAGGGGGAGGGGGTGGTAAACAGCGCTTTAAGCCGGGGATGAATAAATGCCAGCGCCCCAATCAGGAAGAAGGGAATGTAGAACAGGGTCTGCATCACCACGAAATTAAACAGCCCATCGCTCAGAATGGGAGGGTAGACAATGAGTAGCGTACGCCTGACGGCGGCATACGCGACCCCCAGCGCAAGAAACAGCAGCGACAGCTTGCCCAGGGTGATGTTGGCGAAGAAGGTCGAGGTTGCGGCGCTCGCGCGCTGGCGCAGTTGACTGAAGATCAGCAAACTCACCGTGGTTAGCACCACCAGTACCAGCAGGAACCAGAGGTGGGAAATCAGCTCCCAGACCAGGGTGTTGTATTTCTCATAGAACGAGAGATTAGGCCAGTTTTCCGCCTTGCCTTTAACATGCTGCAACATGATGAACTGCGGCAGCGTCAGCAGCGGAATGGCCGTCAACATTGGTATGCCCACGCGCTCCACGCGCACTTTCCACCACCGCTTGAGGGGATAGCGCAAGAAGAGCATGTAAGAGAAATAGCCTGAAATGACGAAAAACACCTGCATGCGGAAGGCATGGATAAAATCATTGAACAGCGTCAGCCACCAGGAGGGCATCTGGCTGTTCACATGCCAGGTGTGGCTGGAATAGATCAGTGAAATATGAAAAGGGATCCCCAATAGCATGAGCCATGCGCGGATCGAGTCGAGGAAATATTCACGTTGTACAGGGGTTGTGCTCATATAACTTTGCGCATTCTCAGACTTTTCGCCTTATCCCTAAGGCTCATAATGGTTACATTCGGAGCCAACCCTACACCAAGACCGACACCCTGTCTCCAGGATAAGCACGCAAAGTGAAAAGCGGGTTCTTTCATTTGCTTAATCCATGAGCCAGCGAGCTGAACAAAGCAGTGATAATGTTGTCGGATTGCCTGAGTTTCCATTAAAATGGATCGGATCGATATAAGCACACAAAGGGGGAAGTGCTTACTTATTATGAAACATAAACCACAAATGATGAAAATGCGTTGGTTGGGTGTAGCAGTGCTGTTGTCACTGTATACCTCATCTGCACTGGCCTTTAACATCGATGATGTCGCAAAACAGGCTAAATCGATGGCGGGCAAGAGCTACGAAGCGCCAAAAAGTAACCTGCCCTCCGTTTTCCGCGACATGAAATACGCGGACTATCAGCAGATCCAGTTCAATCACGATAAAGCGTACTGGAACAATATTAAAACCCCGTTCAAGCTTGAATTTTACCACCAGGGTATGTACTTCGACACGCCGGTTGCCATCAATGAAGTGACGGCGACCGCGGTACGTAAAATCAAGTACAGCCCGGATTATTTCAATTTTGGCGATGTGCAACACGATAAAGACACGGTGAAAGACCTCGGCTTCGCAGGCTTCAAGGTGCTTTACCCGATTAACAGCAAAGATAAAAACGACGAAATCGTCAGCATGCTTGGCGCCAGCTACTTCCGCGTGATTGGCGCGGGGCAGGTATACGGGCTTTCTGCGCGCGGTCTGGCAATTGATACCGCGCTGCCATCAGGTGAAGAATTTCCACGTTTTCGCGAGTTCTGGATCGAACGTCCAAAACCAACCGACAAACGTCTGACAATTTATGCGCTGCTGGACTCCCCTCGTGCGACAGGCGCTTATCGCTTCGTGATCATGCCAGGGCGTGACACGGTGGTTGACGTGCAGTCTAAAGTTTACCTGCGCGATAAAGTGGGCAAACTGGGCGTCGCGCCGCTGACCAGCATGTTCCTGTTCGGGCCGAATCAGCCGTCTCCGGCGACTAACTTCCGCCCTCAACTGCATGATTCTAATGGCCTTTCCATTCATGCTGGTAACGGCGAGTGGATCTGGCGTCCGCTGAACAACCCGAAACACCTCGCCGTCAGCAGCTTTGCGATGGAAAACCCGCAGGGCTTTGGTCTGCTGCAACGTGGCCGTCAGTTCTCCCGCTTTGAAGATCTGGACGACCGCTACGATCTGCGCCCAAGCGCCTGGGTTACACCGAAAGGCGACTGGGGTAAAGGCAAGGTTGAGCTGGTTGAAATTCCAACCAATGATGAAACCAACGATAACATCGTGGCGTACTGGACACCGGATCAGCTGCCTGAAGCCGGTAAAGAGATGAACTTCAAGTATGCGATCACCTTCAGCCGTGACGAAGACAAACTGCACGCACCGGATAATGCGTATGTGATGCAGACGCGTCGTTCTACGGGGGACGTGAAGCAGTCCAACCTGATTCGTCAGCCGGATGGCACGCTGGCATTTATCGTGGACTTCACCGGGCAGGATATGAAAAAACTGGCGCCGGATACTGCCGTGACGGCACAGGCCAGCATTGGCGATAACGGTGAAATCGTTGAGAACGCTGTGCGTTACAATCCGGTCACCAAAGGGTGGCGTTTGACCCTGCGCGTGAAGGTGAAAGATCCGAAACAGACCACTGAAATGCGCGCCGCGCTGGTCAGTAACGATAAGCCGCTGAGTGAAACCTGGAGCTATCAGCTACCTGCCAATGAATAATACATCTGAATATATTGATGCCATGCCGCTAACGGACATTGAAAAAGCGGCACTCCCTGCGAGCGACATCCGCGCGGTTCACACCGCGCTGGATGGTGAACATCGTCACTTTTCCCGTGATGATGATACGCCGCTGGGGTCAGTGAAGGCACGTCTGGAGCAGGCATGGCCAGACTCGCTGGCAGAAGGGCAGTTAATCAAGGATGACGAAGGGCGTGACCAGCTACAGGCGATGCCGAAGGCCACGCGTTCCTCTATGTTCCCCGATCCGTGGCGCACCAACCCGGTGGGTCGCTTCTGGGATCGCCTGCGTGGGCGTGACGTGACGCCGCGCTATCTGTCACGTCTGACCAAAGAACAACAGGCGTCCGAGCAGAAATGGCGTACCGTGGGAACGATTCGTCGTTACATTCTGCTGCTGCTGACGCTGGCACAGACGGTTGTCGCCACCTGGTACATGAAAACTATTCTGCCGTACCAGGGCTGGGCATTGATTAACCCTGCTGACATGATTGGCCAGGATATCTGGGTCTCCTTCATGCAGCTGCTGCCGTATATTTTACAGAGCGGCATCCTTCTGCTGTTTGCCGTGCTGTTCTGTTGGGTCTCCGCCGGGTTCTGGACGGCGCTGATGGGCTTCCTGCAACTGCTGATGGGGCGTGACAAATACAGCATTTCCGCGTCGACGGTCGGGGATGAACCCCTCAATCCTGAGCACCGTACCGCGCTGATCATGCCTATCTGTAACGAAGATGTTGACCGCGTATTCGCCGGGCTGCGTGCCACCTGGGAGTCCGTAAAGGCGACCGGTAACGCGGCGCATTTCGACGTCTACATCCTGAGCGACAGCTACAACCCGGATATCTGCGTGGCAGAGCAAAAAGCCTGGATGGAGCTGATTGCTGAAGTGCAGGGCGAAGGGCAGATCTTCTACCGTCGTCGTCGTCGTCGTGTTAAGCGTAAGAGCGGGAACATCGATGACTTCTGTCGTCGCTGGGGTAACCAGTACAGCTACATGGTGGTACTGGATGCGGACTCCGTGATGAGCGGCGACTGCCTGAGCGGGCTGGTCCGTCTGATGGAAGCCAATCCGAACGCGGGTATTATTCAGTCCTCGCCAAAAGCGTCCGGTATGGACACGCTATATGCGCGCTGCCAGCAGTTTGCGACCCGCGTCTACGGGCCGCTGTTTACTGCCGGTCTGCACTTCTGGCAGCTGGGTGAATCTCACTACTGGGGCCACAACGCCATTATCCGCGTGAAGCCATTCATCGAGCACTGCGCCCTGGCGCCGCTGCCGGGTGAAGGATCGTTTGCCGGGTCCATTCTGTCGCATGACTTTGTGGAAGCCGCGCTGATGCGTCGCGCAGGGTGGGGCGTCTGGATTGCCTACGATCTGCCGGGCTCGTATGAAGAGCTGCCGCCGAACCTGCTGGATGAGCTCAAGCGCGACCGCCGCTGGTGTCACGGTAACCTGATGAACTTCCGCCTGTTCCTGGTGAAGGGGATGCACCCTGTTCACCGTGCGGTGTTCCTGACGGGCGTCATGTCCTATCTGTCTGCGCCGCTGTGGTTTATGTTCCTGGCACTCTCGACCGCGTTGCAGGTTGTGCATGCCCTGACGGAGCCGCAGTACTTCCTGCAACCGCGCCAGCTGTTCCCGGTGTGGCCGCAGTGGCGTCCGGAGCTGGCGATTGCGCTGTTCGCGTCGACCATGGTGCTGCTGTTCCTGCCTAAGCTGCTCAGTATCATTCTGATCTGGTGTAAAGGTTCGAAGGAGTACGGTGGTTTCTGCCGCGTAACCCTTTCACTTCTGCTGGAAGTGCTGTTCTCGGTCCTGCTGGCACCGGTGCGTATGCTGTTCCACACGGTATTCGTGGTGAGCGCGTTCCTGGGATGGGAAGTGGTGTGGAATTCACCGCAGCGTGACGATGACTCTACGCCATGGAGTGAAGCCTTTATGCGCCACGGCTCTCAGCTGCTGCTGGGCCTGGTGTGGGCCGTTGGTATGGCCTGGCTGGATCTGCGTTTCCTGTTCTGGCTGGCGCCAATCGTCTTCTCGCTGATCCTGTCGCCATTTGTGTCGGTGATCTCCAGCCGTTCTACGGTGGGCCTGCGTACCAAACGCTGGAAGCTGTTCCTGATCCCGGAAGAGTATTCTCCGCCGCAGGTGCTGGTGGATACCGATACCTATCTGGAGCAGAACCGCAAACGCACGCTGGATGATGGCTTTATGCACGCCGTGTTTAACCCGTCATTCAACGCGCTGGCAACCGCGATGGCGACTGCGCGTCACCGTGCCAGCCAGGTGCTGGAGATCGCCCGCGATCGCCACGTTGAGCAGGCGCTGAATGAGACGCCAGAAAAGCTTAACCGCGACCGTCGTCTGGTGCTGTTGAGCGATCCGGTGACGATGGCACGGCTTCACTACCGCGTGTGGACTTCTCCGGAGAGATACTCTTCGTGGGTGAACTACTACAAGGACGTGAAGCTGAATCCGCTGGCCCTGAAGGCGAAGTAAGTTGTTAAGTAGGGCGGGTAAGCGAAGCGCCACCCGCCAAATAAAATACCGGCTGTGAGGCCGGTATTTTTTTAGAGGTCAGAAATGAAAGTAATCATCGTCGTCATGATGGCATGCCTGCTCAGCGGCTGCGGCAGCATCATCAGCCGCACCATTCCCGGACAGGGCCACGGGAATCAGTACTACCCCGGCGTACAGTGGGATGTCCGCGATTCCGCATGGCGCTATCTCACCGTGCTCGATCTGCCGTTTTCGCTGATTTTCGACACGCTACTGCTGCCCATCGATGCCAGCCACGGCCCTTACGAGTAACGAGAGCTTATCGCTCGTCCCATTCGTCCGCTGCGGCCTGACCTTCTTCGGTATCCAGCGGCGGTTCGAGCTGAAACTCACCTTCATCCCATTCATGCAGCGTATTTTCTTCCAGCCACTCCTGACGTAACTCAATTTCGTCATAGTCGCCGTCGAATACCGCCTGCGCACCTTCACCACTCAATATCGGCAGACATTCTCCGTCTTCACCTTCATCAGCAAAGAATTCGGCCTGCCACATAATATCGCCGTCCTGAAGGACGTATTTTTGGATATTGAGTTGTTGCACGTCAGCATCTTCTTCCTCAATGCCGGGATTATCGGCGAGGAATTCTTCGCGAGCGGCATCAATTGCTTCTTCCAGCGTGGCGTACATGGTCATTGGTGTCTCCCTGTTTTTCGTGAAGGTATTCAGGGAAAGAATAGCTGATTATATGATTGTGCAAGTATGAATGCGTAAATTAGCCGTCACGATGTTGTGTTATGCGCGCCGGGCGTAGCGCCCGGGATAAGCTGAGCCAGGAATAAATAGCGTTGAACAGCACGACGCCTGCCGTCACGATAAAGACCGCCCGGAAACCGAAACTGGCCGAAACCCCCGCGCCGACCAGCGGCCCGGTGACGTTACCCAGATCGCGAAACGACTGGTTGTAGCTGAAAATACGCCCGGCAATCTGGTTGGTGGAGTTATAGACCAGCAGCGTCTGCACCGCCGGAAGCAACGCGCCGTCCGCTGCGCCCAGCAGAAAGCGCAACACGCCGAGCTGCCAGGGAGACTGCACCATCGACATGGGGATCAGCAGCAGGACGGAGAGGATCAGGGCGCAGATCAGAATTTTCTCCGGGCCGATGCGATCGCCCAGCTTGCCGAGTCGCGGCGCGCTCAGCAACGCGGCCACGCCGGGAACAGAGGCGATCAGGCCGCTAATAAAAGCAATGTTGCTGACGTTTCCCGCCAGATCGCGGACATAGAGCGTCAGAATAGGCGCGATTGAACCGGTGGCCACCTGAATAATCATGGTGGTCACAAACAGGCTCAGCACCAGCTTTGGGTTTTTCAGCGAGGCCAGCACATCCCGGGCGTGCAGCATCTCTTTTTTGGCTACCGGCGTGAAATTCTCGCGGATGCAGATAAGCGTCACGAGGAAGCAGAGGAACAGCACGCTGGCGGTAATGAAGAATACCGGCCGCAGTCCGTAGTGGTCGGCCAGCAGCCCGCCCGCCAGCGGACCCAGCAGTGCGCCGCTTACGCCGCCAGTGGAGAGCGTACCTAATGCCCAGCCGCTTTTATGGCGTGGGATTTGGGTTGCGATCAGGGCGTTGGCATTGGGGATAAATCCCCCGAGCAGACCCAGAAGCGCGCGTAATATCAGAAACTGCCAGACATTCTGCGCCACCCCCATCAACAGCATTATGATCGCCATGCCGAGCGCGGAGCGCAGCAGCATAATTTTGCGGCCTTTGCGATCCGCAAGCCCACCCCAGAAAGGCGACGCAATGGCGGAGAACAGGAACGTAATGCTGAACACCAGGCCGGACCACATATTCAGTGCGCTATGGCCGGTGACGCCGAGCTGTTCAACGTAGAGGGGCAGGAAGGGCATTACCAGGCTAAAGGCGGCGCCAGTAAGAAAACAACCCAGCCATGCAACCGTCAGGTTGCGTTTCCAGTTTATGGGAGCATCTGTGGAGGACATAACTATCCGCATAATGAGGTGCAGGGCACCGTGACCAGTGAGGTAATAAGCCTGCTAATTATGCGCCTGGGGTATGATTGCCGCAATGACGGGGAGCTTTTAAAGCTAAAACAGCTTGCGGCCCGGAAGACCGCATGCAGATTAATAACGAGAAGGGACGCCCTGAGGCCGGGTTTTGAAGCGGCGATGCAGCCACATGTACTGCTCGGGAGCGAGCATAATGCATTTCTCGACAATAGCATTCATCCAGCGCGCGGTGGTTTCTGCATCATCCAGCGGCGGCGTGAGTTCCGGCTCCAGCATGATGAGCTGATAGCCTGAACCGTCTGGTTTACGGCGCGGTACAAACGGCACGATAGCCGCTTTGGACATCCGCGCCAGCATCCAGGTCCCGGTGGTTGTCGCCGCATCTTCCACCGCAAAGAACGGGACAAACACGCTGGATTGCGGGCCGTAGTCATGATCCGGGGCATACCAGACCACTTCACCTGATTTGAGGGCGCGGATCATCCCTTTAAGGTCTTTGCGGTCGATCATGCTTTTATTCGAGCGCATGCGTCCGTTGGTCTGGATCAAATCGATCACCGGATTATCGTTGGGACGATAAACGCCAATACCCGGCGCCTGCATGCCGAACATGCGTGCGCCAATTTCGAGCGTCAGGAAATGAACGCCAATCAGCAGGACGCCAGTCTGGTTGGCCTGGAGATTATGCACCGGATCCATGCCGGTTCCGGCCACTTCCGTCCAGCGCGCCATGCGCTTATCAGACCAGAACCAGGCCATACCGGTCTCCATCAGTCCCATGCCGACAGATTCGAAGTTTTTAACCACCATGTCGTGACGCTCAGATTCGCTCATCTGAGGAAAGCAAAGCTCAAGATTTCGATACGCGATCCTGGCGCGACGCTTCATAAATTGTTGAGCAATGCGGCCCAGTCCTTTACCCATGCGGAAAATTACGGGATAAGGCAGCTGTACAATTAGCCACAACAAGCCAATGCCTGACCATGTTAACCAATAGCGTGGGTGTAAAAGCGCGGCAGTAAATTTCGGTAACTGGGTCATGTCTGTCCTGTGTTCTAACGTCCTGAAGGGCTATTGTCTCATTTTTTGAGGCATAGCCAAAATGTCTGTCATCGAAACATGAAAGAATATGCAAGTGTTAAGTCTGATTAATCAGGTTGACTGAAATGTAGCGTAAATTGTGTGGATGTAAATTGTCTTTGTTTGCTATATCATGCCGACCGATTTTTATTTCTCAACGATTGCAGGACTTGTACACCATGCCAGTGTTACACAACCGCGTTTCGAATGAGATGTTGAAAGCGCGTATGTTGGCCGAAACCGAACCGCGCACAACGATCTCTTTCTATAAATATTTTACCATCAACGATCCACAGGCGACCCGCGATGCGCTTTACCAGGCTTTCACCGCCCTGAACGTGTTTGGTCGCGTCTATCTGGCGCGTGAGGGTATTAACGCGCAGATCAGCGTGCCGGAAAGCAAAGTCAGCGCCTTCCGCGATCTCCTTTATGGTTTTGATCCGGCGCTTAACGGCTTACGCCTGAACATTGCGCTGGATGATGACGGCAAATCGTTCTGGGTGCTGCGCATGAAGGTGCGTGAGCGTATTGTGGCGGATGGCATCGACGATCCGAGCTTCAATGCCGCGAATGTGGGGGAGTACCTCAAGGCCGCTGAAGTGAACGCGATGCTCGACGATCCGGATGCAGTGTTCATCGATATGCGTAACCACTACGAATATGAAGTGGGCCACTTCGAGAATGCGATGGAAATTCCTGCCGACACTTTCCGCGAACAGCTGCCGAAAGCGGTTGAGATGATGCAGGAGCATAAAGACAAAAAGATCGTTATGTATTGCACCGGTGGGATCCGCTGCGAAAAAGCCAGTGCCTGGATGAAACACAACGGTTTTAATAAAGTCTGGCATATTGAGGGTGGGATCATTGAATATGCCCGCCGCGCCCGCGAGCAGGGGTTACCGGTGCGTTTTATCGGTAAAAACTTTGTGTTTGATGAGCGTATGGGCGAGCGAATTTCAGAGGACGTAATCGCTCACTGCCACCAGTGCGGTACGCCGTGCGACACGCATACCAACTGCAAAAACGACGGTTGTCATCTTCTGTTTATTCAGTGTCCTGCATGTGCCGAGAAGTTTAATGGCTGCTGTAGCGAGCTGTGCAGTGAAGAGAGTATCCTGCCTGAAGAAGAGCAACGTCGTCGCCGTGCCGGGCGCGAGAACGGGAATAAGATCTTTAATAAATCCCGGGGCCGACTGAATACCAAACTGGGTATTCCGGACCCGGAGTAAAACATTGCCCGACGGCGTAAAAGCCTGCCGGGCCTGTTTTATGACTTCTGCTGAACGCCTTCCACCGAAATAATCAGCTCTACATCCTGCGATGCCGGTCCTAAATCTGTGGTGATATTAAAATCTTTCAGATGAATTTTGCCAGCGGCTTCAAAGCCAGCACGTTTTCCGCCCCACGGATCGTCGCCCTGGCCGATTAATTTCGCATCCAGTGTTACCGGTTTTGTTACGCCGTTCAGCGTAAGATTACCGGTAATAGCGAGCTTATCACCGTCTTTCTTCACTTCTGTCGACGCGAAAGTAGCTTGCGGGAATTTGCCTACGTTCAGGAATTCAGCGCTGCGCAGATGTTTATCACGCTCGGCGTGATTAGTGTCGACGCTGTTAGTATTAATGGTGACGTTTACTTTATCGGCAGCAGGGTTTTTCTCGTCGAAACTAAATGTGCCATCGAAATCATTGAACGTACCATATAACCAGCTGTAACCCAGATGCTGAATACGGAAATTGACGAAGGCATGCTGGCCTTCTTTATCAATTTTATAGTCGGCGGCAATGGCCGAACCGGTGGTAAATAACAGCGAACCTAATGCGATACCCAACAGGCGTTTTTTCATTTTATGCTCCAGAGTCAACTGACGAACGGCCAAGCATGCGCTTCAGCGTATCGTCTTTATCGATAAAGTGGTGTTTCAGGGCCGCAAGGCCATGCAGAACAGACAGGATCACCACGCTCCATGCCAGCCACAGATGAACCACACCTGCGGTGTCAGCCTGTGAACCGGCGTCAGCCAGCGTGGCAGGGACGTCAAAGAGCCCAAACACGCTGATCGGTTTGCCGTCTGCGGTCGAAATGAGATAACCGCTGATCAGAATGGCGAACAGCAGGGCATAGAGTGCGATATGTGCGCCAACAGCGCTTATGCGGGTAAGACGGCCATGGCTTTTGGGGGCTGGAGGGGGCGGAGAGAGATGTCGCCAGATCACGCGAAAAACCAGACCCATCATCAGCAGAACCCCAATGCTTTTGTGCAATTCGGGGGCCTGATGATACCAACCGTCATAATAGCTTAATGTCACCATCCAGAGGCCGAGACCAAACATGGCATAGACAGCAAGTGCAAATAGCCAGTGTAAACACATGGATATTATTCCGTAGCGGCTGGAGGAGTTACGCCATTGCATATGAATTTCCGTTCTCAAATGACTGAGCAATAAAAATGGCCGGATTAATTAAATAATGCAACTGAAAAAAAGGAATAATGTTATTTAGTTATTTTATTTCAGCGAATTTGAATATGTTTCCGCAATGTATTTCAATCGCTTCGTTCAATAAATTTGAGATGACTTTTTATAAAAACTATAAGTTAAATAAGTTTAAAGGAGTGTCAATAAACGTCAGTGATGGTTTTCAGAAGAATACAATAAAGATGACGTCAACAATCGCCAGCAGCGACCAAAGGACAATGTAGAGCATGAAATGCTCGCGGATGTTATTGATAAGGTAATTCACCAGTCTGCGCATCATGATCCTCTCGCAAATCAGGCTCCGGTTATTCGGAGCCTGTAGCGGTATTATCGGCTAAAGCGCGAGAGCGCGAAGGGTTTGAGATCAAACGAAGGCGCAATCCCCTGAGCAAACTGGGCGGCGATTTCACCTAACACAGAGGCAAATTTAAACCCGTGACCGCTGAGCCCGGTTACGATCAGGGTGTTGTCGTGCCCAGGCAGGGTGTCGATGATGAAGTCTTCATCTGGCGTATTGTCATAGGTGCACGCTGCGCCATAAAGCAACCCGCCTACGCCCGGCAGAATATTACGTAGGAACGTGAAGGCTTCGGAACCATCCTGCGGATAGGCTCCGTACGGCTTGCGTTCTTCCGCAGAGGAAATTACCTGTCCGCCGTTATGTTTGCCAATCTTGAGCGCGTCTTTTTCCGAGGGGAAACCGTAGTACTGGTCGCCATTAGGTAACTCGCCCGTGAACGCCGGGAATTTGTTCTGGCTGCTGTAACGCCCGTCAGACTGGAACCAGGAGAAGACTTTGCGTACCGGCTGGATGGGCAGATCCGGCAGCAGTTTCGTCACCCACGTTCCCGCACTCACCAGCAGGCGCGTGGCGGTATATTCACCTTCAGACGTGGTGACGGTTGAACCCCCGGCATGGTGGGTGATACCCGTGACCGGACAGTTAAACAACTGTGCGCAGCCCGCTTTGGCGGCGAGATCAATCCAGGTCTTAATGGCCGTTTCGCTGTGCAGTACCCCGGAATTGGCTTCAAACAATCCAATGTAGTCTTCAGGGACAGAAATTTCCGGCCAGCGCGCCATTAAGTCGTTCGCATCCAGACGCTCAACGTCCAGACGGTAGGCTTTCGCGCTCTCCTCGACATTCGCCAGAAACGTGGAGTTGGCGGGCCCCAGATTAATAACCCCGGTGCGCTCAAAAATGCGTTCTTCGGTGAGTGCGGCCAGCTCATCCCACAGCGTCTGAGCCCGAAGCACCAGCGGTACATAGCGCTCACCTTCGCCGTAAGCGTGACGGATGAGACGGGTATCGCCGTGATGGCTTCCTTCAGAATGAGGGGGAAGGTGGGCGTCAATCATCAGCACATTCAGACCCGCCTGCGTAGCGTAATAACCGGCTGCAGATCCAACGGAGCCGCTTCCGATAATGATCAAATCGTATTTCATAGGCTTCTCTTTACTAACGCTTTGTTAGCAGAGTAATTAACTATGTGGGCTTATACAAGAGCGAAATAAATAAGGCACCGCGAGGGTGCCTGTTGAGGGAAAAGGGGCATAAGGTCAATGCCGTTTATACTCATTTTCCTGGTAGTCGCCAGATTCTATTTTTGCGATGCCTGCTTCCAAAATAGAAATAAACTGACGGGCGACGTCTGTTGTAAGCCACAGCGTCTGTCCAACTTCCGCTTCGTCACGGTTTAGCTGATTCGGGGTCTGGTAGTGCAAACGCAGCATCAGCGCATCGTAGCTGTCTACGGTGCTGATATCCCAGCCAACGAGTGGATGGGTCTGGATGACTTCATTATTCTTTTCCATTATAACCCCCTTAATGCGTGTTAGAAGACAACGACTTTGAGGTTCAATGCATGTTTTTCTGAAAGCTTTTTCAGTATATCAATTAATAAGGGTTCCGCAGGAAAAAATAAACGGGTAGCAACACATTTTTCTGCTTTTTAGGATTGTTTGAACAATAAAACGTCATCTTGTTCACGATTTTCTAAGAAGATACTGAAATATTTTGAACTTTCAGGAGACGAAACGAAAAAAGCCGGGGCGACCCGGCAAAAAAACACAATGAGGGAGCAAATTTTAATCAGTGATAAACCAGTCGTCGGCGCTTTCCCATGTTTCCTGCAAAATTTCGCTGATGCGGTCTTTGTCTTCTTTCGCGCCGCCAATGACGGAAAGATGGTTTGCTGTCGCATAACGTACCGTTATGGCGCCATCGTTTTCAGGAAAAGTGCTGTTAATACGTCGGGATAGCTCACCCGCCAGAGCGTCGAGTGCGCCAGCAGGCAGGACGGTGGTTTTGGCAATGGTGACTTCAATACGCATAAATGCCCCCTGTGTAATATACTGTTTATTTATACAGTTATATTGGCGGTTTGACAACAGGGGGATGACAATTTTTTAGCTTTTTACCGTCCAGCTTACGGTTTCACCGGCCAGGAAGGGGATCAGCGTATCGTCGGTGAGCGCAATCGACGCTTCAACCTGGCTTTCTTTGCGCTCCAGCTCAATGAACGTGTCATTAACCGGCAGACCGTAGAAACGCGGGCCGTTAAGGGAGCAGAAGGCTTCGAAATGGCCTAACGCGTTCATCTCGTCAAAGACGGTTGCGTAACTTGCAAGGGCGGTCGGGGCGTTAAAGCAGCCTGCACAACCGCAGCTAGCCTCTTTTCGGTGACGGGCATGCGGGGCGGAATCCGTGCCGAGGAACGCGCGCGGGAAGCCGCTGGCGACCAGCTCACGTAGCGCCTGCTGGTGGATATTGCGCTTGAGGATCGGCAGACAATACAGATGTGGACGAACGCCACCCACCAGCATGTGGTTACGGTTAAACATCAGGTGCTGCGGGGTGATGGTGGCGGCAATCAATTCGTTTCCATCCCGGACATACTCTGCGGCATCTTTGGTCGTAATGTGTTCAAACACTACCTTCAGCCCAGGAAGACGCTGGCGCAGCGGCTCCATGACCGTTTCGATAAAACGCGCTTCGCGATCGAAAATATCAATGTCAGCGTGGGTCACTTCCCCGTGCACCAGCAGTGGCATCCACAGTTTTTGCATACGCTCCAGAACGGGCATGATGGCGTCGATGCTCGTCACCCCATGGCTGGAGTTGGTGGTGGCGTTTGCCGGGTAGAGCTTCGCGGCGGTGAACACACCTTCGTTAAATCCGCGCTCAACCTCATTGGGATCCAGCGAGTCCGTCAGGTAGCAGGTCATCAACGGAGTAAAATCGTGCCCGGCCGGAACGGCGTCAAGGATACGCTGGCGATAGGCGATCGCGGCCTCGACGGTGGTGACTGGCGGAACCAGGTTAGGCATAACAATCGCACGGCCATAAATTTCGCTGGTATACGGCACGACGGTTTTCAGCATGTCGCCATCACGAAGATGGATATGCCAGTCGTCTGGGCGGCGGATTTTGAGAACCTGGGATTGTACAGTCATGGAAGCTCCGGCTTGAAAGGGATCAGTCATAAGATGGCTGTTTTTGCCGGACACAAATCATAAGCGGAAACGTTTTCGTTTGCACACTATTCCGTTAAAAAATACGGGCGCCTGAGCGCCCGGAGTATTTAGTCGGTGAAAGGAATGATGATTTCACCCGGTTTCACCTCTATCCCTTTGGCATATTTCTTCGCCAGAGATTCGCCCTTACTCTTGTCTTCGCTCAGAACGTAGGCGGGCTGCTGGTTGAAATAGTTCTGTAACGACTGGTTGAGATAAGGCATCAGCGTTTGCAGCACCGGTTTCATTTTATCCGGCGTGACGACCGCATCGACGATTTCCATCTCTTGCAGGAAAATTGCCCCTTTCTCTTTATTAAAGACCGGCAGCGCCTTGAGCTTCAGCTTGATATCCGCTTTCTGATTGCCGAAGAGCGAGGTCATGTCGAGGCTGGCATCGCCGGACAGGGTGACTTTGTTAGGCTCCTCGCGCCCAATCTGGCTGGCGAGATTCGTCAGGACGATATGTGCATCCGCAAGGCCGGGCACGCCGATATCTTTTGAAAAGTTATTATGTTTTTCCAGCGCCTGATTAATTTCCTGCTCACTGACGGTGTACTGCGTAAGCTGGTTACATCCCACCAGCAGCCCACTGACAATTAACGCAGCGGCAATAACGATCTTTTTCATGGTGTTCCTCAACATAAAATCGGCGCATCTGTCCTGATACGCCAGTATGTCAGGGTGATCCTGGAGAAACCAGCAGAAAAAACTGATAGTGAAGGGAGGTAAATATCCTCCCCCAGAAGGTCAGGCGCCAGGCTCCAGCATCCCGCGGGTGCTGCGTTTATCACTGAACTGCCACCAGAGGGCAATCAGCGTCATAAAGCCGACCATACCGAGCATGACCCACGGCAGCTCCGGCTGATGGAGCGCTTTTCCGGCATCAAACAGCCAGCCGCCACCGGTGTAACCCAGCGCGCCGCCAAGCGCCAGTCCGAGACGGCTGAAGCCCATGTAGCTGCCACGGGCCCGGGCGTCGGCAAGTGACGCGCTCAGGGTTTCACGGGCCGGCTCGGCAATGATTGAGCCAATATAGAAGGTGCAAATCAGCATAAACAGCTGCTGGAGTGAGCTCACCAGGCCGATGGGCATCATGCTCAGCGTCATCAGCAACAGCCCGGTCATCAGACGGTGCTCAAGCCGGAAACGGCGCTCGCTCCACCGGGCAATCGGATAGAGCAGAGTCAGGGAAAGGCAGGCCTCAATGGCATACATCCATTTTACCGCCGCCGGCGTGCCGGCAATATCGTTAACCATAATCGGCAGCATCAGCATGACCTGCACGGCGAGCATGTAGTAGCCGGTCAACGTTAAAACATAGGTGACGAAGCGTTTATCGCTCAGCACGCGGTCAAGCCCTTCCCGCACCGGCGCTTTTACCGTCGACAGCTTCCATGCGGGCAGAAACAGACCGTTAAACAGCGCGCAGAGAATAAACAGCACCGCGCCGGTGGCGCAGACCAGGCGGAAATCGTATTGCAGCAGCCAGCTTCCCAGCAGGGCGCCCACCACCGCGCCAGCGCTGTCCTGCATCATTAAAATCGAGAAGAAGCGCCCCCGGTGTTGCGGACGGATCAGCTTGACTACCAGCGCGGTACGCGGTGGGTCGAAAAGGGTGCCGCCAATCCCGGAAAGGAAACAGGAGAACCACAGCAGCCAGGGGTCATGAGCGATTGCCATCGTGGCGAATCCCGCCGCACGTAACAGCATGCCGGTGACGATCATCGGTTTCGCACCGAAGCGGTCGGCTATTGCCCCGCCAAACACGCCAAGACCCTGTTGTACAAACTGGCGTAAGCCCAGCGCGATCCCGACCATTAGCGCCGCCCAGCCCATTTGATCGACAAAACGAATCGATATAAGTGGAAAAACGACAAAAAAGCCGAGCACGACCAGCATGTTATCGACGAGCAGGAAATATTTACCCAGGCTCCTGGCCTGTGATACGCGGGACATTTTCCCTCCAGGGAAAATAAAAGGTGAGCACGCTAATATTCTGCGGTGTCGCCGCACTTTTTCACATACCTGCTGGCGACAATATTTTTTTATCAAAAAGGTGCTTTGATAGAGAGTTCTCATCGAAAAATGTGAAAAGCGATAAAAATGGTATGTCACTGTTTTCACAGAAGGCACAGGCGCAGGTATAGTAAAGCTAACAGGCAGAGCAGAAGCGACGGGAAGGAGTGGTATCGATGTTTGGCTATCGCAGTAATGTGCCAAAAGTGCGTCTGACGACGGACAGGCTGGTCGTTCGTCTGGTGCATGAGCGTGATGCCTGGCGTCTGGCGGATTATTACGCCGAGAATCGCCAGTTTTTAAAACCCTGGGAACCCGTTCGGGACGAGAGCCATTGCTACCCCTCTGGCTGGCAGGCGCGCCTCAGTATGATTGCGGAATTTCACAAACAGGGAAGTGCGTTTTATTTCGCGCTTCTCGATCCGGAAGAGAAAGAGATCGTTGGCATTGCCAATTTTTCAAACGTAGCACGCGGGTCGTTTCACGCCTGCTATCTCGGGTATTCCATCGGCCAGAAATGGCAGGGGCAGGGGCTCATGTTTGAGGCGCTGACGGCGGCGATTCGCTACATGCAGCGCACGCAACATATCCATCGCATTATGGCGAACTACATGCCGCACAATAAGCGCAGCGGCGATCTGCTGGCCCGCCTGGGGTTTGAGAAAGAGGGCTATGCCAAAGATTATCTGCTGATTGACGGCGAGTGGCGGGACCATGTCCTCACCGCGCTCACCACGCAGGAGTGGACCGCGGGTCGTTAAGGAGAAAAGATGAAATATCAGTTAAATGGCGCCGAAGCGCGCGTGATTGGCTGCCTGCTGGAAAAGCAGGTTACGACGCCGGAACAGTATCCTCTTTCCGTGAATGCCGTCACGATGGCCTGCAACCAAAAGACGAACCGTGAGCCGGTGATGAACCTTGGCGAGTACGAGGTGCAGGATATCCTTGATGAGCTGGTGAAGCGCCACTACCTGCGCACCGTCAGCGGCTTCGGTAATCGCGTCACTAAATATGAACAGCGCTTTTGTAATTCCGAATTTGGCGATTTAAAACTCAGCGCCGCAGAAGTGGCGGTTATCACCACGCTGCTGCTGCGCGGGGCGCAGACGCCGGGTGAACTGCGCACACGCGCCTCCCGCATGCATGAGTTTCAGGATATGCAGGACGTTGAACAGACGCTGGAGGGATTAGCCTCACGCGAGGACGGTCCTTACGTGGTGCGTCTGGCCCGCGAACCGGGCAAGCGTGAAAGCCGCTACATGCACCTGTTTAGCGGCGACGTGGAGTCCTCTACGCTAGCCGTCGAATCCGACACGCCAGCATCAAACGACAGCCTGACCGCGCGCGTGGCAGCCCTGGAAGACGAGGTTGCCGGGCTGAAGCAGCGTCTGGATGCTTTACTCGCACACCTGGGAGATTAACCGTGACTACATTACGCATTGGAGTGGTGGGGCTGGGCGGGATTGCGCAAAAAGCCTGGCTGCCCGTTTTAGGCGCCGCGTCAGACTGGACGCTGCAAGGGGCGTGGTCGCCCACTCGCGAGAAAGCAGAGCGCATCTGCAAAACCTGGCGCATCCCTTATGCTGGCTCACTCCAGGATTTAGCCCGTGAATGTGATGCGGTATTTGTGCATACCTCAACCGCGACGCACTTCCAGGTGGTGAGCGAGTTGCTGAACGCAGGCGTTCACGTCTGCGTTGATAAGCCTCTGGCGGAAAATGTGCAGGATGCTGAACGACTGATTGAGCTGGCCGCGCGTAAAAAGCTGACGCTGATGGTCGGCTTCAACCGCCGTTTTGCGCCGCTCTATCAGCAGCTTAAAGCGCAGTCCGGCTCGTTTGCCTCTCTGCGTATGGATAAGCACCGTACCGACAGCGTGGGGCCGAACGATCTGCGGTTCACGCTGCTGGATGATTATCTCCACGTCGTGGATACGGCCCTTTGGCTGAGTAACGGAAAAGCCCAGCTGCAAAGCGGCACGCTGCTGACCAACGAGCAGGGTGAAATGGTTTACGCCGAACATCATTTTGCCGTTGAGCATTTACAGGTGACGACCAGCATGCATCGTCGGGCGGGCAGCCAGCGCGAGTCCGTGCAGGCCGTTACGGATGGCGCGCTGTATGACGTCACCGATATGCGTGAGTGGCGGGAAGAGAAGGGCAATGGCGTGCTCGCGTTACCCGTTCCCGGCTGGCAGAGCACCCTGGAGCAGCGTGGCTTTGTGGGCTGCGCGCGTCACTTCATTACCTGCGTGCAGAATCAGACGGTTCCTGAAACGTCCGGGGAGCAGGCCATTCTGGCGCAGCGCATCGTGGAACGACTCTGGCGCGAAGCCATGTCGGAATAACTCGCTGTAACATCTGCCGATAGTAATTCGTTGAAATCCGGTTAGACTAAGCGCCGCTTGTTGGCTTTGCCGGGTGGCGCTTTCGCTTATCCGTCCTGGAAATCCGTAGGGTTGTGGAACTTCACGTTAATGAACTTATTAAAATCGCTGGCGGCCGTCAGCTCGATGACCATGTTTTCCCGCGTGCTTGGCTTTGCTCGCGATGCCATTGTGGCAAGGGTTTTTGGCGCAGGGATGGCGACTGACGCCTTTTTCGTTGCGTTCAAGCTGCCGAACCTGCTGCGCCGTATTTTTGCCGAAGGGGCTTTCTCACAGGCATTTGTCCCGATCCTCGCGGAATATAAAAGCAAGCAGGGCGAAGATGCCACCCGCGTCTTTGTGGCGTACGTTTCCGGTTTACTGACGCTGGCGCTGGCGATCGTGACCGTACTGGGGATGCTGGCAGCGCCCTGGGTAATCATGGTAACGGCGCCGGGCTTTGCCGACACGGCGGATAAATTTGCCCTGACGACGCAACTGCTGCGGATAACCTTCCCCTATATTCTGCTGATTTCGCTGGCGTCGCTGGTGGGTGCCATCCTGAATACCTGGAACCGCTTCTCCGTGCCGGCCTTTGCCCCCACGTTCCTTAACGTCAGCATGATTGGCTTTGCGCTGTTCGCCGCGCCGCATTTTAACCCACCGGTGCTGGCGCTGGCCTGGGCCGTGACCGTCGGCGGGGTGTTACAGCTTGCTTACCAGCTCCCGCACCTGAAAAAGATCGGCATGCTGGTTCTGCCGCGCATTAATTTCAAAGATGCGGGCGCAATGCGCGTTATCAAACAGATGGGACCGGCAATACTCGGCGTGTCCGTCAGCCAGATCTCGCTCATCATCAATACCATCTTCGCCTCTTTCCTGGTGTCGGGCTCGGTGTCCTGGATGTACTACGCCGACCGGCTGATGGAGTTTCCATCCGGGGTGCTGGGCGTGGCGCTGGGGACTATTCTGCTGCCGTCGCTGTCGAAAAGTTTCGCCAGCGGCAACCACGATGAATACTGCCGCCTGATGGACTGGGGTCTGCGTCTCTGTTTTCTGCTGGCGCTGCCAAGCGCGGTGGCGCTGGGGATCCTGGCGAAACCGCTGACGGTGTCGTTGTTCCAGTATGGAAAATTCACCGCCTTTGATGCCGCCATGACCCAGCGTGCGCTCGTAGCCTACTCAGTGGGGCTGATGGGGCTGATTGTCGTGAAGGTGCTTGCGCCCGGTTTCTATTCACGTCAGGACATCAAAACGCCGGTTAAGATTGCCATTGTGACGCTGATCATGACGCAGCTGATGAACCTGGCGTTTATTGGTCCGCTGAAACACGCGGGTCTGTCACTGTCGATTGGTCTGGCGGCCTGTCTCAACGCCGGGCTGCTGTACTGGCAGCTGCGTAAGCAGGATATCTTCACCCCGCAGCCGGGCTGGGCAAGCTTCCTGCTGCGTCTGGCGATCGCGGTAGTAGTGATGGCGGCCGCGCTGGTTGGCATGTTGTATGTCATGCCTGAGTGGGCGCAGGGCACCATGCCTTACCGCCTGATGCGTCTGATGGCCGTGGTGGTGGTCGGGGTGGTGGCGTACTTTGCCACGCTGGCGGTGCTTGGCTTCAAGGTGAAAGAGTTTACCCGCCGCACGGTATAAACGCCAAAAGGGGAGTCACCAGAAGGTGCTCCCCGCTTCATGACATGCCGCTAGTGCGTCAAATCGAAATCTTTTTCCCGCCCGTGATACGTGCCGTGGCCGTTTGACCATCCGCACCGTACAGCCCCGGCTCTTTATAGGGCTTTAACACCTCAAGCGCCTGCTGATTACGGATAATCTGACCTTCCAGCAGCCAGCCGTTATGCTGGTTGAGATCGCGAAGATGCTGGGTTTTTTCTGTAATGGTCTGCCAGCGTTCGTTGATCTCATCATTGGCGCTGCGTTTCGTGTCTTGCTCAGCGCGTCGCTGTTTTTCCAGATAATCCAGGGTCGCCAGCAGCGAGCTTTTATCTTCAGTAATGCGTTGCAACGCGCTGCCGTTGATTTGACCAGAAGAGAGGTGGTGCTGTTCTGCGTCCATCACCGTTTTCAGGTCGTTCAGGACCACCGTCATCTGATCCAGTATTTCTGACAGTCGACTCATACGGTTAGTTACTCTGGAGGAAACTCTGTGCGTCCTGAATCAGCGCATCAGCGATTTTGCTGGTATCCATTTTCAGTTCGCCGTTACGGATAGCCGTTTTCAGCGCTTCAACTCGTTCCATGTTGATATCGCTGCTGCCTGGCTGCATCAGCTTCGACTGCGCATCGCTCAGCGTGACGCTGGTGCTGTTAGCCGTCGAGGTTTTTTCCAGACGCGTTTTTTGCGGGGCAGCCTCATTCGTTTCGCGAGGTTGTACAGTGCTAACCGGCTTCAGGGCTGATGTACGATCAATGCTCATAGTGTTGTCCTCATCGAGGGTTCGCGGCGTTTGCGCCTGACATCATCATTTGTTGAATATTTATCGGCAGTCGCCGCGAAATCTTTAAAAAGATTACAGGTTAATCAGAATATTCCCATCAGGACCGACCGTGCCGCTGACCACCTGGCCTGAGGACATTCTGACTCGGGCATTTTGTGCTACTGCGGCATTATTCAGCGCTTTTCCTTCACTGTTGATACTAAAGCCTTCGCCATTGGCGACCACCATCACCTGTTGTCCCGCCTTCACCCGCCACGCCTGGCGCAGCATAGAGAGCTGTATCGCCTGTCCAGGGGCGACATCGCGCAGGCTGACCGCCTCCTGAGCCTGGTTAATATCCAGCATCGTCCGCGGTGGAAGCTGATCCAGACGGCCTCGCTTCAGCGTTACGCTGTCTGGTTGCAGCAGGCTGCCCCGGGGAATGGGAACGGCGGCGACAACATAATTGCCTGTCGCCTGAACCGCAACCTGTAAATAACGTTTTTCGTTGGCGCAACGCGCCAGCACATTCACGTTGCCCCATAAGCGGGTGCTGCCGGTCACGCTAAATGACGGGGCTTCGCAGGAAGGGTAAAGGTTAGGCGGGGTGCGTACGGTCACGCGTACGTCATCGCTGAAACCGGCCAGCTTCTGCGCAAAGAATGCATTGAGCTGGTTCTCTAACCCCTCAGCCTGCACAAGAGGGCTCAAAAGCAGCAGGGTCGCCGCAAGGCCACGTTTAAAAGTCCGCATCGCACGTTCCACCATGTCCAGAATTAAGCAAATTCTACCCGCAGTGGTTTTCCATCAACGCAACAAATAGCGACGCATTTTGCGCTTATTCCGTCGATAGGGGAGACGGGGTGAGATTTAAGCTGTGAACTGAAATTTTCTCATCAGCGGAGGAGACATGCTCGATAAACTCGACGCCGCGTTACGTTTTCAGCAGGAAGCGCTCAACTTACGCGCCCAGCGGCAGGAAATTTTAGCCGCCAATATCGCCAACGCGGACACCCCCGGGTATCAGGCGCGCGATATTGATTTTTCCAGTGAACTCAAAAAAGTGATGGAGCGTGGACGTGCCGAAGGGACGGGTGTCTCACTTGCCCTGACATCCTCACGGCATATTCCCGCTCAGGCGATGACCGCGCCAACGACCGACCTGCTTTACCGTATTCCCGATCAGCCCTCGCTTGATGGCAACACCGTCGACATGGACCGGGAGCGCACACAGTTTGCCGATAACAGCCTGCAATACCAGACAGGCCTGACGCTACTCGGCGGGCAAATCAAAGGCATGATGACCGTCCTGCAGGGGGGCAATTAGTAAATGGCCTTGCTGAATATTTTTGATATCGCCGGTTCGGCATTAACGGCGCAGTCCAAACGACTGAACGTGGCAGCCAGTAACCTGGCCAACGCCGACAGCGTGACAGGACCTGACGGACAACCGTATCGCGCTAAACAGGTCGTCTTCCAGGTTGATGCTGCACCGGGTGCGGCAACGGGCGGCGTGAAAGTGGCGGACGTGGTTGAGAGCCAGGCGCCCGACAAGCTGGTTTACGAGCCAGGCAACCCGCTCGCGGATGCCAGCGGCTACGTGAAAATGCCGAACGTGGATGTGGTCGGGGAGATGGTGAACTCCATGTCCGCGTCACGCAGCTACCAGGCAAACGTCGAAGTGCTTAATACCGTGAAGAGCATGATGCTCAAAACACTCACTCTCGGCCAGTAAAGGAGACACGCATGTCCATCGCCGTAAACGTGAATGACCCGACAAATACCGGCGTCAACAGCACCAGTAGTGCAACCGGTTCCAGCTCTCTCACCGGGAGCAATGCCTCCGATTTACAGAGCAGCTTTCTGACCCTGCTGGTGGCACAGCTGAAAAATCAGGACCCGACCAATCCGATGCAGAATAACGAACTGACCACGCAGCTTGCGCAGATCAGTACCGTCAGCGGCATTGAGAAACTGAACACCACGCTCGGCTCGGTCTCCGGTCAAATCGATAACAGCCAGTCCTTGCAGGCCGCCAACCTGATCGGTCACGGGGTGATGATCCCGGGGACCACGATTCTGGCGGGCACCAGCACCACCGATGGCACGTCCACCACCACCACGACGCCGTTTGGCGTTGAGTTGCAGCAACCGGCCGACAAAGTCACCGCCACCATCAAAGACGCTAGCGGCAACGTGGTGCGCACGATTGAGATTGGCGAGCTTAAAGCGGGCGTTCATACCTTTACCTGGGATGGCAGCCTGACCGACGGCACTAAAGCGCCTAACGGCTCGTATCAGGTTGCGATTAGCGCCAGCAACGGCACCACGCAGCTGGTGGCTCAGCCGCTACAGTTTGCCCTGGTTCAGGGCGTCATCAAAGGTAGCGATGGCAACAAACTGGATTTGGGTACCTCCGGTACCACCACACTCGACGAAGTTCGGCAGATTATCTAAGCCTTCATACTTATCAGGAGTAAGTCATGGCCTTTTCTCAAGCGGTCAGCGGCCTGAATGCTGCGGCCACCAACCTGGACGTCATTGGCAACAACATCGCCAACTCCGCGACCTATGGTTTTAAATCCGGTTCTGCATCTTTTGCAGATATGTTTGCAGGCTCTAAAGTGGGCCTGGGCGTGAAGGTTGCGGGTATCACCCAGGACTTCACCGACGGGACGACCACCAACACCGGTCGCGGTCTGGATGTCGCTATCAGCCAGAACGGTTTCTTCCGTATGGTGGATGCCAACGGTTCCGTGTTCTACAGCCGCAACGGCCAGTTTAAGCTGGATGAAAACCGTAACCTGGTGAACATGCAGGGGCTACAGTTAACCGGTTATCCGGTTGCCGGCACGCCGCCGACGGTGCAAACCGGTGCGAATCCGCAGGCGATCACCATCCCAACGACGCTGATGGCGGCGAAGTCCACCACCACGGCCTCTCAGCAGATCAACCTGAACTCCACCGATACCGCGCCAACCGTCGCCTTCGATCCGTCCAACCCTGACTCTTACAACAAGAAAGGCACCGTGACGGTGTTTGACAGCCAGGGTAATGCGCACAACATGAACCTGTTCTATGTCAAAACAACTGACAACAAATGGGATGTGTATACCCAGGATGGCAGCGTAGCGGGTTCTCCTGCAAAAAAAGCGGCACAGATGAGCTTCGACAGTAACGGTAACCTGGCGGGTGTTTATAACTACGACGCTGCTGGCGTGATAAGCGCTACGCCAAACGCCACCCCAGCTATCAACATTACTACTGGCATCATTAGCGGTGCGGAGCCTGCCGAGTTCTCTCTGAGCTTCCAGAGCTCCATGCAACAGAACACCGGTGCGAACAACATCGTGGCGACGAGCCAGAACGGCTATAAGCCGGGCGACCTGGTGAGCTACCAGATCAACGATGACGGCACCGTTGTCGGTAACTACTCCAACGAACAGACCCAGGTGCTGGGCCAGATCGTGCTGGCAAACTTTGCCAACAACGAAGGCCTGAAGTCCGAAGGGGATAACGTCTGGTCTGCCACGCAGTCTTCCGGTGTTGCTCTGCTGGGTACCGCGGGTTCCGGTAACTTCGGCACGCTGACCAACGGCGCGCTGGAAGCCTCCAACGTCGATCTGAGTAAAGAGCTGGTGAACATGATTGTCGCGCAACGTAACTACCAGTCCAACGCGCAGACCATCAAAACCCAGGATCAGATCCTCAACACGCTGGTTAACCTGCGTTAAGCGGCTGACGGGAAAGCGCAATGGATCACGCAATATATACAGCGATGGGGGCTGCAAGCCAGACGCTCAATCAGCAGGCTGTTACCGCCAGCAACCTGGCGAACGCCTCCACGCCTGGTTTTCGTGCACAGCTCAACGCACTGCGTGCGGTGCCGGTAGAAGGGCTGTCATTGCCCACGCGTACGCTGGTCACCGCCTCCACGCCGGGCGCCGACATGACGCCAGGCCAGATGGATTACACCGCGCGTCCGCTGGACGTTGCCCTTCAGCAGGACGGCTGGCTGGCGGTGCAAACGGCTGACGGCGCAGAAGGGTATACCCGCAACGGTAACATTCAGGTGAGCGCCACCGGACAGTTGACGATTCAGGGGCATCCGGTGATGGGCGAAGCCGGTCCGCTGACGGTGCCGGAAGGGTCAGAGCTGACCATTGCGGCAGACGGGACGATCTCGGCGTTGAATCCGGGCGACCCGGCGAACACCGTTGCGCCTGTCGGTCGTCTGAAGCTGGTGAAAGCCGAAGGCAACGAAGTGCAGCGTGGCGATGACGGGATGTTCCGTCTGACCCAGGCGGCGCAGGCCACGCGTGGCGCCACGTTACAGGCCGACCCGACCATCCGCGTGATGTCCGGCGTGCTGGAAGGCAGTAACGTCAAACCGGTGGAAGCCATGACCGACATGATCGCCAGCGCCCGCCGCTTCGAAATGCAGATGAAAATCATCAGCAGCGTCGATGAAAACGCAGGCAAGGCTAACCAACTTCTGGCTATGAGTTAACAGGACTCCCTATGATCAGTTCTTTATGGATCGCGAAAACCGGTCTGGACGCACAGCAAACCAATATGGATGTAATTGCCAACAACCTGGCAAACGTCAGCACCAATGGTTTCAAGCGCCAGCGTGCGGTTTTCGAAGATTTGCTTTATCAAACGATTCGTCAGCCAGGGGCGCAGTCTTCTGAGCAAACCACGCTGCCGTCCGGTCTGCAAATTGGTACCGGCGTACGCCCTGTCGCCACCGAGCGTCTGCACAGCCAGGGCAACCTGTCCCAGACCAACAACAGCAAAGACGTTGCCATCAAAGGTCAGGGTTTCTTCCAGGTGCAACTGCCTGACGGGACCTCCGCCTATACCCGCGATGGTTCGTTCCAGGTGGATCAGAATGGTCAGCTGGTGACGGCGGGCGGCTTCCAGGTTCAGCCTGCGATCACCATCCCGGCGAACGCGCTGAGCATCACCATTGGCCGTGACGGTATCGTCAGCGTCACTCAGCAAGGTCAGGCCGCGCCGGTCCAGGTTGGTCAGCTCAACCTGACGACCTTCATGAACGATACCGGACTGGAAAGCATCGGTGAGAACCTCTACACCGAAACGCAGTCTTCCGGCACGCCAAATGAAAGTACCCCCGGCCTGAACGGTGCGGGGCTGCTGTACCAGGGGTATGTGGAAACCTCGAACGTTAACGTGGCGGAAGAGCTGGTGAATATGATCCAGGTCCAGCGCGCCTATGAAATTAACAGTAAAGCAGTGTCGACGACCGACCAGATGCTGCAAAAACTGACGCAACTCTAAGGTGTAGCCCGGTGCGGTAAACGTCGCACCGGCTCCCTGTTTTCGAAGATGAAGGCAATGCAAAAAAACGCGGCGTTTCGTTATCCGATCCTGACTGTTCTGGCTGTCACCCTCAGCGGGTGTGCCTGGATCCCGTCTAAACCATTGGTACAGGGTGCGACTACCGCCCAACCCGTTCCCGGCCCCTCGCCGGTGGTGAACGGCTCTATTTTCCAGACCGCGCAGCCGATTAACTACGGTTATCAGCCGCTGTTTGAAGACCGTCGTCCGCGTAACGTCGGCGATACGCTGACCATTGTGTTGCAGGAAAACGTCAGCGCGAGCAAGAGCTCGTCGGCGAATGCCAGCCGCGACGGCAAAACCAATTTTGGCTTCGACACCGTACCGCGCTATCTGCAAGGGCTGTTCGGCAACGCCCGTGCGGATGTGGAAGCCTCCGGCGGCAACACCTTTAACGGTAAAGGTGGCGCGAACGCCAGCAATACCTTCAGCGGAACGCTGACGGTAACGGTTGACCAGGTTCTGGTGAACGGCAATCTGCACGTGGTGGGCGAAAAACAGATCGCCATTAACCAGGGTACGGAATTCATTCGCTTCTCCGGTGTGGTTAACCCTCGCACTATCAGCGGCACCAACACCGTACCGTCCACACAGGTGGCGGATGCGCGCATTGAGTACGTCGGCAACGGCTACATCAACGAAGCGCAAAATATGGGCTGGCTGCAACGCTTCTTCCTTAACTTATCGCCGATGTAAGCGAGGTGACCTATGTATAAATTTCTCTTCGCCGTGGCGCTGTCGCTGGTCGCTACCGTTGCGCAGGCCGATCGCATTCGCGATCTCACCAGCGTGCAGGGCGTGCGCGAAAACTCCCTGATTGGCTACGGCCTGGTGGTGGGGCTGGATGGGACGGGTGACCAGACGACCCAGACGCCGTTCACCACCCAGAGCCTTAACAACATGCTCTCTCAGCTCGGTATTACCGTACCGGCGGGGACCAACATGCAGCTGAAAAACGTGGCGGCGGTGATGGTGACCGCGTCTTATCCGGCCTTTGCGCGTCAGGGGCAAACCATCGACGTGGTTGTCTCGTCGATGGGTAACGCCAAAAGCCTGCGCGGCGGTACGTTGTTGATGACGCCGCTGAAAGGCGTCGACAGCCAGGTGTATGCTCTGGCGCAGGGCAACATTCTGGTTGGCGGGGCAGGCGCGTCGGCGGGCGGCAGCAGCGTGCAGGTGAACCAGCTGAACGGGGGACGTATTACCAACGGCGCGATCATCGAACGTGAGCTGCCGACCCAGTTCGGCACCGGCAACACCATTAACCTGCAACTGAATAACGAAGACTTCACGATGGCGCAGCAGATTGCTGACACCATCAACCGCAGCCGGGGTTACGGCAGCGCCACCGCGCTGGATGCCCGCACCGTGCAGATCCGCACGTCAACCGGTAGCAGCAACCAGGTGCGGATGCTGGCCGATATCCAGAATATGGAAGTGAACGTGTCGGTGCAGGATGCAAAAGTCATTATCAACTCCCGTACCGGATCGGTGGTGATGAACCGCGAAGTGACGCTGGACAGCTGCGCCGTGGCGCAGGGCAATCTCTCCGTCACGGTTAACCGCTCGGCCAACGTCAGCCAGCCGGATACCCCGTTTGGTGGCGGTCAGACGGTAGTGACCCCGCAAACGCAGATTGATTTACGACAGAGCGGCGGATCGTTGCAGAGCGTGCGCTCCAGCGCCAACCTGAACAGCGTGGTGCGTGCCCTGAACGCGCTGGGTGCAACGCCAATGGATCTGATGTCCATTCTGCAATCCATGCAAAGTGCAGGCTGCCTGCGCGCTAAACTGGAAATCATCTAAATGCTGACCGATAGCAAACTGTTGACCAGTGCCGCCTGGGATGCCCAGTCGCTCAACGAGCTGAAAACCAAAGCGGGCAAGGATCCGGCGGCGAATATCCGCCCGGTTGCCCGTCAGGTGGAAGGCATGTTCGTGCAGATGATGTTGAAAAGCATGCGTGAAACCCTGCCGAAAGATGGCATGTTCAGCAGCGATTCCACACGGCTTTACACCAGCATGTACGATCAGCAGATTGCCCAGCAAATGACCGCCGGAAAGGGGCTCGGCCTGGCAGACATGATTGTGAAACAGACCGCAGCAGCTCAGGGGCTGCCACCTGAAGAGGCTCCGCCGCAGGTGCCGCTGAAGTTTGATCTGGAAAAGGTGACCAGTTATCAAAATCAGGCGCTGACCCAGATGGTGCGTAAGGCGATGCCGAAGCCGACAGAAGCGCGTGACGAGCCGCTCTCCGGCGACAGCAAAGACTTCCTGGCGCAGCTCTCCCTGCCGGCGCGTCTTGCCAGTGAAGAAAGCGGCGTGCCACACCATCTGATTCTGGCGCAGGCGGCGCTGGAGTCGGGCTGGGGGCAACGCCAGATCCGCAGGGAGAACGGCGAGCCGAGCTTCAACATCTTTGGCGTGAAGGCCACTTCCAGCTGGAAGGGGCCGACCACGGAAATTACCACCACCGAATATGAGAACGGTGCGGCAGTGAAGGTGAAAGCCAAATTCCGCGTCTACAGCTCGTATCTGGAAGCGTTGTCGGATTATGTCGGGCTGTTGAGCCGGAATCCGCGCTACACCGCCGTGACCCAGGCCACCACGCCAGAGCAGGGCGCTCAGGCATTGCAGAATGCCGGCTATGCGACCGATCCAAACTATGCACGCAAGCTGACCAGCATGATCCAGCAGCTGAAATCCATGTCTGAGAAGGTCAGCAAAGCGTATAGCACAGATCTCGAAAATCTGTTCTGAAAGTTCTCAAGTCCCGGTGGAGGTTGCCGATAACCTTCATCAGGACTCGTGTCTGAACGTATAAAAGGAACCCCCATGTCCAGTTTGATTAACAGCGCCATGAGTGGCCTCAGTGCTGCGCAGTCGGCACTCAATACCGTCAGTAATAATATTTCAAGCTACAACGTGGCAGGTTATACCCGCCAGACTACCATTCTGGGCGCATCAAACAGCACCCTGACCGGCGGCGGCTGGGTGGGTAACGGGGTCTATGTCTCCGGCGTTCAGCGTGAATATGATGCGTTTATTACCAACCAGCTGCGCGCGGCGCAGAACCAGAGCAGCGGCCTGACCACGCGCTACCAGCAGATGTCGAAAATTGACGACGTGCTGTCGGATACCACGAACTCGCTTTCTGCCAACCTCCAGGATTTCTTTAAAAGCCTGCAAACTCTGGTGAGTAACGCAGAAGATCCGGCAGCACGCCAGACGGTACTCGGGAAGGCGGATGGTCTGGTAAACCAGTTCAAAACTAACGATCAATATCTCCGCGATCAGGATTCGCAGGTCAATACGGCGATTTCTACCAGCGTCGATCAGATCAATAACTACGCGAAGCAGATTGCTAACCTTAACGATCAGATTTCCCGGCTGACTGGCGTAGGGGCGGGCGCATCCCCGAACGAACTGCTCGATCAGCGCGATCAGCTGGTGAGTGAGCTGAACAAGATTGTCGGTGTGGACGTGACCGTGCAGGACAGCGGCACCTATAACATCTCTATCGCCAACGGCTACACCCTGGTACAGGGCAGCAACGCCAGCCAGCTGGCTGCGGTGAAATCCAGCGCGGACCCTGCACGTACAACGATTGCGTATGTGGATGCCGCAGCGGGCAACGTGGAGATCTCGGAAAAACAGATCACCACGGGGTCGCTTGGGGGGCTGTTAACGTTCCGTTCTCAGGACCTGGATCAGGCGCGAAATACGCTTAACCAGATGGCGCTGGCGTTTGCGGATGCCATGAATACCCAGCACCAGGCGGGCTTTGATGCCAACGGGGACGCAGGCGGCAAGCTGTTTGATTTTGGCTCCCCGGCAGTGCTGAGTAACGGTAAGAACACCGGAAGCGCGTCCGTGACGGCAACGATGACGGACAGTACCAAGGTCCAGGCGACAAACTACAAAGTTGAGTATAACGGTACTGACTGGACCATCACCCGTCTGTCAGACAACACCAGCTTCACGGCTATGCCGGATACCAGCGGTAATCTGTCGTTTGATGGCCTCAACGTCAACATTAGCGGCTCGGCCAATAATAAAGACAACTTTATCGTGAAGCCGGTGAATGACGTTATCGTGAATATGGACGTTGCGATCAGCGACGAATCCAAACTGGCGATGGCTTCCGCGAAAGGAAGCGGCGAAAGCGACAATACCAATGGCCAAAAGCTGCTGGATTTGCAGAGCGCCAAGCTGGTGGGGGGAAACAAAACCTTTAACGATGCTTATGCCGCGCTGGTCAGTACGGTGGGCAGCACCACGGCGTCGCTGAAAACCAGCAGCGAAACCAAAGTTAACGTTGTTACGCAGCTGACCAAACAACAGCAGTCAATCTCCGGGGTTAACCTGGATGAAGAGTATGGCAACCTGCAACGCTATCAGCAGTACTATCTGGCGAATGCGCAGGTGCTGCAAACGGCGAGCACGCTGTTTGATGCATTGATCAATATCCGCTAAGGCTGAGGCATAAAAAATGCGTATTAGTACTCAAATGATGTATGAGCAAAGCATGCGCGGCGTGACGAACTCCCAAAGTCTCTGGCTCAGCTACGGCGAGCAGATGTCTACGGGGAAGCGTATCAACCGTCCGTCTGACGATCCTATTGCCGCTTCGCAGGCCGTTGTGCTCTCTCAGGCCCAAACGCAAAACAGCCAGTATGCGCTGGCGCGCTCCTTCGCTACGACGAAAGTCTCGCTGGAAGAAAACGTGTTATCGCAAGTGACAACCGCTATCCAGGCTGCTCAGGAAAAGATTGTCAATGCAGGCAACGGTACGTTAAGTGACGATGACCGCGCTTCGCTGGCAACGAACCTGCAAGGTATTCGCGATCAGCTCATGAACCTGGCTAACAGCACGGACGGTAACGGTCGCTATATTTTTTCCGGTTACAAAACCGAAGCGGCGGCTTTCGACCAGGCTACGGGTGATTATAAGGGCGGCGGAACGCCAATCAGCCAGCAGGTTGACTCTGCGCGCACGATGCAAATCAGCCATACGGGCACTGAAGTTTTCGATAGCTTCACCAGCAATGCGAAGCCAGAGCCAGATGGTAGTACGCCGGAAACGAATTTGTTCAAGATCCTCGACTCCGCAATTGAAGCGCTGAATAAGCCGATTGGCGATGACGAAACGAAGGCTGAAGCATTTACGGCGGCTATTGATAAAGCCAACCGTGGCCTGAGCAACTCCCTCAACAACGTGTTGACCGTGCGCGCCGACCTCGGCATCAAGCTGGACGAGCTGGGCAAGCTGGATTCTCTGGGTGAAGACCGCGCGCTGGGCCAGACTCAGCAGATGAGCGACCTGGTTGACGTGGACTGGAACTCGGTGATTTCTTCCTACACCATGCAGCAGGCGGCTTTGCAGGCCTCGTATAAAGCCTTTAGCGATATGCAGGGTATGTCTTTGTTCCAGATGAACAGATAAGACTCTGACCTGTTTGACATGTCTTGAAACTGGGCATGTTTTGACTGCCCAACCCGTCCGGGTTGGGCATTTTTTTTACACACTTTCTGCCTGAGCGGACACCACCCGGGCGCTTTCAATCACTCTGATAGCCAGCGCAATGGCACCACACAGGGTTGCCAGTGCTACCACGCCCGTCCAGCCTGCCAGCGTATAGATATTGCTGCCTAATGCCGAACCCAGCGCCATTCCGATGAAAATGACGGTAAACAGCAGGGCGTTAAGGCGCCCACGGGCCTGCGGCTCAAGGCTGTAGACCAGGTTCTGGTGCGCCACGAGGCTGGACTGCAAACCGAGATCGAAACCGACCGCGGAGAGGGCAATCAGGAGCAACTGGCCGTGTACACCCAGGGCTGGCATCAGGAACATCAGGGCAAACGAGAGGGTCACCAGCGCGGCACCCAGTTGGGTCACTTTACCGGCGCCCAGCTTATCGGCCAGACCGCCTGCCAGCGGTGCGGCCAGCGCGCCTGCGGCTCCGGCAATACCAAAACCACCCGCCACGGCGCTGCCAAGGTGATACCGTTCCAGCAGCATGACCGCCAGCGTCGACCAGAATGCACTAAAGGCAATCGACAGAAAACCCTGAGCCAGCGCAGCCCGACGCAGCGCCGGGTAGCGACGCCAGAGGTGTTCCATGGAGCGCATCAGTGCCGGGTAGCTCAGCGTGGAATGAACGGCGAAGCGGGGAAGTACGGCCCACATCACCACGCCGATAAAGGCAATGCTTGCGGCGGCCAGCTGATACATCACTCGCCAGCCAAAGGCTTCACCCACCACGCCGCTCACGGTTCTGGAGAGCAAAATCCCCAGCAGCAGGCCGGTCATCACCGTGCCGACTGTTTTTCCCTGTTTGCCTTCCGGCGCGAGAATCGCTGCGGCCGGGACAATATCCTGCGCCATGGTGGCGGCCATGCCAATCAGCAGGCTGGTGAGCAGCAGGGAATGAAGTTGTCCGGTCAGGCTACAACCCAGCAGGAACACCGCCAGAGCTGCACTTTTTATCAGGATCAACGTTCTGCGGTCATAACGATCGCCGAGCGGGAGCAGAAACAGGATACCTAAGGCATAACCCGCCTGGGTGAGCGTCGGGACCATGCCCATGCCTTCGATGCTCAGGTGCAGGTCTGAGCCCATCAGCGGCAGCAGAGGCTGGGCATAATAGATGGATGCCACGCTGAAGCCCGCACCGAGCGCCAGCATTAAGAATACCCAGCGGCTTACGGCCCGGGTGGTGGTTGTGTTCATAAGATGTTCCTCATTCGTCGTGTGCGGCTATTTTTTATCAGTACGCCTTGCGACGGTAGCGGGCGCGGTGGTAAAACGCTTATACGTGTAGCGTATAGGTGCAAATGATATGAAACGGACTGAGCGTATAGATCGTGTAGAACTGATGCGAACCTTTGTTCGCATTGTGGAGGCGGGGTCCCTTTCTGCGGCGGCACGTCAGCTGGCAACAACCCAGGCCACGGTGAGCCGACGGTTGCAGTCACTTGAAACCATGCTGGGCGTGCGCCTGATGCTGCGCACAACCCATACCACACGGCTTACCGATGACGGTGAACGTTGCTATCAGCATGCCCGACGGGTAATTGACAGCTGGCTGGCGCTGGAAGACGAGGTGGGGCAGACGGAAGATGAACCGGTCGGGGTGCTGAGGGTGCGCGCGCCTCACGCGTTTGGCCAAGATCAGCTACTAAAACCGTTAACCCAATTTTTGCAGCGCTATCCCCAGCTTTCTGTTGAGTGGATGCTTAACGATCGCTCGGTTGATTTCCTCGGCGACAACCTTGACTGTGCTATTCGGGTGGGCGTGGAAGTCGATCCGGCAACCGTGTCTGTGCTACTGGCTGAAGTGCCGCGCTCGGTGGTAGCGTCACCGGCACTCCTGGCCCGTTTTCCCGCGGTTAACACGCCGGACGATCTGCAACATCTCCCCTGGATTGCCATCAGCTCTTTTTATCAACGCCATGTGGAGCTCTTCCACGAGGCAACACCCACCCCGGCGAGAGTTACCATTACGCCACGCCTGAGTACCGACAGCCTGTATGTAGCGCGCAATACGGCACTCACCGGGCTAGGCGTGGCGGTGGTATCCAGCTGGACGGTACAGGATGATATTCGGGAAGGGCGACTGGTGCATTTACTGCCAGAGTGGCAGCCAGCAGCGCTACCGGTACATCTGGTTTATCCCTGGTCACGCTATTATCCGGCGCGCTTGCGGCGTTTTCTGGAGCTGATGCGGCAGATAATGCCGGAGGTCACCGGTATGAGAAAGCCCCTGCAACAGCCATAAAAAAGCCGACCCGAAGGTCGGCTTTCAGTCTTAGCGTGCGTTATTCAACAGGCTGAGGACGAGTAGCTGGGGCAGTAGCCATGTGCGTCGCACTGTGACCACCGGCAGCACCTTTACCTTCGAAGTTGAATTCCGGACGAACCCAGTCACTATGGCGTGGTGCTTCAGGCACGTACTCAGGTGCCGGGGCACGAGTCATTGGCGCGGTAGCAATGTGAGCAGGCGCTACAGCTTCAACGATCTCAACCGGCTCAGATTTCACTTCTGGCGCTTTGACCTCTTCGACAACAGGTTCAACCTGAATCTCGACGTCCTGAACAACCTCTTCCGTCACCGTTTCGACGGCAACGTCTGCGGGCTCTTCTGCTGTGGATACAGGCTTAGCGTCTTCCGCGACTTCTTCAGCCACCACGGTATCTTCTTCGGGAATGATCTGCGGTGCGGCATCAACCGGCGCAGCAATCACTTCAGGATGGGTCGTTTCCACTTCCACAGCCTGCGGCGGCGCTGTTTCAACAACCTGCGGTTCGACCACGGTTGCCGCTTCAGTCACGACGTCTTCCACCGCGACGACTGGTGCAATCACCTCTTCGGTCACAGCCTGTTCTTCAACAGCCTGCTCCGGACGTGCAACCGGATAACGGATCCAGACTTTACCGGATGCCATCTCAGGTGACGCGCACGCCACGGTCATTGGCATTGGAGACTGGGTCGGGTAACGCTCGTCACGATAACGACGGCGACGCTGACCGCTCACGCGCAGATGGCGTGGAGAACGGCGGGAGCGACGCGGCATACCTGCGTTATCACGGTTTTCGCTGCTTTCGTCCTGCTCAACCTGATTTTCCACTACGGCTGGCAGGTCAACTTTCGCAACCTGAGTACCCGTTGTGCTTTCAGCCGCTTCAACCGCGATAACGTCGTTTTCTTCGGCCTGAACAACACCCATACGTACTTTCTGGGTCAGCTGGCGCTGCTTACGACGCGGCATAACCTGAGTACGCTCTTCCTGCTCAGTGTCCTGCTGTTCTACAGGCGCTTCGCGATTCAGGTTTTTGACTTCCTGCTGAGCCTGGCGTTTGTCATCGTTACGACGACGGTTACGCTCGCGGCGAGGCTGCTGCTCGTCACGCTGTTTGCTCTTCTCGGACTCATCGCCCGCCTGCTGGCGAATCTCACGATCTTCAACGTTCTGCTGTTGCTTCTCGCGACGGTTGCGACGGTTGTCCTCGCGCTGTTCACGGCCTTCGTTGTTATCGGAACGATTATCACGGCGCTCATTACGATCGCCACGGTCGTTGCGGTCGCGACGGTTGTTCTGACGCTTACGACGGTCCTGCTGACGCTCTGGTTTCGCTTCTTTTGGCGCTTCTTTCGGCTCCTCAGGCTGAACTTCTTCGGCGGCAAACATTTTTTTCAGCGCACCGATGATGCGGCTCAGGAGACCAGGCTGCTCAGGCTGTGCTTTTGGCGCGGCAGGAGCCACTTTCTGCACAGCAGGTTTTTCCGCTGGTTTTTCCAGCGTCGCTTCTGGCGGTGCTTCCGGCATGATGAAGGTCGCTAAAGCTGGCTGCTCAGGCAGTTTACGCTCGGCAGGCTCTTCATCAGACGGCAGCGCCATTTCTTCTTCATGCAGCTTCGGCAGCAGGTAGCTGAGGGTGCTTGTCTCTTCGCCTTTGCGCACGCGCAGCACGTGATAGTGCGGGGTTTGCATCTCGTCGTTTGGCACGATGATGCAGCGAACGCCGCCCTGACGCGCTTCGATTGCGCTCACCGCTGCACGTTTTTCGTTCAGCAGGTAGGAGGCAATCGGCACTGGAACAATAGCGTGAACCTCTTTGGTGTTCTCTTTCAGCGCTTCTTCTTCAATCAGACGCAGAATAGAGAGGGAGAGAGATTCATTGTCACGCACGGTACCTGTACCGGAACAGCGCGGGCAGACGTGATGGCTGGACTCACCCAGAGACGGGCTGAGGCGCTGACGGGACATCTCCAGCAGGCCAAAGCGAGAAATATGGCTGATCTGGATACGCGCGCGATCCTGGCGCACCGCTTCACGCAGACGGTTTTCAACCGCACGCTGGTGGCGAACCGGGGTCATGTCGATGAAGTCGATAACGATCAGACCACCCAGGTCGCGCAGGCGGAGCTGGCGGGCGATTTCATCAGCGGCTTCAAGGTTGGTGTTGAAGGCGGTCTCTTCGATGTCGCCGCCGCGGGTTGCACGCGCGGAGTTGATGTCGATGGCGGTCAACGCTTCGGTGGTATCGATAACGATAGAACCGCCGGACGGCAGACGCACTTCACGCTGGAAGGCAGACTCGATCTGGGATTCAATCTGATAATGGCTGAACAGCGGGATTTCACCGGTGTACAGTTTAATTTTGCTGGTGAAATCCGGGCGACCCAGTGCGGCGATGTGCTGGCGAGCCAGCTCAAGCACTTTCGGGTTATCAATCAGAATTTCACCGATGTCCTGACGCAGATAATCACGGAAGGCACGCACGATGACGTTGCTTTCCTGGTGGATCAGGAACGGCGCAGCACGGCTTTCTGCCGCTTTCTTGATGGCTTCCCAGTGTTTCAGGCGGAAGCTCAGGTCCCACTGCAACGCTTCGGCAGATTTGCCAACGCCTGCGGTGCGCACGATAAGGCCCATGCCGTCTGGCAGTTCAAGACTTGCCAGTGCTTCTTTCAGCTCGGTACGGTCATCGCCTTCGATACGGCGAGAGATGCCACCCGCACGCGGGTTGTTTGGCATCAATACCAGATAGCTTCCTGCCAGACTGATAAAGGTGGTCAGCGCGGCGCCTTTGTTGCCACGCTCTTCTTTATCGATCTGGACGATAACTTCCTGACCTTCACGCAGAACATCTTTGATGTTCGGACGGCCATGGGAGTTGTAGTTTGCAGGAAAATATTCGCGGGCGATTTCTTTGAGAGGAAGGAAACCGTGACGCTCAGCACCGTAATCGACAAATGCAGCTTCAAGGCTTGGTTCAATGCGGGTGATTTTGCCTTTGTAAATGTTCGCTTTTTTCTGTTCGTGTCCAGGACTTTCGATATCCAGATCGTACAGGCGCTGCCCATCCACAAGGGCGACACGCAACTCTTCTTGCTGAGTTGCGTTGATTAACATTCTTTTCATCGTAACTTACTCGTTATTCTTACATTGACGACAAAGCTGCGGGCAAGGTGACGCTTTCCGGGGTATGAACCGATGGCCTCGTGTCTATTCACGTCGCCAACCTCACGGTTGTCGCTCGCTTAAGAGGCGCAGAGTGTCGGTTGCCTGTATTTCATAGGGAAACACAGCGCAATTATCAGGGGAATTGCCTGGGAAAACTCTCCAGAGAACAATCCTTATACCGGGAAGTACTGCAACCCGCAGCCCGCTAACTGCCTGAAAGATCAATACGTCTTACGCCATTGCTGCGTGGATGATCGGTCAGACAAAATTGGTCATTCCGTCGACATCCTTACAAAACCCGGATTTAACGCGGAAAACGGATTCATTATTCCACTGCTCGCCGGGTTATAGCAAGATGACTTTTACCAATTATCACCCGGTTACTCACAGTTTCTTCACTTCAACGGGGTGATTGGTTTAATAACCACCAAATCGATTGCGCGAAAGGGGAGTGGTCCGGATAAAAGTAAATATAAGCATAGAAAAATGAGTGGCGCTAATGTCAGACGCTATTTAGAATCGCCAACCATGAAAACAGAGACTCCAGCCGTAAAAATGGTTGCCATCGCCGACGACGAGGCGGGGCAACGTATCGATAATTTTTTGCGCACCCAATTGAAGGGTGTGCCAAAAAGTATGATTTATCGCATCTTGCGTAAGGGTGAGGTGCGGGTGAACAAAAAACGTGTGAAGCCCGAGTACAAGCTCGAGGCGGGCGATGAAGTCCGCATTCCACCGGTACGTGTTGCAGAGCGTGAAGAAGAGGTCGTTTCTCCGAAGCTGCAAAAAGTCGCGGCCCTGAGTGACGTTATCCTTTATGAGGACGACCACATTCTGGTGCTGAATAAACCGTCCGGAACGGCGGTACACGGGGGGAGCGGTCTGAGCTTCGGCGTGATCGAAGGTTTACGTGCGCTGCGCCCGGAAGCGCGTTTCCTCGAACTGGTTCACCGTCTTGACCGTGATACCTCAGGCGTGCTGCTGGTGGCGAAAAAACGTTCTGCACTGCGTTCCCTGCATGAACAGCTGCGCGAAAAAGGGATGCAGAAAGATTATCTGGCGCTGGTGCGCGGCCAGTGGCAGTCCCACGTGAAAGTGGTGCAGGCGCCGCTGCTGAAAAATATTCTGCAAAGCGGTGAGCGCATTGTTCGTGTTAATCAGGAAGGGAAACCGTCTGAGACGCGATTTAAAGTAGAAGAGCGCTACGAATTCGCCACGCTGGTGCGCTGTAGTCCGGTGACGGGGCGTACTCACCAGATTCGCGTCCATACCCAGTTTGCAGGCCATCCGATTGCGTTCGACGATCGCTATGGCGATCGCGAGTTTGATAAGCAGTTGGCGGGTACGGGGCTGTCGCGTCTGTTCCTGCATGCGGCAGCGCTGAAGTTTACCCATCCTAATACCGGTGAAGTTATCCGTATTGAAGCGCCGCTGGATGATCAGTTGAAACGCTGCCTGAAAGTTCTGCGCGGCTGATTATGTGCCGGGTGGCGCTGCGCTTACCCGGCCTACGAAACCCGTAGGCCCATACAAGCGAAGCGCTGCTGGGCAAAAATCACATCGTCAGCGGATTACACTCTTCTCGCCTTAACATCTGGCAGAGCGCAATCAGCGGCAACCCCACCAGCGTGTTGGGATCCCGCCCGTCCAGCTTGTCGAACAGTGCAATTCCCAGTCCTTCACTTTTGAAACTCCCTGCGCAGTTCAGAGGACGTTCCCGACGCACGTAATCCATAATCTCCTCCTCGCTGAGATGACGGAAGTGCACATCAAATGGCTCGCACTCGGTTTGCAGATGACCGGAGGCCGAATTATAAAGCGCCAGGCCGGTATAAAAGGTCACGATACTGCCTCGCGCACGCAAAAGCTGCTGGCAGGCGTTTTCTTCCGTATGCGGTTTACCGGTGATTTCGCCGCCCAGCACACAAACCTGATCGGAGCCTATAATCAGATGAGCGGGGTAACGTACGGCCAGCGACTGTGCTTTCTCTTTCGCGAGACGGGTCACCAGATGACGCGGTGACTCGCCCGGCTGTGGCGTTTCATCCACCTCCGGCGCGGCGCATTCAAACGGGATCCCGAGCTTTTCCAGCAGCATTCGGCGATAAGGTGAAGTGGAAGCAAGGACGAGATTTGGCATATTTTTATCACCAGATATAGCGTATCGATGCCAGCCATTTTAAACTACAGGCCGCAATGTGTGCGAATAATTGGCAAAAGGCAGCTCTGGTTGCCTTTTTCTTTGACTCTATGACGTTACAAAGTTAATATGCGCGCCCTATGCAAAAGGTAAAATTACCCCTGACTCTTGATCCGGTTCGTACGGCTCAAAAACGCCTCGATTACGAAGGAATCTATTCTTCCGATCAGGCTGAGCGTATTGCCGAATCTGTAGTCAGTGTGGACAGTGATGTAGAGTGCTCCATGTCGTTCGCTATCGACAACCAGCGCCTCGCCGTTTTAACCGGTGATGCAAAGGTGACGGTAACGCTCGAATGTCAGCGCTGCGGGAAACCGTTTGTACAGCATGTTCACACAACGTATTGTTTCAGTCCGGTTCGTTCTGACGAACAGGCTGAAGCACTCCCGGAAGCGTATGAACCGATTGAGGTTAACGAATTCGGTGAAATCGATCTTCTGGCGCTGGTTGAAGATGAAGTCATCCTCTCCCTGCCAGTCGTTCCGGTGCATGATTCTGAACACTGTGAAGTGTCCGAGGCGGACATGGTCTTTGGGGAACTGCCTGATGAAGCGCAAAAACCAAATCCATTTGCCGTATTAGCCAGCTTAAAGCGTAAGTAATTGAGGAGTAAGGTCCATGGCCGTACAACAGAATAAACCAACCCGTTCCAAACGTGGCATGCGTCGTTCCCATGACGCGCTGACCGCAGTTACCAGCCTGTCTGTAGACAAGACTTCTGGTGAGAAACACCTGCGTCACCACATCACCGCTGACGGTTTCTACCGCGGCCGCAAGGTTATCACTAAGTAATCACGCGTCAGCGTGATTAGGCTTAGTGAGGAACTTCCCCGTGAAAACGGGGAGTTTACCGAACCAGGCTGCGACGATACCTTGACACGTCTAACCCTGGCGTTAGATGTCATGGGGGGAGATTTTGGCCCTACCGTGACAGTGCCTGCAGCATTGCAGGCACTGAATTCTAATTCGCAACTCACACTTCTTTTAGTCGGTAATCCCGACACAATCACGCCATTACTTGCAAAAGCTGACTTTGAACAACGTTCGCGTCTGCAGATTATTCCTGCGCAGTCAGTTATTGCCAGTGATGCCCGGCCATCGCAGGCTATTCGTAATAGCCGCGGCAGCTCTATGCGCATGGCGCTGGAGCTGGTGAAAGAAGGGCGAGCGCAGGCTTGCGTCAGCGCGGGAAATACTGGCGCGCTGATGGGGCTGTCGAAATTATTGCTCAAGCCGATTGAGGGCATTGAGCGTCCGGCGCTGGTGACGGTGTTACCGCATCAGCAGAAGGGCAAAACGGTGGTGCTCGATCTGGGCGCTAACGTAGATTGTGATAGTACAATGCTGGCTCAGTTTGCCGTGATGGGGTCGGTGCTGGCAGAAGACGTGGTCGGGATTACCAATCCCCGCGTTGCGTTATTGAATATTGGTGAAGAAGAGACCAAAGGCCTGGACAGTATCCGCGACGCTGCGGAAATACTCAAACAGGTTCCCTCCATCAACTATATTGGTTATCTCGAAGCCAATGAGTTGCTGACGGGCAAAACGGATGTATTAGTGTGTGATGGCTTCACCGGAAACGTGACGTTGAAGACCATGGAAGGGGTCGTACGAATGTTCCTTTCTCTGCTGAAATCGCAGGGAGAAGGTAAAAAAAGGTCCTGGTGGCTGATTTTATTAAAGCGTTGGTTACAAAAAAGCCTGACGCGGCGATTCAGTCACCTCAACCCCGACCAGTATAATGGCGCCTGTCTGTTAGGATTGCGCGGCATCGTGATTAAGAGTCATGGCGCCGCCAATCAGCGAGCATTTACCGTCGCGATTGAACAGGCAGTGCAGGCGGTGCAGCGACAAGTCCCTCAGAGGATTGCCGCTCGCCTGGGATCTGTATTAGCTAAAAGTGACTGAGCGTACATGTATACGAAGATTTTAGGTACCGGCAGCTACCTGCCAAAACAAGTGCGTACCAACGCCGATCTTGAAAAAATGGTAGATACGTCTGACGAGTGGATTGTCACGCGCACAGGTATCCGTGAACGTCGTATCGCCGCGCCAGACGAAACTGTGTCCACCATGGGCTACGAAGCCGCTCAGCGAGCGCTTGAGATGGCTGGCATTGATAAAGAACAGATCGGGCTTATTGTGGTGGCGACAACATCTGCCACGCATGCCTTCCCAAGCGCAGCGTGCCAGGTGCAGAACATGCTCGGCATCAAAGGCTGCCCGGCATTTGATGTTGCAGCGGCGTGCGCGGGTTTCACCTATGCGCTGAGCATCGCCGATCAGTATGTTAAATCGGGTGCCGTAAAATATGCGCTGGTGATCGGTGCTGATGTGCTGGCGCGTACCTGCGATCCAACCGATCGCGGCACAATCATTATTTTTGGCGATGGCGCGGGCGCGGTGCTGCTGGGGCAGTCCGAAGAACCAGGCATCATCTCCACGCACCTGCACGCTGACGGTCGCTACGGCGAGCTGTTAACGCTGCCTAACGCCGATCGCGTTAATCCGGACAGTTCGATTTACCTGACAATGGCGGGTAATGAAGTGTTCAAGGTGGCCGTGACCGAACTCGCTCACATTGTTGATGAGACACTGGAAGCGAACAATCTGGATCGCGCCGCACTCGACTGGCTGGTACCGCATCAGGCTAACCTGCGTATTATCAGCGCGACGGCGAAGAAGTTGGGCATGTCTATGGATAACGTTGTGGTGACGCTTGATCGCCACGGCAACACCTCTGCGGCATCGGTACCGTGCGCATTTGACGAAGCGGTACGCGATGGACGAATTAAACGGGGCCAACTGGTCTTGCTTGAAGCCTTTGGTGGTGGGTTCACCTGGGGTTCCGCGCTGGTTCGTTTCTAGGATAAGGATTAAAAAATGACGCAATTTGCTTTTGTGTTCCCGGGACAGGGCTCACAAACTGTTGGGATGTTGTCTGAAATGGCAGCAAACTATCCGGTTATTGAAGAGACTTTCCGTGAAGCTTCTGACGCGCTGGGTTATGATCTGTGGGCGCTGACCCAACAGGGCCCAGCTGAAGAGCTGAACAAAACCTGGCAGACTCAACCGGCACTGCTGGCAGCCTCCGTCGCATTGTGGCGCGTATGGCAGCAGCAGGGCGGCAAAACGCCGGCGCTGATGGCGGGTCATAGCCTGGGTGAATACTCTGCGCTGGTCTGCGCAGGGGTGATTGCCTTCGCTGACGCGGTCCGTCTGGTTGAATTGCGTGGTAAGTTTATGCAGGAAGCGGTGCCAGAAGGCACGGGCGGCATGTCTGCCATCATCGGTCTGGATGATGCTTCTATTGCTAAAGCCTGTGAAGAATCTGCTGAAGGTCAGGTCGTTTCTCCGGTAAACTTTAACTCGCCAGGCCAGGTAGTTATCGCGGGTCATAAAGAAGCGGTTGAGCGTGCAGGCGCTGCCTGTAAAGCTGCGGGTGCAAAACGTGCACTGCCGCTGCCGGTGAGCGTGCCGTCTCACTGTGCGCTGATGAAGCCCGCTGCCGATAAGCTGGCGGTTGAGCTGGAAAAAATGACCTTTAACGCACCGACGATTTCCGTTGTGAATAACGTCGATGTGAAGTGCGAAACCGCGCCGGAGGCTATCCGTAACGCGCTGGTTCGCCAGCTCTACAGCCCAGTTCAGTGGACCAAAACCGTTGAATTTATGGCGTCTCAGGGCGTTGAACATCTGTATGAAGTCGGTCCAGGTAAGGTACTTACCGGTCTGACAAAACGTATTGTAGACACCCTGACTGCCTCGGCGATTAACGAGCCGGAAGCAATGAAAGCGGCACTCTCGCAATAAAAGAGGAATACCATGAGTTTTGAAGGAAAAATTGCCCTGGTGACCGGCGCAAGCCGCGGTATCGGGCGTGCTATTGCTGAAACACTGGTTGCGCGCGGCGCGACGGTGATCGGGACTGCGACCAGCGAGAATGGCGCACAGGCCATCAGCGAGTATCTGGGTGCGAACGGTAAAGGTCTGGTACTGAATGTGACTGAACCAGCATCTATCGAATCTGTTCTGGAAAATATTCGCGCAGAGTTTGGCGAAGTGGATATTCTGGTCAATAATGCCGGGATCACTCGCGACAACCTGTTGATGCGAATGAAAGATGATGAGTGGAACGATATTATCGAAACCAACCTGTCATCGGTATTCCGTCTGTCAAAAGCGGTAATGCGCGCTATGATGAAAAAGCGTCATGGACGTATTATCACTGTAGGTTCTGTGGTTGGTACCATGGGAAATGCTGGTCAGGCTAACTACGCTGCGGCGAAAGCAGGTCTGATCGGTTTCAGTAAGTCGCTGGCGCGCGAAGTCGCGTCCCGCGGAATTACTGTAAACGTTGTTGCTCCGGGCTTTATTGAAACGGACATGACGCGTGCGCTGACCGATGATCAGCGTGCGGGTACGCTGGCGGCAGTTCCAGCGGGTCGTCTTGGCGACCCTAAAGAAATCGCCAGCGCGGTTGCATTTTTAGCCTCTGACGAAGCGGGTTACATCACTGGTGAAACCCTCCACGTCAACGGCGGGATGTACATGGTTTAATCACGATCGAAAATATTTGCGTTATTTGGGCAAATGGCCTCAAAATAACGTAAAATCGTGGTAAGACCTGCCGGGATTTAGTTGCAAATTTTTCAACATTTTATACACTACGAAAACCATCGCGAAAGCGAGTTTTGATAGGAAATTTAAGAGTATGAGCACTATCGAAGAACGCGTTAAGAAAATTATCGGCGAACAGCTGGGCGTTAAGCAGGAAGAAGTTGTGAACTCCGCTTCCTTTGTTGAAGACCTGGGCGCAGATTCTCTTGACACCGTTGAGCTGGTAATGGCTCTGGAAGAAGAGTTTGATACTGAGATTCCGGACGAAGAAGCTGAGAAAATCACCACCGTTCAGGCTGCCATTGATTACATCAACGGTCACCAGGCGTAAGTGAACATCTCCAGGCGGTCATTCGACCGCCTGAGTTTTATCTTTTGTAGTCCCACGAATCTCTTTTTTTATCCCTCCCTGGAGGACAAACGTGTCTAAGCGTCGTGTAGTTGTGACCGGACTTGGCATGTTGTCTCCTGTCGGCAATACCGTAGAGTCCACCTGGAAAGCTCTCCTTGCCGGTCAGAGCGGCATCAGCCTAATCGACCATTTCGATACTAGCGCCTATGCAACGAAATTTGCTGGCTTAGTAAAGGATTTTAACTGTGAAGAGATCATCTCGCGCAAAGAACAGCGCAAGATGGATGCCTTCATTCAATATGGAATTGTCGCTGGCGTTCAGGCCATGCAGGATTCTGGCCTTGAGATTACGGAAGAGAACGCTACCCGTATCGGCGCTGCTATCGGCTCCGGGATTGGCGGTCTTGGTCTGATCGAGGAAAACCATACATCTCTGGTGAATGGCGGCCCGCGTAAAATCAGCCCGTTCTTCGTTCCGTCTACGATTGTAAACATGGTGGCAGGTCACCTGACCATTATGTTCGGCCTGCGTGGCCCAAGCATCTCAATCGCGACAGCCTGTACGTCTGGCGTGCATAACATCGGCCAGGCCGCGCGTATCATCGCGTACGGCGATGCAGATGCTATGGTTGCGGGCGGTGCTGAAAAAGCCAGTACCCCGCTGGGCGTCGGTGGCTTCGGTGCAGCGCGTGCGCTCTCTACCCGAAACGATAATCCTCAGGCGGCGAGCCGTCCGTGGGATAAAGACCGTGATGGTTTCGTGCTGGGTGACGGTGCAGGCATGATCGTACTGGAAGAGTACGAACACGCGAAAAAACGTGGCGCGAAAATTTATGCTGAAGTTGTTGGCTTTGGCATGAGCAGCGATGCTTACCACATGACGTCTCCTCCAGAGAACGGCGCAGGTGCTGCGCTGGCGATGGAAAACGCCATCCGTGATGCGGGCATTACGCCGGCACAGATTGGCTACGTTAACGCGCACGGGACATCTACCCCTGCGGGCGATAAAGCAGAAGCGCAGGCGGTTAAGTCTATCTTCGGCGAATCTGCCAGCCGTGTACTGGTGAGCTCCACGAAATCCATGACCGGTCACCTCCTGGGTGCGGCGGGTGCAGTAGAATCAATCTACTCTATTCTCGCGCTGCGCGATCAGGCTGTACCGCCAACCATCAACCTGGATAATCCAGATGAAGGTTGCGATCTGGACTTCGTTCCCCACGAAGCGCGCCAGGTTAGCGGTATGGAGTACACCCTGTGTAACTCCTTCGGCTTCGGTGGGACTAACGGTTCTCTGATCTTCAAAAAGGTCTGAGTCTGGTTAGTCGCTGACGATAATAAAGGTCCGCTTGCCGGGCCTTTTTTATTAGGTGATATCCCCTTGTCCGGCTAACCACATCCTGCCAGACTGAGCCTCCATGCATAAGGAGCCACTATGTTTTTAATTAATGGCCTTGAGCAAGAAATGCTGCCGGCAAGCGACAGGGCGACCCAGTTTGGCGATGGCTGTTTCACGACCGCGCGTATTCTCGACGGTGGCGTGTGCCTGCTCGGGGCCCATATCCTTCGTTTACAAAAAGCCTGCGAAGCATTACTGATCCCCTTCTCGCAGTGGGACATTCTTGAAAGTGAAATGCGTCGGCTGGCGTCAGAGAAAGCAAGCGGCGTCCTGAAAGTCATTATCAGCCGCGGCAGCGGTGGTCGGGGCTATAGCGGTTCTGCCTGCCAGCATCCTGCGCGGATCCTTTCCGTTTCAGATTATCCTTCCCATTACGCGCACTGGCGTGAAGAGGGCGTAGTCCTGGCGCTTAGCCCGGTACGTCTGGGGCGAAACCCGATGCTCGCTGGCATAAAACATCTTAACCGTCTTGAACAGGTGCTTATTCGTACTCATCTTGAGCAGACGGAGGCCGGGGAGGCGCTGGTTCTTGACAGCGAAGGGTACATTACGGAATGCTGTGCGGCTAATTTACTCTGGCGGAAGGGCAGTGACGTATTCACGCCTTCGCTGGAGCAGGCCGGAGTCAACGGCATTATGCGGCAGTTTTGTTTGCAACAGCTGGCACGCGCAGGCTTTCGCGTTGTCGAAGTTAACGCTAAGGAAGAGGCGCTGCTGGCTGCCGAAGAAGTTGTTATCTGCAATGCGCTGATGCCCGTTGTCCCCGTTCGCGCTTATGACCGCAAGTGCTGGTCATCCCGCGAGCTGTTCCAGTTTCTGGCCCCGTTATGTGAGCAAACCAGGTAGTCATGAAGAAAATGTTACGCTTTGTCCTCCTTCTTATCGTTGCGTTCGGAATCGCTGGCGGAGCGGGAGTGTGGAAAGTCCGTCAGCTGGCTGAAAGTCAGATCCTGATTAAAGACGAGACGATTTTTACCCTGAAAGCGGGGACCGGGCGGCAGGCGCTTGGTCAGCAGCTGTATGACGACAAAATTATCAATCGCCCACGCGTATTCCAGTGGCTGCTGCGTATTCAGCCGGACCTGTCCCATTTCAAGGCCGGTACCTATCGTTTCACCCCTGGCATGACCGTGCGCGAGATGCTGCAACTGCTGGAGAGTGGTAAAGAAGCCCAGTTCCCATTGCGTTTTGTGGAAGGTATGCGTCTGAGCGATTATCTCAGGCAACTGCGTGACGCGCCGTACATCAAGCATACGCTGAAAGATGACCGCTACCAGACCGTGGCAGACGCCTTAAAATTCGAACATCCCGAGTGGGTGGAAGGCTGGTTCTGGCCCGATACGTGGATGTATACGGCAGGCACGACGGATGTGGCAATTCTGAAGCGCGCGCACAACAAAATGGTCGCGGCGGTAGACGCTGCGTGGAAAGGGCGAGCAGAGGGCCTGCCTTATCAAGATCAAAACCAGTTCATGACGATGGCCTCGATCATCGAGAAAGAGACGGCCGTTGCTGCCGAACGTGACCAGGTTGCCTCGGTGTTTATTAACCGTCTGCGCATCGGCATGCGTTTGCAAACTGATCCTACCGTCATCTACGGCATGGGCGAAAACTACAACGGCAGGATTTCCAGAAAAGATCTGGAAACGCCAACGGCGTATAATACTTACGTGATTAGCGGCCTGCCGCCTGGACCGATTGCGACGCCGAGTGAAGCATCGTTGAAGGCCGCCGCGCACCCGGCCAAAACGCCGTATCTCTATTTTGTGGCTGACGGAAAAGGGGGGCATACGTTCAATACCAACCTGGCCAGCCACAATCGCTCCGTTCAGGACTATCTGAAGGCACTTAAGGAAAAAAATGCGCAGTAAATACATTGTCATTGAGGGACTCGAAGGGGCGGGCAAAACCACCGCCCGTAACGTGGTGGTGGATACACTGAAATCGCTTGGCGTCGCCGACATGGTCTTCACCCGCGAGCCGGGCGGTACGCAGCTGGCGGAAAAACTGCGCAGCCTGGTTCTGGATATCAAATCCGTTGGCGATGAAGTTATTACCGACAAAGCGGAAGTGCTGATGTTCTATGCGGCGCGCGTTCAGCTGGTGGAGACGGTGATCAAACCCGCTCTGGCAGAAGGCAAATGGGTGATTGGCGATCGCCACGATCTCTCAACCCAGGCGTATCAGGGCGGTGGCCGGGGTATCGATCAGGCCATGCTGGCTACGCTTCGCGACGCGGTTCTGGGCGATTTCCGTCCTGACCTGACGCTGTATCTGGACGTGACCCCTGAGGTGGGCCTGAAGCGCGCCCGTGCCCGCGGCGAACTGGACCGCATTGAACAGGAGTCTTTTGATTTCTTTAACCGCACCCGTGCGCGTTATCTGGAACTGGCCGGGCAGGACAAGACCATTCGTACCATCGATGCGACGCAATCCCTTGAAGACGTTACATGTGATATTCAGCAGACCGTTACGCAGTGGCTACAGGAGCAGCAGGCATGAAATGGTATCCATGGTTGCGCCCACACTTTGAACAGCTGATCGGCAGCTATCAGGTTGGTCGGGGGCATCATGCGTTACTGATCCAGGCGCTGCCGGGAATGGGTGATGATGCGTTGATTTATGCCATAACCCGCTTTCTGATGTGCCAACAGCCGGAAGGACATAAAAGCTGTGGTAAGTGTCGGGGTTGCCAGCTCATGCAGGCGGGCACGCATCCTGACTATTACACCCTCGAACCTGAGAAGGGCAAAAATACGCTCGGTATCGACGCGGTGCGTGAGGTCAGTGAGAAACTGTACGAATATGCGCGTCTGGGGGGGGCGAAAGTGGTGTGGCTGAAAGATGCCGCGCTGCTCACGGAAGCCGCAGCCAACGCGCTGTTAAAAACCCTGGAAGAGCCGCCAGAAAACACCTGGTTTTTCCTCTCCTGCCGCGAGCCGGAACGCTTGCTGGCGACGCTGCGCAGTCGCTGCCGTCTTCACCACCTTGCTGTCCCTCAGGAATCCTGGGCACTCGCCTGGCTTGAGCGGGAAGTGACGGTGTCACAAGACGCGGCGCTCTCAGCGTTGCGCCTGTGCAGCGGTGCGCCTGCGGCTGCGCTGGCCTTATTACAGCCCGAGGTGTGGTCCCAGCGTGAAACGCTGTGTCGTGCGGTTGAATCAGCCCTCGACATCCATGACTGGCTGAGCGTGCTGCCAGCGCTGAACAGCGATCAGGCTCCGGAACGGCTGCACTGGCTGGCCGCGCTGCTGCTGGATGCGCTCAAAATTCAGCAGGGGGCTACGCTTCTGACTAACCCTGACGAGTGGGCGCTGGTCACCACGCTGGCGAATCGCCTGTCAGGGCAGTCGCTGCACGCTATCCTTCATGATATCTGCCAGAGTCGTGAACAACTTTTGACGGTAACCGGTCTCAATCGCGAGCTTTTACTGACCGACCAGTTACTGCGTATTGAACACTACCTGCAACCGGGCGTCATACCGCCGGTTTCCCACCTCTGAGAGAGACATTATGTTTTTAGTCGACTCACACTGCCATCTCGATGGCCTGGATTATCAATCCCTGCATAAAAATGTGGACGACGTGCTGGCGAAAGCCGCCGCGCGCGATGTGAAATTTTGCCTGGCCGTGGCAACCACGTTGCCGGGTTACCGCTCCATGCGTGAACTGGTAGGCGAGCGCGATAATGTCGTCTTCTCCTGCGGCGTGCATCCGCTGAATCAGGATGAAGCGTACGACGTTGAGGATTTACGCCGTCTTGCCGCAGAAGAGGGCGTAGTGGCGATGGGCGAGACCGGCCTGGACTATTTCTACACTCCGGAAACGAAACCTCGCCAGCAGGAATCCTTCCGTAACCACATCCGCATTGGCCGGGAACTGAATAAGCCGGTTATCGTTCACACCCGAGATGCGCGCGCCGACACGCTGGGTATCCTGCGGGAAGAAAAGGTGACGGATTGCGGTGGCGTACTACACTGTTTCACAGAAGACAGAGAAACGGCGGGTAAGCTGCTTGATTTGGGCTTTTATATCTCGTTCTCGGGGATTGTCACGTTCCGTAATGCTGAGCAACTGCGTGATGCGGCGCGCTATGTTCCGCTGGATCGTATTCTGGTGGAAACCGATTCCCCGTACCTGGCGCCGGTGCCTCATCGTGGCAAAGAGAACCAGCCAGCGATGACCCGGGATGTCGCTGAGTATATGGCCGTTCTGAAAGGTGTCAGTATTGAAGAACTGGCTCGCGTGACAACGGAAAACTTCGCCAGCCTGTTCCATATTGACCCCGCCCGCCTGCAATCTGTCTGATACACCTGTTATTTTTAGGCTCGTAATTAATAAGTAAAGCGAGTAAAGTTCACCGCCTCATTCGGGGCGGTGATGGCGTTTTTAGACACATCCAGACATGCTTTATGTAAATATCTGCAAGTTTTTTGGCCGTCTTGAACTGAAACGTGATAGCCGTCAAACAAACTCAGAGGGAATTATTTTACTCTGTGTAATAAATAAAGGGCGCTTAGATGTCCTGTCCACGGCGCGGTACTCCCCCCGGGCCAATGCGTGAAAACGTAAAAAAAAGCACAAATACTCAGGAGCACTCTCAATTATGTTTAAGAATGCATTTGCTAACCTGCAAAAGGTCGGTAAATCGCTGATGCTGCCAGTATCCGTACTGCCTATCGCAGGTATCCTGCTGGGTGTCGGTTCTGCAAACTTCAGCTGGCTGCCAGCCGTAGTTTCCCACGTGATGGCCGAAGCAGGCGGTTCTGTTTTTGCTAACATGCCGCTGATCTTCGCTATCGGTGTTGCTCTGGGCTTCACCAATAACGACGGTGTTTCCGCTCTGGCGTCCGTTGTTGCTTACGGCATCATGGTGAAAACCATGGCTGTGGTTGCGCCGCTGGTACTGCATTTACCTGCTGAAGAGATTGCCGCTAAGCACCTGGCGGACACCGGTGTTCTCGGTGGTATCATCTCCGGTGCGATTGCAGCGTATATGTTTAACCGCTTCTATCGCATCAAGCTGCCTGAGTATCTGGGCTTCTTCGCGGGTAAACGTTTTGTGCCGATCATTTCTGGTCTGGCCGCGATTTTCACCGGTGTGGTCCTGTCCTTCATCTGGCCACCAATCGGTACGGCAATCCAGACCTTCTCTCAGTGGGCAGCTTACCAGAACCCGGTTGTGGCGTTCGGTATCTACGGCTTCATTGAGCGCTGCCTGGTACCATTTGGTCTGCACCACATCTGGAACGTTCCATTCCAGATGCAGATTGGTGAATACACCAACGCAGCAGGTCAGGTGTTCCACGGCGACATCCCACGCTACATGGCGGGCGACCCAACGGCAGGTAAACTGTCTGGTGGCTTCCTGTTCAAAATGTACGGTCTGCCGGCAGCTGCAATTGCTATCTGGCACTCTGCTAAACCAGAGAACCGTGCAAAAGTGGGCGGTATCATGATCTCCGCAGCGCTGACCTCGTTCCTGACCGGTATCACCGAGCCGATCGAGTTCTCCTTCATGTTCGTTGCGCCGATCCTGTACATCATCCACGCGGTACTGGCAGGTCTGGCATTCCCAATCTGTATCCTGCTGGGTATGCGTGACGGTACGTCCTTCTCTCACGGCCTGATCGACTTCATCGTTCTGTCCGGTAACAGCAGCAAGCTGTGGCTGTTCCCAATCGTGGGTGCGGGCTACGCAGTGGTGTACTACACCGTCTTCCGCGTGCTGATCAAAGCACTGGACCTGAAAACGCCGGGTCGTGAAGATGCAACGGAAGACAGCAAAGCCGGTGTGACCAGCGAAATGGCACCTGCTCTGGTTGCTGCTTTCGGCGGTAAAGAGAACATCACTAACCTGGACGCGTGTATCACTCGTCTGCGTGTGAGCGTTGCCGACGTTGCGAAAGTCGACCAGCCGGGTCTGAAAAAACTGGGCGCAGCAGGCGTCGTTGTTGCAGGTTCTGGTGTTCAGGCAATCTTCGGAACGAAATCCGATAACCTGAAAACCGAAATGGATGAGTACATCCGCAACAACTAAGCTGTGATCTGGGGAGACTAAGGCAGCCGATTGGCTGCCTTTTTTATTATTGCGGTTTGTGGTGCCGGGTGGCGGCTGCGCCTAACCCGGCCTACGTGATGGGTAGGCCCGGTAAGCGCAGCGCCACCGGGCTTAATACTCAGAAGTCGTAGCTCGCGCTCACCGAAACGTTCAGTGGCGCGCCATACACTACATACGATCCGACGTAGTCGTAATACTCTTTGTCGAACAGGTTGTTGACGTTAGCCTGAACAGCAAAGTCTTTGGTGACCTGATAGCGACTGAACAGGTTCACCAGCCCATAGCTGCCTTGCTCCGCGCGGGAACGTCCTGCCGGACCGCCTTCCACGTCCGTCCACACTTTGTTCTGCCAGTTTACGCCACCGCCCACGGTCAGTTCCGGCAGCATTGGCAGTTGATAACGGGTGAACAGCTTCATGGTTGTGCGCGGCTGATCGGAGCTGACGGCGTTGCCATTCTTATCTTCTGCAATGTAACGCGTCGCGCCAAAGGTCAGCTGCCAGTTATCGGTCAGTGCACCGTTGAGCTCAAACTCGACCCCTTTACTGACCACCCCGTCCAGCGATTCATAAATCGACTCACCGCTCGGCATGTAGGTATACGTGTTGCTGGCCACGTTATCCTGCTCAATGCGGAAAATCGCCAACGAGGTGGTGAGGCGGGTATTAAACCAGTCTGCCTTCACCCCGGCTTCGTAGCTTTTACCCGTGGTAGGGTCGAGATAACGTCCACTGGCATTGCGCTTATCCTGCGGCTGGAAGATAGAGGTATAGCTGACGTAGGTCGACCAGTCCTCATTGATGTCATACACCAGGCCGGCATACGGCGTGACATCATCTTTGGTGCTTTCCAGACGGGTATTCGGCGAACCAGCGGGGTTATAGCGTATGTTGTATTGGGTGTAACGCGCCCCCAGGATCAGATGCAACGGATCGGCGAGTGAGAAACGCGCAGAGGAATAGGCTGAAGACTGGCGAATATCATCCTTGCTGTAGAGTTTCCACGGCGTCCACTGCGGATCGGCAATGTTCCCGTTCCAGTTCTTAAAGTTGCCGACATCAACCATGCCGTATACTGCATCCGGCATGGTGTTGTCGTAATGGTTACGCTGACGGCTAAAGCTGCCGCCGAACATCATCTCGTGCTGACGGCCAAAGAGATCGAAGCCGCCGCGCAGGAAGGCATCGACCGCATCCTGTTTACGTTCCCCGCGGTTCCAGCCGCCGTAACCCACCAGGCCAGCGCCGGTCTCTTTATCCGGATAACCGGACATATACATCAGCTTAGAGTCAAAGTTGGTTTCAGCATGCATGCCGTTGATGTGCGCTTCCCAGCCATTATCGAAACGCTGGGTCAGGTTAGCGAAGATGCGGGTGCTGTCTTTATCTGAATAGGCCCAGTCAGGCGCGACGGTCTGGCTGCGATTGTAGTTGGTCTTACTTCCGTCGCTGTACCAGGTCGGCAGCCCACCCCAGGTTGGGTCGGCGGTATGGCTTTCCTGATACTCATACCCTACCGAGAGGGTCGTGCTGTCGGTAACATCTGCATCCATCACGCCGTAGAGGAATTTCTTCCGGTAGTGGTAGTTATCCACGAAGCTGTCGTTGTCCTGATAACCCGTGATCAGACGACCCCGTACCTTACCTGATTCCACCAGCGGCGCCTGGAGATCCAGCACGTAACGCTGCTTGTCCCAGCTGCCATAGCTGGCGGAGACGTTGCCTTTAAATTCCTGGCTGTCCGCATGCTTGCGTACCATATTAACGTACGCCGCCGGGTTGCCCGTCCCGGACATCAGGCCTGTGGCGCCGCGGACCACTTCAATGCGGTCATAAATTGCGGTATCGGCGGCGGTATCACCAAAGTTCCACACTTCACTGATGGACGTTGGAAGGTCGTCATAGGCGTAGTTGCTGACGAAAAATCCGCGTGAGTAAAATACGGTACGGTCGCTGTCCTGCACCTGCGCCGTAATGCCCGTGGTGTTCGTCAGCACCTGGCCGATGGATTGCAGATTCTGGTCAGCCATACGTTGCTGACTGATAACGCTGACGGACTGTGGGATGTCGCGGGGAACCAGCAACAGTTTGGTGCCGGTGGTGGTGGTTTTTACGCTGTAATCCTGATCCTGGCTGGCAGAAAGATCCTGTGTGTTATCAAAACCCCCATCAACGACGACGGTATCTTCGGCTGTTGAAGCAGCGAAAGCGGTGGTTGGCGTCAATGCCATAGCAATGCAGGCGGCCAACAACGAAGGTGTTGCGGCAGGCTGACGTTGCCCATCCCTGGTGTGATTAATGAAAGACATCATCAAACCCTTAGTGAATGGTGAAGGTAGTGCGCGACAGTCCCGCTAGCACGGGCTGACGTCGTTTTCTATGTTAAAAATGCGCATGAAAATGCAAATGCGAAATATACGCATTGTGATTAACGCTGTAAACAGATGTTTCGGGATGAACTGAAATCAGGTTTCAGAAAAGAAATGTCCTAAAGCGATGCCTCTTCAGCCAGATGGGCGATAATCAGGAAAGAAATCACGGGAGAAGGTTGAAAGGACAGGAGAAACTCGCTCATACTCTTGTGTTGTGTCACACAGTAAAACAGACAATGTGTGTTAACAACGGACGCACGACGCCAGATTAAACATAAAAGGAAAAGGTCATGGCTGAAGAAACGATTTTCAGTAAAATTATCCGCCGGGAAATTCCGTCGGATATTGTCTATCAGGATGAACTGGTCACGGCTTTCCGCGACATTTCTCCCCAGGCGCCGACGCACATCCTTATTATTCCCAATATTCTGATTCCGACCGTCAATGACGTTAAAACCGAGCATGAAGTTGCGCTGGGCCGTATGCTTACGGTGGCCGCGAAAATTGCTGAGCAGGAAGGGATTGCTGAAGATGGATACCGTTTGATCATGAACTGTAATCGCCATGGCGGCCAGGAAGTCTATCATATTCATATGCATCTTCTGGGTGGACGTCCACTGGGACCGATGCTGGCACATAAAGGTCTTTAATATGTTAACTGGGCGTATTGCAGCGCTGATCGTGACGCTGGTTATGGTTGGGTGCAGCGCGCGTCCCGCCATCCCGGTCAGTGAAGAACAGACGCTGGTGATGGAGTCCTCAGTGCTTGCTGCGGGCATCACGGCGGAAAATCCTTCGTTGACCATAAGCGAAATCCAGTCTTCTGCCTCCTCTACGCTCTATAACGAAAGGCAAGAGCCAGTGACGGTGCATTATCGCTTCTACTGGTATGACGTGAGAGGTCTTGAGATGCACCCGCTTGAGGCGCCGCGTAGCGTGACGGTCCCGGCAAGATCGTCGGTCACGCTCTACGGCAGCGCCAGCTATCTGGGTGCACATAAGGTGAGACTTTATCTTTATTTGTAAGGAGTGAACCTTGATTAAAACAATGAGCCGTTATGCGCTCCTGAGTGCGTTCGCACTCTTTCTGGCAGGCTGTGTGACGCGAACGGAAGAACCTGCACCGGTGGATCAGGCGAAGCCGGGAACGGAACAGCCAACAACACCGGCGCAACCTGTTCCAACCGTGCCGTCTGTACCGACTATTCCGGCGCAGCCTGGCCCGATCGAACATCCGGACGATACCGCGCAGCCTGCGCCGCGAGTGCGGCACTATGACTGGAACGGCGCGATGCAGCCGATGGTGGGCAAAATGTTGCAGGCACAGGGCGTTACGCCTGGCAGTGTGCTGCTGGTGGACAGCGTGAACAACCGTACAAACGGTTCCCTGAATGCGGGAGAAGCGACGGAAACCCTGCGCAACGCGCTGGCAAACAACGGTAAATTTACGCTGGTCTCAGCCCAGCAGCTCGCGGTCGCCAAGCAACAGCTTGGTCTGTCGCCTCAGGACAGCCTGGGTTCGCGCAGTAAAGCGATTGGTATCGCCCGCAACGTTGGTGCGCAGTATGTCCTTTATTCTAACGCGACAGGCAACGTGAACACGCCGTCGTTGCAGATGCAGTTAATGCTGGTTCAAACCGGCGAAATTATCTGGTCAGGTAAAGGTGCCGTTACGCAACAATAAGCGCACGCGTCAGGATGTCCAGACGCGTTATTTCCCCCAGTACCGTGTTATCGCGCCGCAAGCCCCCGTCGGGCTTGGCGGCGCGAGTTGCATTATTGAGCGTGGCGACCATCGGCTGGTATTACGCCAGCATCACGATGCCGCCGCGCCTGCCGCCCATTTTCGTCGCCAGTTCCGCGCCCTGAAGCGCCTTCCCGCCGACCTTGCCCCGAAACCTCATCTCTTTATCAGGGACTGGATGGCGGTGGCGTTTATTGCGGGTGAGATCAAAAGCGAGCTTCCCGATACGCCCACGCTGGCAGCCATGCTGTATCATCTGCATCGACAGCCGCGTCTGGGCTGGCGGGTGACGTTACTTCCATTACTGGATAGCTATTGGCAGCAGGCTGCGCCTGGACGACGCACGCCCTTATGGCTGGCGCAGCTTAAGCGGCTGCGTAAAGCGGGAGAGCCGAAGGCGTTACGTCTGGCGCCGCTGCATATGGATGTCCATGCGGGGAATATCGTTCATACCACGGCGGGCGAGAAACTTATCGACTGGGAATATGCAGGGGACGGTGACGTGGCGCTTGAACTCGCTGCGGTCTGGATGCCTGATGAGGCTTCGCGCGTGCAGCTGATAACCGCCTATGCCCGAAACGCCAACATAAATGTACTCACCCTTGCGCGGCAGGTCGCGCGCTGGCGTCCGTGGGTGCTGATGCTGATGGCGGGATGGTTTGAAATGCGCCTTCAGCAGACAGATGACGAACAATTTATTGCGCTGGCAAATGATGCCTGGCGTCAGTTACAAACGAAAGGATAAGAGAGGTTGGTGTGGGTCCAGTAATGTTGGATGTTGAAGGGTTTGAGCTGGATGCGGAAGAGCGCGAAATTCTGGCGCACCCGCTGGTAGGGGGGCTGATTCTTTTCACCCGCAATTATCACGATCCGGCGCAGTTGCGCGAGCTGGTTCGCCAGATCCGCGCGGCGTCACGCAATCGCCTGGTGGTGGCCGTCGACCAGGAAGGTGGACGCGTGCAGCGTTTCCGCGAAGGGTTTACGCGTTTACCCGCCGCACAATCTTTTGCTGCGCTGCTGGGTGCTGAAGAGGGCGGTCAACTGGCGCAGGACGCAGGCTGGCTGATGGCGAGCGAGATGATCGCCATGGATATCGATATCAGCTTCGCCCCGGTGCTGGACGTAGGACACATTAGTGCGGCAATAGGTGAGCGTTCGTATCATGACGATCCACGTATCGCGCTGGCAATGGCGACGCGCTTCATTGACGGTATGCACGATGCGGGCATGAAAACCACCGGCAAGCATTTCCCGGGCCACGGGGCGGTGACGGCGGATTCCCATAAAGAAACCCCGCGCGATCCGCGCCCGGAAGCAGACATTCGCGCTAAAGATATGTCTGTTTTCCGCTCGCTGATTACCGATAACAAGCTGGACGCTATTATGCCTGCGCACGTCATCTACAGTGACGTTGATCCGCGTCCGGCCAGCGGCTCTCCGCACTGGCTTAAAACCGTGCTGCGTCAGGAGTTGGGCTTCAATGGCGTTATTTTCTCTGACGATTTATCCATGGAAGGGGCGGCGATCATGGGAAGCTATGCCGAACGTGGGCAGGCTTCGCTGGATGCAGGTTGCGATATGATCCTCGTCTGCAATAATCGTAAAGGGGCGGTGAGCGTGCTGGATAACCTGTCGCCGATCAATGCTGAACGTGTTACACAATTGTATCATAAAGGTTCATTTAGTCGTCAGGAGCTGATGGACTCGGCGCGCTGGAAATCGGTAAACGCCCGGCTTGAAGCCCTGAACGAGCGCTGGCAGGCACATAAAGCAGCCCTTTAATTCATCCCGGAAGGCGTAGCGTGGTGAGACGATGATCATTTATTTACACGGTTTTGACTCAAACAGTCCTGGTAATCATGAGAAAGTGCTGCAATTGCAGTTTATCGATCCGGATGTCCGGCTGATCAGTTACAGCACGCGTCATCCGAAACATGACATGCAGCATCTGCTTAAAGAAGTGGACAAAATGTTGCAGCTCAATATCGACGATCGTCCGCTGATCTGCGGCGTGGGGTTGGGGGGATACTGGGCAGAGCGCATCGGTTTTTTGTGCGATATCCGTCAGGTCATTTTTAATCCTAACCTGTTTCCAAACGAAAACATGGAAGGCAAGATTGACCGTCCGGAAGAGTACGCCGATATCGCAACAAAATGCGTGAGCAATTTCCGCGAAAAGAACCGCGACCGGTGTCTGGCGATCCTCTCCCGCAACGATGAAGCGCTGGACAGCTCCCGCGCTGCCGAACTTCTGCATCATTACTACGAAATTGTCTGGGACGAAGAGCAGACCCACAAGTTCAAAAATATTTCCCCGCATTTGCAGCGTATTAAGGCCTTTAAAACGCTGGGCTGAACTCCCTGAACCTGACAAAGGCCCGGTACGTGAAAGCGTGCCGGGCCTCTTTTTTGTCAGAGTTGTCTACTTTTAAACCATCAAAACTTGATACATATCAATTTTGGTATGACCAATGCGCCTGACGTGCTATTCTCAATGAATATGAATGGTTTCAGCGCAGTAACCTGTTGTTAATTAAGGGTTATTTATATAACTTTTAATTAACAATTGGTTAATAATTTGAGGGGGTCACGTTGACTACGCCATTGAAAAAGATAGTGATTGTCGGCGGTGGTGCTGGCGGACTGGAGCTGGCGACGCAGCTGGGTAAGAAACTGGGTCGCGGTAAGAAAGCCAAAATCACGCTGGTGGATCGTAACCACAGCCATCTGTGGAAGCCGTTACTGCACGAAGTGGCGACCGGGTCGCTGGATGAGGGCGTGGATGCGCTCAGCTATCTGGCACATGCGCGTAACCACCACTTCCAGTTCCAGCTGGGTTCGGTGGTGGACATCAACCGTGAAAATAAAACCATCACGCTGGCCGAGCTGCGTGATGATAAAGGCGAGCTGCTGGTTCCTGAGCGCAAGCTGGCCTATGACACGCTGGTGATGGCCCTGGGCAGTACGTCCAATGATTTCAACACCCCAGGCGTAAAAGAGCACTGTATCTTCCTGGATAACCCGCATCAGGCGCGTCGTTTCCATCAGGAGATGCTTAACCTGTTCCTGAAGTACACCAACAACATGGGTGCTAACGGCAAGGTTAACATTGCTATCGTGGGCGGCGGCGCAACGGGCGTTGAATTATCGGCGGAGTTGCACAATGCGGTCAAACAGCTGCACAGCTATGGCTACAAAGGGCTGACTAATGAAGCGCTGAATGTGACGCTGGTGGAAGCAGGTGAACGTATTCTGCCTGCGCTGCCGCCGCGTATTTCCGGCGCGGCGCACAACGAGCTGACTAAACTGGGCGTGCGCGTGCTGACCCAGACCATGGTGACCAGCGCGGATGAGGGCGGACTGCATACCAAAGACGGCGAATACATCCAGGCCGACCTGATGGTCTGGGCTGCGGGGATCAAAGCGCCTGATTTCATGAAAGATATCGGTGGGCTGGAGACAAACCGCATTAACCAGCTGGTGACAGAGCCGACGCTGCAAACCACGCGCGATCCGGACATCTTCGCTATCGGCGACTGTGCCTCCTGCGCGCGTCCGGAAGGCGGGTTTGTGCCTCCTCGCGCCCAGGCCGCGCACCAGATGGCAAGCCTCGTGCTGCATAACATCCTGGCGCAGATGAAAGGCAAACCGATGAAAGCCTATGTCTACAAAGACCACGGCTCTCTGGTGTCGCTCTCAAACTTTTCCACCGTGGGCAGCCTGATGGGCAACCTGATGCGCGGCTCCATGATGGTGGAAGGGCGCATCGCCCGCTTCGTGTACATTTCTCTGTACCGTATGCACCAGATTGCGCTGCACGGCTACTTCAAAACCGGCCTGATGATGCTGGTCGGCCGCATCAACCGCGTTATCCGCCCACGCCTGAAGCTGCATTAATTTCTCCCTCCCTCCGGGCTCTCCGGAGGGAATTCTTAGCACATCATGCTGTGCATTTCGCTCCTGACGCTTAAGAGTTCTCTTAAACAGACGCTATCCCAGCTCATCCCCCGGTTTTTTGATCCTTTATCTTATTGGCGAAGCGTTTATTGCGCTGCAAAATTGCTACCAATTGCAACAAAGGAGGAAGTCCCGTGAATAAATCAATGTTGGCGGGTATAGGGATTGGCGTCGCAGCTGCGTTAGGTGTGGCTGCCGTTGCCAGTCTGAACGTACTTGATCGTGGCCCGCAGTATGCGCAGGTTGTTTCCGCTACACCGATCAAAGAGACGGTCAAGACGCCTCGTCAGGAGTGCCGTAATGTTTCTGTCACCCATCGTCGTCCGGTTCAGGATGAAAACCGTATCGCTGGCTCCGTACTGGGCGCGGTTGCTGGTGGGGTGATTGGTCATCAGTTTGGTGGTGGCCGTGGTAAGGATGTCGCGACGGTAGTTGGTGCGCTGGGTGGCGGTTATGCCGGTAACCAGGTGCAGGGCGCGATGCAGGAAAATGATACCTACACCACAACGCAGCAGCGCTGTAAAACCGTGTATGACAAGTCTGAAAAAATGTTGGGCTACGACGTAACCTACAAAATTGGCGATCAGCAGGGCAAAATCCGCATGGATAAAGATCCTGGTACGCAGATCCCTCTCGACAGCAATGGTCAGCTGATACTGAATAACAAAGTGTAAAAAAGATGTTCTCTGAACTTAGCTCCTCATGCGCTCAGGCTGAGGAGCTTTTTTTGCGTCAGAGTTTAAGAAGTTCAGGCCACAGGCGCAGCGTTATTTGCGTAATCCCCTGCAGTTTTTCCAGCGTCGCGCCTTCACGGGCGCTGATGGACATCCCCTGTAGAATACAGCTCAGATACTGGGCCAGCTCCTGCGGACGGCAATGCGCCGGGATTTCACCGCGCTGCTGGCGTTGAGCCAGAAACGTGCTGAGCGTCTCCTCCTGCATCGCATGGCGCGATTTGACCGTGTTGGCAATCTCTTTCGACGATGCCGCGAGGGTCGCGGAGGTGTTGATCATAAAACAGCCCGCGGGCGTGTCTTTACTGGTAAAGCAGGTTGCGACTGCGCAGAAATAATCCTGCAATGCCTGCTCAACCGTTTTTTCTTCACAGAATAGCTGGGCCTCGTGTTTTGCCGCGAAGCGCGAGATGTATCTGTCCAGAACGGCCCGGAATAAGCCTTCTTTGTTGGTGAACTCTGCGTACAGGGTAGGGGCTTTCGCGCCCGTTGCTTCCACCAGGTCGGAGAGCGACGTGGCTTCATACCCATGCTGCCAGAAGAGCGTCATGGCCTTATCGAGCGCCGCATCCCTGTCGAACACTTTTGGTCGGCCACGGCTTTTCTTTGTGCAACGCGTGACATCGGTTGTCATGTGCCGTTGGTCCTCTGTTGTTTTGTTGAATAGTCATTATAAAAATAAACGTCTGCGACGACCAGCGGTGATTTCTTAAAAATAATTTAATTTTATCTTTATGAAATATAAGGAAAATGAAATTAATTTAACGACCATTATAAAAATGGGTTGACGTGTGACCTGGATCACATCTATCATTTACCTATCGATCGTTAACTAAATAACTAACGACCACTACATCATCTGCCCAAAGGTATAAAATCATGAAAAACGTTAAAACCCTCATCGCTGCCGCCGTTCTGAGTTCACTCTCTTTCGCAAGCTTCGCTGCTGTTGAAGTGCAATCCACTCCAGCAGACCAGCAGAAAGTCGGTACCATCTCTGCCACTGCCGGGACTAACCTCGGCTCTCTGGAAGATCAGCTGGCACAAAAAGCTGACGAAATGGGTGCGAAATCATTCCGCATCACCTCTGTGACCGGTCCTAACACCCTGCACGGTACCGCAGTCATCTACAAATAAGCGTAACGCAACCCTCCGTTATGCCACTGCAAAAAAAACGCCCTGCTAATGCAGGGCGTTTGTCGTTATTACCGTTCTACATTGACTGCTGAGCAACCTCATGATGCCGCGTGACATCGGTTGGCATCCCCGAGCGCGCTTCCATCGCCCGCTCCATCACTGCGCCATCGGTGTTTGCATTCGTTTTAAAGCTCACCATCGAGGCATTCAGATTAATCGGCAGCGTCTGCGGATCGTCATTAATGTTTTTCGATAGCGGCTGGTGGATCTCAACCAGACGGACGCCACCCGGCTCTTCAGACACTTTAATCGGCGTATTGATGATATTCACTTTCGTGCCAGGGGCGATCACGCGGTAGAGCGTTTTGATGTCGTCATCGCGCAGGCGAATGCAGCCGGAGCTGACGCGCATCCCGATCCCAAAATCCGCATTCGTTCCGTGCAGAAGATAAACCCCACCGTAGGCCGCCAGGCGAATGGCATGGTGCCCCATCGGATTATCCGGGCCCGCGGGAACCACGGCAGGGAGATCGATACCCTGTGCCTTATAGCGGGCGCGGATGTTTGCCGTCGGAGTCCAGGTTGGATTAGCGCGCTTATCAGAGACGGTGGTGACCATGGTAGGGGTCAGCGTATCGCCCCCCAGTTGACCAATACCGATAGGGTAAACGGTCACTTCGTTCTTGCCCGGCGGGTAGTAATACAGACGCAGTTCGGCGAGGTTAATTACAATGCCCTGACGCGGCGCGTCCGGCAGGATGGTTTGCAGCGGAATCGTCAGTACGCTGCCCGCCCGGGGCACATAGGGATCTACGCCCGGGTTGGCCTGCAACAGCGCCAGGAACCCGACGTTATATTTTTTAGCAATCGCTTCCAGCGAACCGCCATCGTTTTCAACCACGTGAAAGCGGTTTTCACCTACGACGTTGCTGCCGGCGGGCGGAAGAGGCCAGGTATTGGCGCGAGCAGGGAGCGCGACGGCAACCGTCGCGGCCAGCGCAACCAGAGTTAACCAGCGGGTAAAACGCGAAGAAATCATCATTATCATAATCCATACAAATGATAAGGTTATTGTTTTATAAGGCGTTAATGATAATTATGGCGAATGTATGGTCGGGAAGATCGGGCGAAGTGCAAAGAGTTTGTAAATTGTCCCCCACCAGCCGGGCGCTGGCGGGGGAAACCGTTATGCGATGGCGTTCTCTTCCAACTGACGCATAAAGTTACGCACCCAGTCCATGCGGATTTTACGTTCCGTCAGATCCTGAGTAAATTTCAGACGCGTCGGGCCATCAAGACGGAAATGCTGCGGCTGTTTTTGCAGAAGGCCAATCAGCCACATCGGATCGACGTGGTTCTTCTCGGCAAACTCAATTACGCCGCCTTTCTCGTTGCCTTCAAGCTTGCGAATGCCCAGCTTCTGCGCCTGCTGACGCAGGCGGGCAATATCCAGCAGGTTGCGCGCCGCATCGGGCAATATCCCAAAACGGTCAATCAGTTCGACTTTAATCTCTTCCAGCTCGCCTTCGCTTTTCGCGCTGGCAATACGTTTGTAGAACGACAGACGGGTATTCACGTCAGGAATAAAATCATCCGGCAACAGGGAAGGCATGCGCAGTTCCACTTCGGTCTGCTGGCTGGTGAGATCTTCCAGAGACGGTTCACGTCCGGCTTTAAGCGCGTCGACGGCATTTTCCAGCAGCTCCATATACAGAGAAAAACCGATGGTTTCCATGGAGCCGCTCTGGTCTTCACCCAACAACTCACCGGCGCCGCGGATCTCCAGGTCGTGCGTCGCCAGCGCAAAGCCAGCACCCAGATCTTCCAGCGAGGCGATAGCTTCCAGACGCTTTTGCGCGTCGGTGGTCATCGCCTTCGGATGCGGCGTCAGCAGCCACGCGTAGGCCTGATGGTGCGAACGCCCGACGCGCCCGCGCAGCTGATGCAACTGGGCCAGGCCGAAGTGATCCGCGCGTTCGATGATGATGGTGTTCGCCGTCGGAATGTCGATCCCGGTCTCAATGATGGTGGTACATACCAGCACGTTGAAACGCTGATGGTGGAAGTCGTTCATCACCCGCTCCAGCTCGCGCTCGCGCATCTGGCCGTGACCAATGGCGATGCGCGCTTCCGGCACCAGCTCTGCCAGCCTGTCGGCGGCTTTCTGAATGTTTTCAACGTCGTTATACAGGTAATATACCTGGCCGCCGCGCAGCACTTCACGCAGGATCGCCTCGCGAACCACCAGATTGTCGTACTCGCGAACAAAGGTTTTCACCGCCAGACGGCGCGCCGGCGGGGTGGCAATAATCGACAGATCGCGCATGCCGCTCATCGCCATATTCAGGGTGCGCGGGATCGGCGTGGCGGTCAGGGTCAGAATGTCGACGTCGGCGCGCATCGCTTTGATGCGCTCTTTGTGGCGCACCCCAAAGCGGTGCTCTTCATCGACGATCAGCAGCCCCAGATCTTTCCACTTCACGTCGCTTTGCAGCAGCTTGTGGGTGCCGATCAGAATGTCAATTTTGCCTTCGCTTGCCTGTTCCAGGATTTGCGTCTGCTCTTTGGCGCTGCGGAAACGCGACAGCATCTCAATGCGTACCGGCCAGTTGGCGAAGCGGTCGCGGAAGTTGTCGAAGTGCTGCTGGGCGAGGAGGGTAGTCGGCACCAGCACCGCCACCTGCTTGTTGTTTTCCACCGCCAGGAAAGCGGCACGCATTGCTACCTCGGTTTTACCGAAGCCCACGTCGCCGCAGACTAAGCGATCCATCGCCAGCGGCTGGCACATGTCGCTCAGCACGGCATTTATGGCCTGAGCCTGATCCGGCGTAGTTTCAAACGGGAAGCTGTCGCAGAACAGCTGGTACTGCTCTTTATCATGCTTAAACGCATAACCCTCTTTGGCCGCGCGCTGGGCGTAAATGTCCAGCAGCTCGGCGGCCACGTCGCGCACTTTTTCCGCCGCCTTCTGCCGCGCGCGTGACCAGGCGTCGCCGCCCAGCTTATGCAGCGGCGCGTTATCTTCCGCGCCACCGGCGTAGCGGCTGATAAGGTGCAGGGACGACACCGGCACGTACAGTTTGGCGTCGTTCGCGTAGGTCAGCATCAGGTATTCACCTTTGATGCCGCCTGCTTCGAGGGTGGTCATTCCCTGATAGCGACCCACACCGTGTTCCAGGTGAACGATCGGCTGACCGGGGTGCAGTTCGGCCAGGTTGCGGATCAGGGTGTCCGGGTTGATGGTGCGACGGCTGTCCTGACGACGGCGCGCCACGCGCTCGCCCAGCAGGTCGCTTTCACAAATCAAGGCCAGGTTATTGAGCGTATCAATAAATCCGTGTTCGGCGGAGCCGATCATCAGGTAACGACCATTTCCGGTCGCTTCGCTCAGGCGATGAATGCGCTTCGGTGCAACTTTGATCCGCCCTAGTAGTTCGCCCAGCGCTTCACGACGACCCTCACTCTCAACGGAGAACACCACTGGCCCGGTGAAGGAATCAAGAAACTTGCGCAGGTTATCGAGCGGGGATTTCTGCTGCGCCTGGACGGCCAGATCGGGCAGCGTCCGGAACGCGAGATTGGTGTTCGCCGCCTTATCGGCAAGCGAATCGGTTTTGAGCTGCATACGCGGCCAGCGTTTTAGCTCGGCGTTGAGCTCGTCGGTACGCAGCCACAGCATTTCCGGCGGCAGCAGCGGACGCATCGGGTCAACGCCCCGGTTTTCAAAGCGGGCGCGCGTTTCGCTTTCAAAGCGGCTGGCGCTGGCGTCGATATCCCCGGTGTTAACAATCAGCGTATTCGCCGGGAAGTAGCTGAACAGCGCCGGCAGCGGTTCGTTAAAGAACAGGGGCTGCCAGTACTCGATCCCGGCCGGAAGGGTGCCTTTGCTGACCTGCTGGTAGATATGTTCGGCATCACGTTTCACGTCGAACCTGTCGCGCCACTGGCTGCGGAACAGTTCGATGGCGGTTTTATCCGTCGGGAACTCATGGGCGGGCAGCAGATTAATGGAGTCCACTTCCTCCAGCGTGCGCTGGGTGTCGGCGTCGAACACGCGCAGGCTGTCGATCTCATCATCGAAGAAATCCAGACGATACGGCTGGTCGCTGCCCATTGGATAGAGATCCAGCAGCGCACCGCGCGTCGCGTATTCGCCGTGCTCCATCACCTGATCGACATGACGGTAACCGGCTCCGTCAAGCTGCACGCGCAGGGCATCGCGCGACAGGCGCTGGCCTTTTTTCATCACCAGCGCATGGCCGTGCAAATAGCTGTGCGGACAGACGCGCTGCATCAGGGTATTCACCGGCACAATCAGCACGCCGCGCTGCATGGTGGGGAGCTGATACAGCGTCGACAGGCGTGAGGAGATGATCTCCTGGTGCGGAGAGAAACTGTCGTAGGGAAGCGTTTCCCAGTCGGCCAGGCTGAATACCAGACTGTCGGTGAACTGACGAATTTCGTCGTGCAGGCGCAGGGCGTTTTGCATGTCCGGGGCAACCAGCACCACCGGCCCCGGATGGCGCTCGGCAATTTCCGCCACCAGCGTGGCGCAGGCCGCGCCTGTCAGTTCGCCCAGCTGGCGTTGGTCACCTGCTTTTACAGGCAAGGAAAAACGATAGTGTTCAGGCATGGCTATGTCAGGGTCTCTTGGGGATATACCAACAGTATTGGGGCATATCACTGATACGCAATGTCTTTATTATCCTCGATCGTTATGCATAAGCAAATCGTAACCGCACAAGAGGAAAAGTGCCCCCGGATGGGGGCAGGGTAGGTTAGCGGCTGGCGAGCTGTGGCGTAAGACGCGCGGGAGGGGAGAAGAAAAGGTCGCCAAAGAGGGCGGTCGAGAGCTTACGTGCGCCCAGTCCAACCAGCGTGCAGACGAGCAGGCTGACGAACGGATAGACCAGAATCAGCGTTAACTCCGCCCAGATCGGCCAGTACGCCGCATTCATTTCGCGAATCAGGAGCAGGCTAAACGCCTCAATTAAAATGCGGTGAGTGGTATAAATCGCGATGGTGTTTGAACCGATGACGTTCAGCAGATTATTGGGATGAACGGCATAACGCTGCTCGAAGCTGTAAAAGAGCTTCATGATGACCACGATCGACAGCAGTGAGAGCGGCAGAGGAACATTAGCGAACCACAGCACTACCGACACCGCGCCAGAGGCGATAAGTACCAGCCAGCTGCGGCGCAAATTCATCCCTTTCATCCACGTCATCAACTGCGCGCCGTACCATGCGCCGAGGCTGTAGTAGATCATGTTGCGCACCACGCTGTTCATTCCCCACCACGGTAAAGGCAGGAAGTTAATGGCGATGCTTGCCAGCGCCAGAAGCCCCAGCATCGGCAGTTTCCAGCGGCTCAGCAGTTTACAGAGCGTGAAGTAGACTACTAAGGCGTACAAGTACCACAGGCTGGTGCTGGCCGTGAGCATTCCCAGTACAAACCCTGAAACGGAATCGGCGTAGGCCGCATTGGATGCTGTCGCCAGTTCACGCTCGGGGGCGAGCCAGGCATTCAGATGGGTCAGCGCCTGCCATTGCAGGACGCCCCACAGGGCCAGCACCCAGACAATGCTCCAGATCCGCTTGTCGAGACTGGTGCGCCAGTTCACCTCGTCAATATATCGACGAATCAAATAGCCGGAGATGAAGAAAAACACCGGCATACGGAACGGTGCGAGGTAAAGATTAAAGTAGACCCAGCATTTGGCGAGCAGGCCCGATAACGGATGCTGTAGCCCGTCCAGGTGAGGATAAAAGGTGATCACCGAGTGGTAAATCACCACCAGGCAGATGCACAGCCCTTTTATCTGGTTAATCCATAATGCTTTTTGTTTCATTGTGCGTGACGACCTTGTTGCCATAAACGAAAGGTCGATTGTTGTAAAATGAAACCCCGATGTAACGGGTAACAGTCTGTATCAGGACGATTTTCGGAAAAGGTGGAGGCTGTATGGCGGAAGTTCAATCAGTAGCTTGATGATTTATCTGAATTTTTCGGAAAAATGATTACCGAATCTTACGGTTTCAGTCATTTACGCTTAGCGGATTCGCTTATATACTCGTGGGTCTGCTATCAGCAAACAGACGGATTTCATGTATCAACCTGTCGCACTCTTCATAGGCTTACGTTACATGCGTGGGCGCGCCGCGGACCGCTTCGGTCGCTTTGTCTCCTGGCTTTCGACTATTGGCATTACGCTTGGCGTGATGGCTCTGGTGACGGTGCTTTCCGTCATGAACGGCTTCGAGCGCGAGCTGCAAAACAATATCCTGGGGCTGATGCCGCAGGCCGTTCTCTCTTCCACTCAGGGCTCCGTTAACCCGCAACAGCTGCCGGAAAGCGCGGTGAAGTTACAGGGTGTCACGCGCGTTGCGCCCCTCACGACGGGCGATGTGGTGCTGCAAAGCGCCCGCAGCGTGGCGGTCGGGGTGATGCTGGGTATCGATCCGGCGCAAAAAGATCCGCTGACGCCGTTCCTGGTCAATGTGAAACAAACCGACCTGGAAGCGGGTAAATACAACGTCATCCTCGGTGAGCAGCTTGCCGGGCAGCTCGGGGTCAACCGTGGCGATCAACTGCGCGTGATGGTGCCCTCAGCCAGTCAGTTTACGCCGATGGGGCGTCTGCCAAGCCAGCGCCTGTTCAACGTGATTGGCACGTTTGCGGCGAACAGCGAAGTCGATGGTTACCAGATGCTGGTTAACATTCAGGACGCCTCGCGTCTGATGCGCTACCCGGCGGGAAATATCACCGGCTGGCGTCTGTGGCTTGATGCGCCGCTGAAGGTGGATACCCTTAGCCAGCAGACGCTACCGGAAGGAACGAAATGGCAGGACTGGCGCGACCGCAAAGGCGAACTGTTCCAGGCCGTGCGCATGGAGAAAAACATGATGGGGCTGCTGCTGAGCCTGATCGTGGCCGTTGCCGCGTTTAATATCATCACCTCGCTCGGGCTGATGGTGATGGAGAAGCAAGGCGAAGTCGCCATTCTGCAAACCCAGGGGCTGACGCCGCGCCAGATCATGGCGGTATTTATGGTCCAGGGCGCCAGCGCTGGCATCATCGGCGCGCTGCTCGGCGCGGCGCTGGGTGCGCTGCTCGCCAGCCAGCTCAACAATCTCATGCCGATTATCGGCGCGCTGCTTGATGGTGCGGCGCTGCCGGTGGCTATCGAGCCGCTCCAGGTGGTCGGTATTGCGCTGGCCGCGATGGCTATTGCGCTGCTCTCTACGCTTTATCCTTCCTGGCGGGCTGCCGCCACTCAACCCGCTGAGGCTTTACGTTATGAATAAGATCCTGTTGCAGTGCGACAACCTGTCCAAACGCTATCAGGAAGGCGCTGTGCAGACCGACGTGCTGCACAATGTGAGCTTTAGCGTGGGTGAAGGCGAGATGATGGCGATTGTCGGCAGCTCCGGCTCCGGCAAAAGTACGCTGCTGCACCTGCTGGGCGGGCTGGACACGCCAACCGAAGGCGATGTGATCTTCTCCGGTCAGCCGCTGAGTAAAATGTCGTCTACGGCGAAAGCCGAGCTGCGTAACCGTGAGCTGGGTTTTATCTATCAGTTCCACCACCTGCTGCCGGACTTTACGGCGCTGGAAAACGTCGCAATGCCGCTGCTGATTGGTAAAAAGAAACCCGCAGAAATCAATGCCCGCGCCAGCGACATGCTAAACGCGGTAGGGCTGGGTCATCGCGGGAATCATCGTCCGTCTGAGCTTTCCGGCGGCGAGCGTCAGCGTGTGGCCATCGCCCGTGCGCTGGTCAACAACCCGCGCCTGGTGCTGGCGGATGAACCGACAGGTAACCTCGATGCGCGTAACGCAGACAGCATTTTCCAGCTTCTCGGCGAACTGAACGCCGCGCAGGGAACCGCATTTCTGGTGGTCACGCACGATTTGCAGCTGGCTAAGCGGATGGGCCGTCAGCTGGAAATGCGCGACGGTCGTCTGAATGCAGAACTGACGCTGATGGGAGCGGAGTAATGGCTTCACCGTTATCGTTACTCATTGGGTTACGCTTTAGCCGCGGTCGTCGCCGGAGCGGGATGGTTTCCCTTATTTCCGTGATCTCCACCATCGGTATCGCCCTGGGCGTGGCGGTTCTAATCGTGGGCTTAAGCGCCATGAATGGCTTTGAGCGCGAACTGAATAACCGCATTCTGGCCGTTGTACCCCACGGTGAAATCGAGCCGGTTAACCAGCCGTGGTCCAGCTGGCGTGATGCCCTTAACAAAGTGGAAAAGGTACCCGGCATTGCGGCGGCTGCACCTTACATCAACTTTACCGGGCTGGTAGAGAGCGGGGTAAACCTGCGCGCCATTCAGGTGAAAGGGGTGAACCCACGTCAGGAGGAGCGTCTGAGCGCGCTGCCTCGCTATGTGCAAAATGGTGCATGGGCAAACTTTAAGGCTGGCGAACAGCAGATCATCATGGGCAAAGGCGTTGCCGATGCACTGAAGGTGAAGCAGGGCGACTGGGTCTCGATCATGATCCCGAACGCCAGCGCTGATCACAAATTGCAGCAGCCTAAGCGCGTGCGTCTGCACGTCACCGGTATTTTGCAGCTGAGCGGCCAGCTCGATCACAGCTTCGCGATGGTGCCGCTGGAAGATGCGCGCCAGTATCTGGATATGAGCGACAGCGTGACGGGCATTGCCATTAAGGTTAACGACGTTTTCAACGCCAATACACTGGTGCGTGACGCTGGCAGCGTGACCAATAACTATGTCTACATCAAAAGCTGGATCGGCACTTACGGGTATATGTACCGTGATATCCAGATGATCCGCGCGATTATGTATCTGGCGATGGTGCTGGTGATTGGCGTGGCGTGCTTTAATATCGTCTCTACGCTGGTCATGGCCGTTAAGGACAAGAGCGGCGACATTGCCGTGCTGCGTACCTTAGGGGCGAAAGACGGTCTTATTCGCGCCATCTTCGTCTGGTACGGTTTGCTGGCGGGGCTGTTTGGTAGCCTCTGCGGCGTGGTCATCGGCGTGGTGGTGTCTCTTCAGCTGACGCCGATTATCAACGGGATTGAGGCGCTTATCGGCCATCAATTCCTGTCAGGCGATATCTATTTTATTGACTTCCTGCCGTCTGAACTGCACTGGCTGGACGTCATTTATGTGCTGGTTACAGCACTTTTACTGAGTCTGCTGGCAAGCTGGTATCCGGCGCGTCGCGCAAGCCGAATTGATCCGGCGAGGGTATTAAGTGGCCAGTAATTTCGTCATGGTTTAGCGGTCTTTTGGCCGCTGAATCAAACAGAGGAATGCATCATGTATTACGGATTTGATATTGGCGGCACCAAGATTGCGCTCGGCGTGTTCGATAAAGACCTTAAGTTACAATGGGAAACCCGCGTGCCTACGCCGCGCGATAGCTACGATGAATTTTTAACCGCCATTGCCGCGCTGGTGGCGCAGGCGGATGAACGCTTTGGCGTCAAAGGCAGCGTCGGCATTGGTATACCGGGTATGCCCGAAACCGACGACGGCACGCTGTATGCCGCCAACGTTCCTGCTGCAAGCGGCAAACCCCTGCGTGCCGATCTTTCTGCTCTCCTTGAGCGCGACGTGCGCTTAGACAACGATGCCAACTGTTTTGCTCTCTCAGAGGCCTGGGACGACGAGTTTCGTCGCTATCCGTTGGTGATGGGGCTGATCCTCGGAACGGGCGTCGGTGGCGGGATTGTCATTAACGGCAAGCCCATTACAGGGCGCAGCTACATTACCGGAGAATTTGGTCATATCCGTCTGCCGGTGGATGCGCTGGACGTCGTTGGTCGTGATTTCCCGCTTACCCGCTGCGGCTGTGGTCAGCACGGCTGCATTGAGAGTTACCTTTCAGGGCGCGGGTTTGCATGGCTTTATGAACACTTCTATCATCAGAAACTTGAGGCCCCTCAAATCATTACGCTGTGGGAGCAGGGAGACGCGCAGGCGCGTGAGCACGTTGAGCGTTATCTTGATTTGCTGGCGGTGTGTCTGGGGAATATCCTGACCATCGTCGACCCGGATCTGCTGGTGATCGGGGGAGGGCTGTCAAATTTCACTGCGATTACGGAACAGCTGTCCGGGCGTTTGCCCCGACATTTATTGCCGGTCGCCCGCGTGCCGCGCATTGAGCGTGCGCGACACGGGGACGCAGGAGGCATGCGCGGAGCCGCATTCCTTCATCTCACCGATTAGTTTACGAGGTTACTATGCTGTCGCGTCGCCAGGGTCGACTCAGCCGTTTTCGCAAAAATAAACGCCGCTTACGTGAACGCCTGCGTCAGCGGATCTTTTTCAGAGACAGGATGATGCCAGAAGCGATGGATAAACCCAGAGTGGTGGTGTTGACCGGGGCGGGGATCTCCGCCGAATCCGGTATTCAGACCTTCCGCGCGGCGGACGGGCTGTGGGAAGAACACCGAGTAGAAGATGTGGCGACGCCGGAAGGTTTCGCCCGCGATCCGGCGCTGGTTCAGGCGTTTTACAACGCCCGCCGTCGCCAGCTTCAGCAGCCGGAGATTGCGCCAAACGCGGCGCACCTGGCGCTGGCAAAGCTGGAGGAGGCGCTGGGGGATCGTTTTCTGCTGGTGACGCAAAACATCGACAATCTTCATGAAAGAGCCGGAAACCACAACATCATTCACATGCACGGCGAACTGCTCAAGGTGCGGTGTGCATGGAGTGGGCAGGTGCTGGAGTGGAAAGAGGACGTGCTGGACGAAGACCGCTGCCACTGCTGTCAGTTCCCTTCGCGTCTGCGTCCCCATGTGGTCTGGTTTGGCGAAATGCCGCTGGGAATGGATGAGATCTACAGCGCCCTGGCCATGGCGGACGTCTTTATCGCCATTGGTACCTCAGGACATGTCTATCCTGCGGCGGGGTTTGTTCACGAAGCGCGACTGCAAGGTGCCCATACGGTGGAGCTTAATCTGGAGCCAAGCCAGGTCGGGAGTGAGTTTGAAGAGAAGCATTACGGTCTGGCCAGCGAGGTGGTACCAGCCTTTGTGGATAAACTCCTGAAGGGGCTATAAGGGTAACGGGCGACCTTGCGTCGCCCGTTGTGCATTAACGGCCTGCTTTTAGCTTCTGATAATACTCTTCATACAGGCGGCTCGCGTCACCGACGTCGTTCTGCCATTCCCCTTTGCTGATGGTTTCAGCGTCCGGATAAAGCGATTTATCATTCGCCACTTCAGGACTTAACAGCTTCCGCGCGGCCAGGTTTGGTGTCGGGTAACCAATAGTTTCCGCCACCTGTTTTGCCACATCCGGGCGCAGCAGGAAGTTAATCAGCTTCAGGGCGCCATCGACGTTTTTCGCATTAGCCGGGATCGCGAGGCTGTCCATCCAGAAGATGCCGCCCTCTTTCGGCCAGACCACCTCCAGCGGCGTACCGGCCTGACGCGCCACAAACGCAGAGCCATTCCAGACCATCCCCAGATTCACTTCACCTTCCATATACGGGTTAGCCGGGTTATCCGAGTTGAACGCTGCCACGTTTGGCATCAGCTTTTTCAGTTCGTTATACGCCGCTTCGATCTCTTTCGGATCGGTGGTGTTGCCGGAGTAGCCGAGTTTACGCAGCGCAATCTGGAACACTTCGCGCGCATCATCGGTTAACAGCAGGCTGCTTTTGTATTCCGGCTTCCACAGGTCAGCCCAGGATGAAACCGTTTTTGGATCAACGGCATCGCTGTTGACGCCAATTGCCGTCGCGCCCCAGATGTACGGAATGGAATAATCGTTGTTCGGGTCGAACGGCTTGTTTAGCATCTCAGGATCGAGGTTTGAAAAATTGGTTAGCTTCGTTTTATCGATCTTCTGGATCATGCCTTCTTTGCGCATCTTGTCGACGAAATAGGTCGACGGCACCACCAGGTCATACGCGCCATCTTTATAGGTTTTGAGCTTGGCGTACATGGTTTCATTCGACTCGTAGGTCGAATAGATCACCTTGATGCCCGTCTCTTTGGTGAACTGCTCTAGCAGGCCCGGCGGCACATACTCGGTCCAGTTGTAGAAATAGAGCGTTTTGCTGTCATCAGCATGCGCGGCACCCATTCCGAGCACCAGTGCCGCAGCGGCAAGCATTTTTTTCATTTCTGTGTCCCCTGAGATTTTGTTTTATCACGAGCAATAACCTGGCTGGCAATCACCAGAACCAGCGATAACACCAACAGAATAGTCGCCAGCGCGTTCACTTCGGGTGAAACACCGACTTTCACCATTGAGTAGATCTTCAACGGCAGAATTTCGTAGCTCGGCCCGGTGACGAAGGAGGACACGACCACGTCGTCCATCGACAGGGTAAAGCTGAGCAGCCATCCGGCTGCCACGGCAGGCATCGCCAGCGGCAGGATGATTTTGCGAAGAATGGTCATCTCGCTGGCTCCCAGATCCTTCGCCGCTTCCAGCATGCGTACATCGAATCCTTTCAGTCGCGCGTAGACGGTTACCACCACAAACGGCAGGCAGAAGGTGATATGCGAAAACAGCAGCGACCAGAAACCGAGCTGGACGCCCAGCAGCATAAACAGCACCAGCAGTGAAATGGCCATCACGATGTCCGGGGACATCATCACCACAAACAGCATACCGCTGACGAACGGCTTACCGCGAAAACGGTAGCGGTACAGCGCCACGGCGGTCAGCGAGCCAATCAGCGTCGCGAAGGTGGCAGAGAATACCGCCATCGTCAGCGAGTGCTGAGCGGCCTGTAGCAGGCTGTCATTGTTCATCAGCAGGCCATACCATTTGGTGGTAAACCCTTGCCAGTTGATCCCGAAGCGTGAACTGTTAAAGGAGTTCACGATCAAAATGATTATTGGAATATAGAGATAGGCATAAATGGCGGTCATAAAACCGCCGCGAAGCAGTCGACCGATCATTCCAGCTCCACCTTCTTGTTCAGCAGGCGTGAGGCACGCCAGTAAACCAGCAGCATCAGCCCCATTACCACCGTCAGCGTAATGCTGGTGGCCGAGCCGAACGGCCAGTCGCGGATGTTCAGGAACTGGCTCTTGATCACGTTGCCGATCAGCAGGTTTTTCGCCCCGCCCATCAGGTCCGACACGTAGAACAGGCCCATCGCAGGCAACATGACCAGCAGACATCCGGCAATAATGCCCGGCATGGTCAGCGGGATAATGATGCGGATAAAGGTTTGCAGCTTGCTGGCCCCCAGGTCTCTCGCGGCTTCCAGAAGTGGTTTATCAAGCTTTTCAATACTTGAGTAAAGCGGCATCACCATAAACGGCAGCAGGATATAGACCAGGCCGACGATCACCGCGCTCGGAGTGAACATAATGCGGATCGGCGTATCAATAACCCCAAGCCATAGCAGAAACTCGTTCAGATAACCTTTGGTGCTGAGGAAGATTTTCAGCCCGTAGATGCGGATCAACGAGTTGGTCCAGAATGGCACAATCAGTAAAAACAGCAGCAGCGGACGCACTTTTTGCGGCAGGCGAGCCAGGAACCACGCGAACGGATACCCCAGCACCAGACAGGCAACGGTGGCAATCAGCGCCATATTGAGCGAGTGCAGCAGCACGTCAAAGTAGAGCGGATCGAGCAGGCGTGCGTAGTTGTCCAGCGTAAAGACCATCGAGACGAAGTTCGCGTCGTCGCGGGTCAGGAAGCTGGTTACGATGATCATCAGGTTGGGAAGAAAGACAAACAACACAAGCCAACCGACGATCGTGGCAATCACCACATTCTGGAACTTACTTGTGTTCTTCATCAGCCAGTACAACCTCCCAGCTTTCTACCCAGTTGATGACCATCTTCTGATCCAGCGAGTGGTCGAAGTCCGGATCGTCCTCGTTGAAGAACTCACTAACCATCACCATTTTGCCGTTTTCCAGTTCCACAACGGATTCGAGGGTCATCCCTTTGTAGTTGCGTTCGCGAACGTAACCGATCAGACCTTCGGCGTCAGCCGTGTCGTGGATCTCATCGACGCGAAGATCTTCCGGGCGCAGCAGAACGTTGAGCCTTTGTCCCTTTTCCACGGCAAAGTTCACCGTGATGTTGCATTCGCGGCCTTCCACGTTGGCGAGTACGCGCTGCTCGTCCAGACGCTCAATCACCGAGGCGTTGAAAATATTGATTTCGCCAATGAAGCTGGCGACGAACAGGTTTTTCGGCTCCTCGTAAATTTCACGCGGCGTGCCGTCCTGCTCAATCTTGCCCTCACGCATCACCACGATACGGTCTGACATAGTCAGGGCTTCTTCCTGATCGTGAGTGACAAACACGAACGTGATGCCGAGCTTACGCTGAAGCGCTTTCAGCTCGTTCTGCATCTGCTTGCGCAGCTTGTAGTCCAGCGCGGAGAGGGATTCATCCAGCAGGAGCAGGCGTGGTTTGTTGACCACGGCGCGGGCAATAGCCACACGCTGCTGCTGACCACCAGAAAGTTGATGCGGCTTGCGCTGGGCGAATGCCTCCAGCTGCACCATGCGCAGGGCTTCGGTAACGCGCGGCGGGATCTCGCTGGCGGGTGTTTTTTGCATCCGCAGGCCAAACGCCACGTTCTCAAACACGGTCATGTGCGGGAACAGGGCATAGCTCTGAAAGACGGTATTGACGTGGCGATCTTCGGCAGGGACCTGGGTAATGTCCTGGTTCTCAAGATGGATATGGCCGCTATCGACGCTTTCCAGCCCGGCAATAAGGCGCAGGACGGTGGTTTTGCCGCAGCCGGAGGGGCCAAGCAGCGTGAGAAACTCACCGTCATTGATGGTCAGATTAAGATCGGAAATGACATCTTTGCCATCGAAACTTTTACGAATTCGTTCCAGTTGCACCAGCGGTGAAAGGGAACGGGGTTGTGTATTCAATTTTCGCGCTGTCCCATATAGACGCCTCAGGCAGCAGACTGAAGCGGGGTTTGTGTGTAACCACCTTGGTGACTCGTAATGAGGGCGGACATTCTACGGCAAACCCATTGAATCGCCAATCCTTCTCACTTATTCATAAGCTACATTTATTAACGCAGAACGATATAAACGTAAAAAGTTCTCGTTTGCGGGATAAAAGTGACCTGACGCAATATTTGCGTTTTGCTGCTTAATGATAATGTTGTCACAAAAAGTGAGGGTGACTGCATGGATAAACTACTTGAGCGTTTCTTACATTACGTTTCGCTGGATACCCAATCTAAGCCGGGGGTCCGACAGGTGCCAAGCACCGAAGGCCAGTGGAAGCTGCTAAATCTGCTGAAAGAGCAGCTGGAGGCCATGGGGCTGGTTGATGTCACGCTCAGTGAAAAGGGGACCGTGATGGGAACGCTGCCGGCCAACGTTGAGGGAGATATCCCGGCGATTGGCTTTATTTCTCATGTCGATACCTCACCTGATTTTAGCGGTAAACACGTTAATCCGCAGATTGTTGAAAACTACCGCGGCGGAGATATTGCGCTGGGCATTGGCGACGAAGTGCTGTCGCCGGTGATGTTCCCGGTACTGCATCAGCTGCTGGGGCAGACGTTAATCACCACCGACGGCAAAACCTTGCTGGGGGCCGATGACAAAGCGGGTATCGCCGAGATCATGACGGCGCTGGCGGTGCTGAAGGGCAAAAATATCCCACATGGCGATATCCGCGTGGCCTTCACGCCGGATGAAGAGGTAGGAAAAGGCGCGAAACATTTTGACGTTGAGGCGTTTAATGCTCAGTGGGCCTACACCGTCGACGGTGGCGGCGTGGGTGAACTTGAGTATGAAAACTTTAACGCGGCATCGGTGACGATCAAAATCGTCGGGAATAACGTGCACCCGGGCTCTGCGAAAGGGGTGATGGTGAATGCGCTGTCGCTGGCTGCGCGTATTCATGCGGAAGTTCCTGCCGAAGAGAGCCCGGAGATGACGGAAGGGTATGAGGGTTTTTATCATCTGACCAGCATCAAGGGGAACGTGGACAGCGCGCAGATGCACTATATCGTCCGCGATTTTGACCGCAAAGCCTTTGAAGCGCGCAAGCGTAAGATGATGGAAATCGCGAAAAAGGTCGGCAAGGGACTGCATCCGGATTGCTATATTGAGCTCATCATCGAAGACAGCTATTACAATATGCGCGAGAAGGTGATGGAGCATCCGCACATTCTTGATATCGCCCAGCAGGCGATGCGCGATTGTGATATCGAGCCGGTGATGAAACCGATCCGTGGTGGAACCGATGGTTCGCAGCTGTCATTTATGGGCCTGCCGTGCCCGAACCTGTTTACCGGTGGATATAACTACCACGGCAAGCATGAGTTCGTGACGCTGGAAGGGATGGAAAAAGCGGTGCAGGTGATTGTGCGGATAGCAGAGTTAACCGCGAAGCGGTAATGTTTCATGCCGGGTGGCGGCTACGCCTTACCCGGCCTACATTTCGATCGTAGGCCCGGTAAGCGAAGCGCCACCGGGCAATGGGCAAGGAGTGCCAATGTCAAACTACCGCCGCCACTACATCCCCGGTGGGACCTGGTTTTTCACCGTCAATCTGCAAAACCGCCAGAGCGATTTACTTACCCGCCACATCGACAGCCTGCGTTCCGCTACCGCCACGGTTAAGCATGCGAAGCCCTTCACCATTAACGCCTGGGTTATCCTGCCTGAACATATGCACTGTATCTGGACCTTACCGGAAGGGGACAGTGACTTTTCGGCGCGCTGGCGCGACATCAAAAAAATGTTTAGCCGCAACATTGAGATGCGCCACGTCTGGCAACCGCGTTTCTGGGAACACACCATTCGCAATGAACAGGATTACCGGCGGCATATGGATTACGTCTACATCAATCCGCTGAAGCATGGCTATGTCGGGAAAGTCGTCGACTGGCCCTATTCAACGTTTCATCGGGACGTGCGGGAGGGGTTATATCCGGCAGACTGGGCGGGTGAGATTGAGGATTTTGCGGCGGGGGAGCGGAAGTAAAAAAAGCCCGGTGGCGCATCGCTTACCGGGCCTACGGGAACGGCTTTTGTAGGCCGGGTAAGGCGTAGCCGCCACCCGGCAAACATCATGACTCAGTCCTCAAAAAACCAGTACCCGCTGTTAACCAGCGCGGCCAGCATGGCGAGGAAGGAGGGATCGTCCAGCGCGTCGCCAAAGGTATCCGCAGACAGCACCATATGGCTGGCAATCGCTTCCAGTGCCGGACGGTGTGGAGAGTCCAGGCGCTCGCCGTTGACGAATACCTCTTCGCCAATGCGCAATACACGTAATCCGCCCAGACGAACCAGCTTATCGCCCTGCTGGAGGGCATCATAAATTTCATCTGCCTGATACGGCGGCTCTGGCGGCGCGACGTCCAGTTCGTGACGCGACTGGCTGATAAACTCGCCAAACCACTGTCTGAAGTGCTCCGGTTCGTTGATCAGATCCAGCATCATACCGCGCAGCTTATCCAGCTCCTCTGGCAGAATATCGGCCGGGTGCTCACGCGCCGGAACATCCGGATCGCTGTAACGATGGCTGCCCAGCTCGCGCTGTAAAACATAGTCAGCGAATCCGCTGATCATCTCGCGGCCGCTTGGCGCGCGGAAACCAACCGAATAGTTTAGCGAGTTTTCAAGGGAATAACCTTCATGCGGGAAGCCTGGCGGGATATACAGAATGTCGCCTGGCTCCAGCTCTTCATCAATGATCCCTTCAAACGGATCAACCTGAAGCAGATCCGGGTGCGGGCAGTGCTGCTTCATTGGCACTTTTTCGCCCACTCGCCAGCGACGGCGACCTGTACCCTGAATGATAAACACGTCGTACTGATCAAGATGCGGACCCACGCCGCCACCGGGAACAGAGAAGGAGATCATCAGATCGTCCATTCGCCAGTCTGGGAGGGCGCGGAAGGGACGCATCAAGGCTGCGGTGGGTTCGTGCCAGTTGTTGACCGCCTGCACCAGTAAAGACCAGTTGCTTTCGCCCAGGTGATCGTAGCTTTCAAAGGGACCGTGGCTGACCTGCCATTTCCCGTCCTGATGGCTCACCAGACGGCTGTCTACCTCGTTTTCCATCGCCAGACCAGCGAGTTCGTCAGGAGAAATAGGGTCGATAAAATTGCTGATCCCGCGTTTAAGAACGACCGGGCGTTTTTGCCAGTAACGTTCAATAAATTCGGGCCAGTTAAGCGTTAATTGATAATCCATATTTTTGTATTCCGCAGGCTCTTACTGAGACGGATTATAACGGAAGCACCGACCCCTGGCTGCGAGATCCGCGTATTTTTCACATTTCGGGTTAACTATCGTTCAATACGGGCTGTTGGCGGCCAAAAATGACTTCCATACGGGCACCGCCCAGCAGACTTTCGCCGGTTTCAATCTTGCCCTCGTACTGATCGACAATTTCCCGGGCGACGGATAATCCGACACCCTGGCCCGGGCGCAGCGTATCGGCGCGCTGACCGCGATCGAATACCACTTCGCGTTTATTATGGGGAATGCCAGGACCATCATCCTCAACGATAATATGCAGTTCGTTATCCGTTACGCGCGCGGACACCTCGACAAACTCCAGACAATATTTGCAGGCGTTATCGAGCAGATTACCCATCACTTCCATAAAGTCATTCTTCTCGCCAACAAAGCTTATTTCCGGTGAGATATCCAGACTGATGTTTACCCCTTTACGCTGGTAAACCTTGTTCAGCGCAGAGGTGAGGTTATCCAGCAGCGGGGCTACCGGGTGCAGTTCACGGCTCAATAAGGCGCTTCCGGAACGCATGCTCGCGCGGTGCAGATAATAACCAATCTGCTGTGAAATACGGCTGATTTGCTCCAGCATTACCGGCTCGGCGTCATCCACGCTCATTTTCGAACTGCGCATTGAACGCAGTGTACTTTGCATCACTGCCAGCGGGGTTTTCAGGCTGTGCGTAAGATCGGTGAGCGTCGTGCGATACTTGTCGTAACGTTCACGTTCGCTTTTCAGCAGGCGGTTGAGGTTGCGCACCAGGCTGGTCAGTTCGCGCGTAGTTTCAGGGTTAAGCTTCTCGCGGTGATGTTCCTCCAGCTCGCGCACCTCTTTGGCAAGGGATTCAATCGGGCGGAGGCTCCACCAAGCAGCAACCCACAGGAGAGGGATCACAAGCAGCAGGTTGGCAGCCAGAACGTACACGAACCAGTTCCAGACCATATACGAACGTTTTAGCTCAACCGGTATGGTATCGATCACTACAATGGTCAGCTGCGGCATGTTCAGAGTAGCGGGATACAGGTTGATGGCCACCGAGTGGGTCATCTCCGTGTCGTCATCTTCAGCGCGGATCTCATTGAGCTTGTTCTGTAACGCCCGATCGTCACGCAGCAGGATGCTGGTAGAGTTGAGGTCGGCTTCTATTTCGTGAAAACCATTGGTTTTAAGCCATTCCGGACGGATGCGCTTTTTCAGCCAGGGGACGTCGCGCTGCGCCCACAGCAATTTTCCTTTTTCATCGTAAATGAGTGCCAGCGTTGGGCTCTGCTGGTTCAGGTTTTCCGGCATCTCGACGGTGATTTGGTTGTTCTCCCATTTCGCCAGGGTATAGAACAGATTACTTTCGCCGCGAAGCAGGCGGAAGGTGGTTTTATCGAAGCTTACGCTGTACCCGACCAACGCCACCATTCCGTAAGAGAGGGACAGCACGAGCACGACGGCGGCGGTTGCCAGCAGAAAGCGAACCCGCAGTGAAAGGGGTAAAATGTGGCGCAAAATCCCTTTCATTTAGCGTAATTCGAACAGGTAGCCCTGACCACGCACGGTGGTAATCACGTCGTGCGGGTACTGTGCCTGAATTTTTTTGCGCAGGCGGCCCATCAGCACGTCAATGGTGTGGCTTTCGCGCAGTTCGGCATCCGGATAAAGCTGAAGCATCAGGGAATCTTTGCTCACCACTTTACCGTTGTTACGGATCAGCGTTTCCATGATGGTGTATTCGAATGCGGTCAGCTTGATTACTTCATCATTTATTGAAAATTCGCGGCGGGAGAGATCCACCTGGAACGGCGGCAGAGAGATCACCTGTGACGCCAACCCGCTGTTGCGGCGCAGCAGCGCCTGCATACGCGCGGCGACTTCTTCAATATGGAAGGGTTTGGTCACGTAGTCATCTGCGCCTGCGCTCAACACTTCAACCTTGTCCTGCCAGCCTTCGCGAGCAGTCAGCACCAGTACCGGCAGGGAAACGTCATGGCTACGCCAGCGGCGGATAAGAGATAATCCGTCTTCATCCGGCAGCCCTAAATCGACAATGGCGATGTCCGGCAGGTGTTCATTGAGATAATAATCGGCCTCTTTTGCGTCTTCAGCATCGTCCACCTGATGACCCATCTCCTGAAGTTGAACTTTCAGGTGATGACGTAGCAATGCGTTATCCTCAACAACCAGTACGCGCATCATCATTTCTCCCTTTATAAATGGTATGAATAGTTTAACGCTGATTATCCAGGTTGACACCAGCGTTATGAAATTAAATGATTTTTTTCATGCTTCCGAAGACAGGTGGTAATACCCCAGGCATCTGATTATTAAGTATGTTGACCTGATCCTGTTTCATATCGCCCACCCACCTCACATAAGCCTCATACGCCCCCAGAAGGCGCGGGTAATATAAACTGACTTGTTTTCGCACGCTTTCGCAATCCGGATAAAACATCCATCCGTTTATGAACGGTTGAAGGCGAGTCGCTTTTTTGACAGAACGGGCACGCCAGTTTTGTAAAGATTGCCCTTTTTTTTGTAAGGATGTTCTCACTATGTCTGTCTTTGTCTACGCTTATTTTATGGTGCGAAATTAGATTTGCATAAGATGTGCCAGAAAATCAGCATTTTTACACAACAAAACAGCAATATAGCGAGTAAAGAGGATTCTATGGAATGGAAGGTTGTTGAGACTATTGCGAGCCCGGAAAGTGGAACCATCTTTTGCAAAGTTGAAACACAATATGGCCTGAATTATATCCTTTGGCTAAAAGGGGATTATTACGTTCGTGCCGGTGAAATCATCACCACCTCAAACCAGGGTATCCTGATTAACGATCGGCGGCGTAGGGTATGGATAGCGCAGGCAATGCCCTATACATCAATTGGCTGGATGGGGTTCAAACAGAAAAACGCGTGTCCAGGTAACCGGCAGGAGATGGATCGGCCATGCACGGTTGAGACCCCGTGCCAGTTCAGGCTGTGCCCGTTCGGCTTAAAACGATATATTCCGGAAAGTTATTCCACGGCGAAAAATAACAACCAGCCTGACAACAGGTTGTAATCCCGGCAGAGCCTGTAACGGGGTGTGAACGTCGACACGATGATGAAAAGCAGCCCCCTTTCCGGGTGGAAAGGGGGAGGGTGATTACTTCAGCTCGTCAACCATAGTAATGGCGCGGCCAATATAGTTTGCCGGGGTCATCTCTTTCAGGCGCGCTTTTTCTTCTTCGGGCAGCGCCAGACCATCGATAAACTGTTTCATACCCTCAGCATCAACGCGTTTACCGCGGGTCAGCTCTTTGAGTTTCTCGTACGGTTTTTCGATGCCATAACGACGCATCACCGTCTGAATCGGCTCCGCCAGCACTTCCCAGTTGTGATCCAGCTCGTCCAGCAGACGGTCGCGGTTCACCTCCAGCTTGCTCACACCCTTCAGGGTGGACTGGTAGGCGATCAGCGCGTAGCCAATACCCACGCCCAGGTTACGCAGCACCGTGGAGTCAGTCAGGTCGCGCTGCCAGCGGGAGACCGGCAGCTTACTCGCCATATGCTGCAACACGGCATTCGCCAGGCCCAGATTACCTTCGGAGTTTTCGAAGTCGATTGGGTTCACTTTGTGCGGCATGGTGGACGAACCGATTTCCCCGGCGATGGTCTTCTGCTTGAAGTGGTTCAGGGCGATGTAGCCCCAGACGTCACGATCGAAGTCGATCAGGATGGTGTTGAAGCGCGCAATGCAGTCAAACAGCTCAGCGATGTAGTCGTGCGGCTCAATCTGGGTGGTGTACGGGTTCCACTGGATCCCCAGAGACGTCACGAACTCTTCACTGAACTGGTGCCAGTCCACTTCCGGGTACGCCGCAATGTGGGCGTTGTAGTTACCCACCGCGCCGTTGATTTTGCCGAGGATCTCAACCTGCTCCAGCTGACGATACTGGCGTTCCATGCGGTACGCCACGTTTGCCATCTCTTTACCCATGGTGGATGGGGTTGCTGGCTGGCCATGAGTACGGGACAACAGCGGAATATCGCGGTACTCCACGGACAGCGCTTTCACCGCATCGATGATTTTACGCCAGTAAGGGAGTACCACCTCTTTGCGTGCGGTAGAGAGCATCAGCGCGTGAGACAGGTTGTTAATATCTTCAGAGGTACAGGCGAAGTGAATAAATTCAGATACCGCGTGCAGGGCAGGGACGCTTGCCACTTTCTCTTTCAGGAAGTATTCAACCGCTTTCACGTCGTGGTTGGTGGTGCGTTCGATGGTTTTAATACGCGCGGCATCTTCTTCGCTGAACTCAGCAACGATTTTATCAAGGTAATCGTTTGCCTTTGCGTCAAAAGCAGGAACTTCCTTGATTGCTGTCTGGGCGGCCAGCTTTTGCAGCCAGCGCACTTCAACCTGAACACGGAACTTCAGCAGGCCATATTCGCTGAAGATCCCGCGCAGCGCGCTGACTTTATCGCCGTAGCGTCCATCGACAGGGGATACGGCGGTCAGTGAGGATAATTCCATAATTCGCAACTCCGGGAGGTTAACAATGAGCAAGAATTTGTTTTGCCTGAGTCGTCAGGCGATGACGAGAAAACATGAGCTGTAGGCGGCCACCGCCGACCTGTTGCCACAGCACGGCGGCACGGATGCCTGCCAGCAGCGAAGCGCGTACCTTCGCCTGTACCTGTGGGCTTTGCAATACGGCAGGCGAACCGGTGACCTGAATACGCGGGCCGAGCGGGCTAATTACGTCGACGTAGATACCGGCCATCGCGCTCAGCAGGGTCTCAGACTGGAGGTCAAAGTGGTCGAGCTGGCGCTGTAGCCCGGCGATGCGATCGCCCAGGGTATTCATTGCGCCTTTCGCCGCGTTCAGCTTACGTTCCAGCACCATCAGGCTTAAGGTGTAGCGGGTCAGTTCCGCGTTCAACCCCTGACGGTTGCTGGCGTTGAGCATGCCGAGCAGGGTTTCAAGACCGAGACGAAGATTGGTTTCACTGCCGCCAAAGACGCCCAGCGTGGAGCCTGGGTTAAGATCGATAACGCTGTTGAGTGAAACGTGCAGGGCATCAGCGTCGCAATGACCCTGATGCGCCAGCTGTTGCACCAGACGGGCTGACTGGCAAATTCCCGCCAGCGCCAGGGTGATGTCGTAATAGTTCTTCGCCACACGGTCTCCTTTATGTGTGCAAACGGTTTAAACAGCAGGCAGCGGCAGGCGCTGTTCAATGATCCCACCGCCGAGGCAAATTTCGCCGCTGTAGAAAACAGCTGACTGGCCAGGGGTAACGGCGGAAACCGGTTCGTCGAAACGCACGTCAATGCGATCGTCATCCAGTGCGGTGACGGTGCAAGGGATGTCCGTCTGGCGGTAGCGCGTTTTCACGGTGCAGCGCAACGTGCCTTTCAGCGGCTCGCGATCGACCCAGTGCAGCTGTTGCGCGATAAGTCCAACGGACATCAGGCGCGGATGGTCGTGACCCTGAGCCACCACCAGAATATTGTTTTCGACATCTTTGTCGACCACGTACCACGGATCCTCGCTGCCCTCTTTGGTGCCGCCGATACCCAGACCTTTACGCTGGCCGAGAGTGTGGTACATCAGCCCCTGGTGCTGACCAATCTCATCACCGTCAACGGTGACGATTTTGCCCGGCTGTGCAGGCAGGTAGCGCCCCAGGAACTCGCGGAATTTACGCTCGCCGATAAAACAGATACCGGTGGAGTCTTTTTTCTTCGCGGTGATCAGATCCAAATCTTCAGCAATCTTACGCACTTCCGGCTTTTCCAGCTCGCCGACCGGGAACAGACTTTGGGCAATCTGTTCATGGCTCAGCGTATAGAGGAAGTAGCTCTGATCTTTATTGCCATCCAGACCGCGCAGCAGCTGGCTTTTACCATTCACATCCGCGCGACGCACGTAGTGGCCGGTCGCAATGTAGTCTGCGCCCAGATCTTCCGCGGCGAATTCCAGGAAGGCTTTGAATTTGATCTCTTTGTTACACAGGATATCCGGGTTTGGCGTGCGGCCCGCTTTGTACTCTTCGAGGAAGAGTTCAAAAACGTTGTCCCAGTATTCTGCGGCAAAGTTAACGGTGTGCAGTTCGATGCCGAGCTTATCGCACACGGCCTGCGCATCGGCGAGATCCGCAGCGGCAGTGCAGTATTCCTCGCCATCGTCTTCCTCCCAGTTCTTCATGAACAGGCCCTCCACCTTATAGCCCTGTTGCTGCAACAGGTAGGCGGAAACGGAGGAATCGACACCGCCGGACATGCCGACGATCACTTTTTTCTGGCTGTTATCTGACATGGAATACTCACGACATTGAACTTCAAGGCGGCGTATTCTATCACGCCCCCCCACCATTGACACCCTCTGTAAACGGCCAGTTAAATTCTGCAATGACATCCAGCGGCAGGCGAGCCGCAGACTGCCAGCAGCGGATGCTTTCCGCAACCAGCGGCGAGCGCAGGTTTGACGCGTTCAGGATCTCGTCTGCGGTCATCCACAGGCAGCGATCGATATCGTCGTCGTGCGGTTCAGTGGCGCACGTTTCGTTAAGCTCAACGGCGAATAAAAAGCGCAGGAAAGGTGTCTGGTCAGGCGCTATCCACTGATGCATACGGATAAAGTGCTGCGGTTCGGCGCGGATACCCGTCTCTTCCCAGAGCTCGCGTTTCGCTGCCTGCAATAAGGTTTCGTTGGCTTCAAGATGCCCGGCTGGCTGATTCCAAAGCGCTTTGCCGTTGATGGTCTCTTCCACCACCAGGAATTTCCCCTGCGCGTGGACCACGCAGGCGACCGTAACATGGGGTTTAAACATCAGTTCTCCTTAGGGGTAACATCCCGCCATTCCCCGTTAGCCAGCGAGTCCAGCGTGTAGCTGCCCATGGCGTAGCGAATGAGTCGCAGGGTAGGGAAGCCCACATGCGCAGTCATGCGCCTGACCTGTCGGTTGCGGCCTTCATAAAGGGTGATTTTAAGCCAACTGGTGGGAATCGATTTGCGCTCACGAATCGGCGGGTTGCGCGGCCACAGCCACTCGGGTTCATTCACGCGCTCAATACCAGCTGGCAGGGTAGGACCATCGTTCAGCGTTACGCCGTTGCGCAGCTTTGCCAGCGACGCGTCGTCCGGCTCGCCTTCAACCTGCACATAGTAAATTTTTCCGGTACGTTTGCCCGGCTGAGTAAGCCTGGCCTGGAGCACGCCGTCATTGGTAAGCACCAGCAGCCCCTCGCTGTCGCGATCCAGACGCCCGGCCGCGTAGACCCCCTGAACGGGGATAAAATCCTTCAGCGTGCTGCGCCCGGCCTCGTCGGTAAACTGCGGCAATACATCGTAGGGTTTATTGAACAGTATGACCCGCGTTGGCTGGGGTTCTGGCGTTCTTTTGGTGGCTTGTCGTGAGCTGAATCGCTCAACCCGGTGTTTTCTAAAAGAAGTTTTCTTCATGGTATTTTCAGGCGTTATCAATTGCCGCATTATAGCCTAATAACGAAGACCTTTCATGGCGTCGGACAATCAGGTACTATCGGAAGGCTCATTACAATTTATTAACATAAGATCAGTAACAACCAGAAGCGCTCGAAGGAGAGGTTAATGGAAAGCAAAGTAGTTGTTCCGGCGGAAGGTAAAAAGATCACCCTGCAAAACGGCAAGATTAACGTTCCTCACAACCCGATTATCCCGTTCATCGAAGGTGACGGTATCGGTGTAGACGTTACCCCGGCAATGCTGAAAGTGGTTGATGCCGCTGTTGAGAAAGCCTACAAAGGCGAGCGTAAAATTTCCTGGATGGAAATTTACACCGGTGAAAAATCGACTCAAGTTTATGGCCAGGACGTCTGGCTGCCAGCCGAAACGCTGGACCTGATCCGCGACTATCGCGTTGCTATCAAAGGCCCTCTGACCACGCCAGTTGGCGGCGGCATTCGCTCCCTGAACGTGGCGCTGCGTCAGGAACTGGATCTGTATGTGTGTCTGCGTCCGGTGCGTTACTACCAGGGCACTCCAAGCCCGGTTAAGCACCCGGAACTGACCGACATGGTCATCTTCCGTGAAAACTCTGAAGACATCTACGCCGGTATCGAATGGAAAGCGGATTCTGCTGATGCAGAAAAAGTGATTAAATTCCTGCGCGAAGAGATGGGCGTGAAGAAAATTCGCTTCCCTGAGCATTGCGGCATCGGCATCAAGCCGTGCTCCGAAGAAGGGACCAAGCGTCTGGTGCGTGCCGCCATCGAATACGCTATCACCAACGATCGTGACTCTGTGACCCTGGTTCACAAAGGCAATATCATGAAGTTCACCGAAGGCGCGTTCAAAGACTGGGGCTACCAGCTGGCGACCGAAGAGTTCGGCGGTGAACTGATCGACGGCGGCCCATGGCAGAAAATTAAAAACCCGAACACCGGTAAAGAGATCATCATTAAAGATGTGATCGCCGATGCGTTCCTGCAACAGATCCTGCTGCGTCCTGCTGAATATGACGTGATCGCCTGTATGAACCTGAACGGTGACTACATCTCTGATGCGCTGGCAGCGCAGGTCGGTGGTATCGGTATCGCCCCGGGCGCGAACATCGGTGACGAGTGCGCCCTGTTCGAAGCAACTCACGGTACTGCACCGAAATATGCGGGCCAGGACAAAGTCAACCCAGGCTCTATCATTCTGTCCGCAGAGATGATGCTGCGTCATATGGAATGGTTCGAAGCCGCAGACCTGATCGTTAAGGGTATGGAAGGCGCGATTAACGCCAAAACCGTCACCTATGACTTTGAACGTCTGATGGAAGGCGCTAAACTTCTGAAATGCTCAGAGTTTGGCGACGCGATTATCGCGAACATGTAATCCACTCGCTGGGTTAAATGACAACGGGAGCCTGAGGGTTCCCGTTTTTTATGCACACAAGACGGAAAACAACGCTATGACCCATGATATCCCGCTCAAGTATTATGACATCGTCGACGAGTATGCGACTGAAACGGCAAAACCGCCAGAAGAGGCGGAGCGTACGCCACTGGCACACTATTTTCAGCTGCTGCTCACTCGCTTAAACAACAATGAGGAAATCAGTGAAGAGGCGCAGCGGGAGATGGCTGTCCAGGCGGAGATAGATGAAGCGCGCATTGACGATATTGCGAACTTCCTGAATCAATGGGGCAATGAATAACGCTTCATCGCGCTGAGTAAGCCAGCAGGCTGGCGAGGTCGTGCCGGGTTAGTGATTTTGAAAAGTACCAGCCTTGCACGAGGGCATCGGGGTATCTCTGCGCGATGAACTGATATTGCGTTTCGCTTTCGACTCCCTCAAACACCAGGGTTTTGTGCAGTTTAGCGAGCGCGTCGCTAAAGATCACCAGGATATCCTGTTTATAATGCTCGTTGATGCCATCCACTAACGACTTATCCACTTTGATTTCGTCATATTTGAGATTGGACAGCCTTGCCAGATTAGAGTTTTGCACGCCAAAATCGTCTATTGAAATTTTGACGCCTGCCGATTTAAGATCCTCACAAAACTCTTCAAGGATGGCCGAGGTGGAAACGCCATTCTCGGATAACTCAACTTTGATTAACGATAAGGGAATAGCGTTCTCTAAGCATGCATGACGTAATACCGCCAGAAATTTGCCGTCTTCAATTTCCGTCCGGCCAACGTTCAGTGAAATCATTAACTGATGTTCGGCCGCCAGCCCGGCAATTTCCGCCAGGGATTTCTTTATCATGTTCTGATAATAAACGTTATACAGACCAATTTTTTTAATTAACGGGATAAACAGCTCAGGAGAAACCTCTTTGTGATTGTTATCCTGCCATCTTGATAAGACTTCAACCCCGACGATTTTCTTATCAGCAACCCGAATTATGGGCTGAAAATGAACGCTGATAGTATTCGCTATCACCGCCTTGACCAGCGTTCGCTCAAGAGAAAGTCGATCTTCATAAAGTCGAAGAGAAAACAGCGTCAGGGATACCCAGATAAAGTATAAAAACAGGCACAGGAGCACCATCACTACGCGGGAGAGCGATGCCAGTCCGGCATTGTGGTGGGTGACGGTAACGCACAAATCCCAGCGCGTGCTGCACTGCGTCACGGTCTGTGTGAATAACAGTGACGACAAGCGGCTAAGGTTTTCTGTAGGTGACGTAACGGTAAAAAAGGTTCGGTCGAAATCTTTCGTGGTAGAACGAAGTGAATAGTTGGCGGTGACCGGAGAGAATTTATCGTAGGCTGAACGTGATGTGAAGATAATAAGATGGTTATAAATTGTCGCATTGCCTACAAAAAAATCTTTCTGTGAAAATTGCGCCAGACTGAATCCGTTCAGGGTGTTGTGAAGCTCAGAGGGAAGGGCGATGGGATTTGCCAGCTTGCCCCAAAATGCGGTGCAGGTAATTTTCCCATTTTCAATAAACCCCACATCGGCGAAATAGAGACTCTGCATCTTTAAATTACGGTAGACGTTCAGGCTGGCGTTATCGCATCCCTTCGCGGAGGTATTTTTAAGCGTACTGGCGATATTTTGCGTCAAGTCTTCGGAATAGCGTAAGAGCGTGTGGGAGATCTCCCTCTGCCGGTCCTTTTGCTGCTCAACGATAATGGCGTTAACCGCATACAGCGACAGGACGACCATAAAGGTTGAGATGATAGCAACGGCAATGGCCTTGTTCATTTTCCTGCTGTCCCGCCACGTCCTGAGGTGCAGGGATCTTAACACAGGTCATTAAAGCTACAAGTATGCGCGTTAAGCCCGCACGTAATTGAAAGGAAAGCCACCATGCCGACTCATTACATCTCAGAACCACTCAAACCGTGTTGAGAGCAGTAACAGTAGCGTACTGGCAGAAACAAGATTAAGGCAGATGACGAACTTGCTCGATACGTTCATGTTATCAGATTCACTTTGCTGTTCAGTAGCCACAGAGAATAGCGGTTCACCTCCTGGGAAAAAACGCCAGATTTTGGTGGGGTGAGGCAAAAAAAAGCCCACTAAAAAGTGGGCAAGAAATACTGGAAGCAATGTGAGCAATGTCGTACTGAATACCTGAGTGATTTGCTCAACTATTCAGTAATGAGAAAGATAATCTTTCTCAGTAAAAGATGCAACCCCACGATGAGTGTGGAACGGCAATTTTTATTGCTCAGATTTTACTCAAACGAACCGTGTGATTCTTATCACAAATTTCCTTTCTCAGATCCTGTGCTATCCTTTTCTGTGTCGTTGATTTAATGACAAAAACCATACAGAGAGGAAAGCTATGGGAATTTTATCCTGGATTATCTTTGGGCTGATTGCGGGGATCCTGGCGAAGTGGATTATGCCGGGCAAAGATGGCGGCGGTTTCATCGTCACGATCGTTCTGGGGATTGTGGGTGCAGTCGTCGGTGGCTGGATCAGTACCCTGTTCGGCTTTGGCAGAGTTGATGGCTTCAACTTCGGCAGCTTTGTCGTCGCGGTGATTGGCGCGCTGGTTGTTCTGTTTATCTACAGAAAAATCAAAAGCTAAATCTGACCTGTGTTAAAAAGGCTGCCTGAGGGCGGCCTTTTTACTTTGGGCGTTACCACCAGCCTAACTGCGTACCGGCGACGGCCACGATGGCGACAATCAGCATGATGAGGGTCGTTTTTCTCATTTATGCCCCCGGCGCGGCGTAACCGCCAAGGAAAAACCAGCCTAAAAACACGACTGCCGTGATAAAAATAACCACCGGAAAGAGGATCCCTATTCTCATGCCATCACCTGTTTGAGTTTGTATAAGGCCGTAGAGTGTACGGTTTTAATCTAACGCGACAAAGCCTGTTTTGTTTTTTCCTTTTTTATCCTGATACATCGCGAGGTCTGCGGTGCGCAGGGCACTATCTTCATCTGTGCAGTGAGGATCAACAATAACGACGCCATAGCTTGCACCGGGATAGAGAATAGTGACATTACCTAACCCATATTCACCCGCGATACGGCCGTTGAGGCGGGTTTTGATAGCGTTGACCTCTGTGCTGGCGTCGCCATCATCGCTGTGACTCAGGCTGGCAACCAGAAATTCATCGCCGCCGAGCCGGCCGATAATTTCGTCCTGCGTTTGCTGGTGAGTCAGACGATTGCCGACCTGAACGAGGAACCGATCGCCCGCTTCATGACCGTACTGATCATTGATTCGCTTGAAATCATCGAGGTCAATAAAGGCAATCATGACGTTGCGGTTAAGATGGCGCGCCAGTGAGAACAGGGTGGTAAGGTTTTCAAAAATGGCGCGACGGTTCGGCAGGCCGGTAAGGGCGTCGGTGTAAGAGTGGGCAATGAGCGCCGCATTTGCTTCACGAAGCTGAAGCACAAGCGACTCTTTCTGAATGTACTGACCAATTAACCCGGCAAAGAGCCTGATCACCTGCTCGCCACGCTCGCTGAACTGTTTCTGTGCGGTGCTGGCAGCGCAAAGCGTGCCGTACAGAGAACCGTCAGCCAGGTGAACCGGCACGCTCATATAGGTTGTAATACCCAGTGCTTTTGCCGCTTCACACTCCGGCCAGCGGTCGGGCACCTCGTTACTGAACAAGGTGTCGCTATCCATGGCGCGCTTACAGAGCGTTTCGTCCCAGGGCACGCTGAACCCTTCCGGGATCTGCATTTGCTTGCTGTTACGGGCATATAAAATGTGCTGCAAACGCGCGTTGATATCGATTTTGGTCAGGTAGGTTGATTCCATATCCGTCACAATTTCCAGCATTTCCAGTAGCTGACGCACCAGACTGTCGAGAGATTGCTCGGTGGAGAGGGTTTCTGAAACACGGGCAAGAATGATATCTGACATGAGGCAGGTTGACTCCCATGCAGAAGACCTCTGTATCTGCATGTTATGCTGAAAATATAGACTCCGGTCATAGTAAAACATGAACTGGATTAATTTTATAGATTCTTCTGAAAGCGGATGAAGGAGAGGCTAAAAAAAAGCCCCGATGTTGAGATCGGGGCAAAACATCTTGATTACGGAATGATGTTCTCTGGTCAGAGTGAGAACAGACACCACTATAGGGATGAATCGTGCAGGTTTAATGGAGAAATCATGGAGAAAACGGCGATGACCCGTTACTCTGACGTTTTCAACACCCTGAAGGATCATGATAATGAAATATCTTCTCCTGGCGCTGGTTTTACCGCTGGCCGCATGCTCAACAAAGACACCTCCTCCCGATGCGCCTCAACCGCCGCACGCTATTGGTATGGCAAATCCGGCGTCAGTGTACTGTCTGGAGAAAGGGGGAGAGCAAATCCCTGTTCAAAGCCCGCAGGGTGTACGTACCGAGTGCAAATTGCCAGGCGGGGAAGTGATCGATGAATGGGATCTCTACCGCCGCGATCATCCGCAACCGACCAGATGACAACGGCAATAAAACTGCGATACACTTCTCTTTAGGATTATTCTTAGCCAGTTTCTGGCGGTACGTTTGCGAGAAGAAGTATGTTTCAGTTAAAACCGGGCAGCATGGCGATAATTGTGGGTGCGCGTACGACGGCGGGCCGTCGAAATATCGGTAAATCCGTGGAGCTGTTTGGCCTTTGTCAGCCGGGCCAGCGTTTTGTGAACCCGGTTAACGGCGTCATGACGCAATTACCTGATACATCAGCGCGTGCGCTGTGGCTGGTCACCGGTGATGTTTACGCCTTTGATAATCAGCACGGTTTTGCGTTTGTTCGCCCGGAACATTTGATGCCGCTTACTCCCGACGAGATGCCACACAACGTGGATGAGCTGGCAATCGGTTAATCACAGTTCACGCAGCCAGTCCGCCAGTACCCGCGCGTGATTCTGCTCCGTATTTTTCGCCCCATAGAGTAGCGTCACGGTCTGCTGTCGGGCGAGGGCCGCCAGGCGTTTGCCTTCATCCTGCTGCTGCGCCAGCTCTTTACGATAGGCTTCACTGAACGCGGTGAAATCGATCGTTTCACTGTGAAAGGCTTTCCGCAGTTCGCTGGACGGCGTTAGCGCTTTACACCACTCATCACAGGCGAGGTCGGTCTTTTTTATCCCTCGCGGCCAGAGTCTGTCTACCAGCACCCGGTAACCATCGTCTGACGTTGCCTGCTCATAGACGCGCTTACATTGAATCATCCGTTTTCCTCCTACCGTTCGACGTTCGGCAAGAACACTATAGCACCCGGCGTTTAACCACCCAATTTAAGGTATTGTGATAATTGCAAAAGATCGGTAGTCTGAGGTTCCTTATGTTATCTGAAAATCCTCCGGCATAAGGAATCTCTCATGGAACTCTCCCCGGTTAAAACGACGCTGCGCATTGCGCTGGTTGGTGATTACAATCCCGATGTTATTGCGCACCAGGCGATCCCGCTGGCGATTGACGACGCCGCTGCGGTTCTGGATCTCACCGCTGATTATGACTGGCTCGCCACGCCTGAGCTGACCAACCCCGAAGACCTGGTCGGGTACGATGCCATCTGGCTGGTACCGGCAAGCCCGTATAAAAACACCGAGGCGGCGTTTATTGCCGCGCGTTACGCGCGTGAAAACAGCATCCCTTTTCTCGGCACCTGCGGCGGGTTCCAGCATGCGCTGATTGAGTATGCCCGTAATGTGCTGGGTTGGCACGATGCAGGCCATGCCGAAACCGATACCGAGGGGAGGATGGTGATTGCGCCGCTGGCCTGCTCGCTGGTGGAAAAAACCGACGCGATTGAGCTGCGGAACAACACGCTGATTGCCAAAGCGTACGGCAAGCCGGAAATTCAGGAAGGTTATCACTGCAATTACGGCGTCTCGTCTGAGTTTGCCAGCCAGCTTGAGCGGGGCGACATGCGCGTAACGGGCTGGGACGAGCAGGGCGAGATCCGCGCGGCAGAGCTGCTGACCCATCCTTTCTTTGTCATCACCCTGTTCCAGCATGAGCGGGCTGCGCTTCAAGGGCGCCCGGTGGTGCTGGTACAGGCCATGCTGCGGGCGGCGCAGGGATAAAAAAAGCAGACCGTCAGGTCTGCCTTGAATGTCAGCGGGGTGTGATCTCCCGGTCACGCCCGGCCAGCATGCCGCACAGGGCCATCACTACCGCAGCCAGCGCGCAGGCCAGCAGCGGAATGCGCCAGTCTCCGGCGGTATCGTGAATTTTCCCCATCAGCGGTGGGCCACAGGCCGCCAGCAGATAGCCAATCGACTGTGCCATGCCGGAGAGCGCGGCGGCCTGATGGGCCGAGCTGGCCCGCAGTCCGATAAACGTCAGGCCGAGGATCATGGTGGCGCCGGATCCAAAGCCAAACACCAGCGTCCAGACGACGGCCAGCCCCGGCGCGAACCAGAACCCGGCCGCACTGACGGCGCACATCAGAGCGACAAGCCCGGCTATGCCACGCTGATCGTTAAGACGGTGCAGGATCAGCGGAATGGCGAGACCGGGAACAGCGGTTGCCAGCTGGAGAAGTCCGTGCATGGAGCCAGCCTGCGTTTCGCTGTAGCCGTGGCTAAGTAAAATCGCGGGTAACCAGCCGTTAATGACGTAGTAAATCAGCGAGTTAATGCCCAGAAAAAGCGTCACCTGCCAGGCGAGTGCCGAGCGCCAGATTGCCCGATTGTGCAACGCGCCCGCACCGGTCAGGGTGGCGGCCGGCCTCTTGCGCCATTGCGGTAACCACAGCAGCAGCGCCACCAGCGGGAAGAACATCAGCATCAACAGCGCCCCGTGCCAGCCAGCATTCCCCAGCGACAGCGGGACGATCAGCGCCGACCCTGCGGCAGCGGCGGCCCCCATCGTCAGCGAATAAGCCCCCGTCAGTTTTGCGACCTGGCCCGGAAAATCACGTTTGATTAATCCGGGTAACAGGACATTGCCCAGCGCAATCCCACAGCCCACGATCGCCGTACCGATAAACAGCAGCGAGGCCGACGGCAGCGAACGTACGCCAATCCCGATGCAAATCAGCAGCAGAGCGATAAAAAGGCTGCGCTCCATGCCCAGGCGCCGGGCGACGCCTGCGGCAAGGGGAGAGATAAAGGCGAAGGCCAGCAGAGGCAGCGTTGTGAGCAGGCCGGTTTGCGCCGTGCTTAAGCCATAGTCCTGTCGGATGGTGTCGAGCAGGGGGGCGACCCCGGTAAAGGTGACGCGCAGCGTCGTGGCGATCATCAGGATGCCTGCAACCAGCAGCGCGCCCTGTTTCCCGGAAGGTTGAATAGCAGTAGTCATTATTGTCTCTTACGTTCAGGCGAGCGCATACCATACCGATTTAAGTCGTGGTTGAAATCAGGCTAAAATGACAGTTTATCGCTAATATCGGACATCTTTATGTATGGACTGGGACTCGACGGCTACGATCCCGATAGCCAGCACGACGCGGCGGTGGCCTTTCGCATCCGCGTGGTGGCACAAGAACAGTACATTCCGCTGCATCAGCACCGCAAAGGGCAGCTGATTATGGCGTTGGGAGGAGCGATCACCTGTGAAGTAGAGAACGCGATGCTGATGGTACCGCCCCAGTATGCGGTGTGGATCCCGGGTCAAACGCCGCACAGCAACAAGGCGACGCCCGGCGCGCAGCTCTGCCTGCTGTTTATTGAACCCGGTGCGCTCGAATTGCCGACCCGTACCTGTACGTTGAAAATATCACCCCTGGTGCGGGAGCTGGTGCTGGCGCTCGCGGACAGGTCACAGGAGGAACTGCCTCTTCCCGCTACCGGAAGGCTGGTTGACGTCCTGTTTGATGAACTGCCCCTGCAACCGCAGGAGCATCTCCAGCTGCCGGTATCTCCGCATCCGAAAATTCGTCTGATGAGTGAGACCATGGCAAACGAACCTGCCGCCTGGCAGACGCTGGCGCAGTGGGCCAGCCACTTTGCCATGAGCGAGCGCAATCTGGCGCGGCTGGTGGTGAAAGAGACCGGCTTAAGCTTTCGCCGCTGGCGACACCAGCTCCAGCTGATTGTCGCATTGCAGTTTTTGATCGGCGGAAAGTCGGTCCAGCAGGCGGCGCAGGCGCTGGGGTATGACTCCACCACCGCCTTTATCACCATGTTCAAGAAAGGACTGGGACAGACGCCCGCCCGCTATATCGCCAGCCTGACTACGACTTCCCGATAAACAGCGAAACCAGTCCGGCAGCAATCAGCGGGCCAACCGGCACGCCACGAAATAGCGCCACGCCTAACACGGTGCCCACCAGCAGCCCGGCCACCAGAGAAGGCTGGCTGCTCATCAGCGTCACGCCGCGCCCGCCAAGCCATGAGACAAAAACGCCCACTGCAATCGCCACCAGCGATTTCCAGTTCACAAAGGAGTGCAGCAGCGTTGAGGCCGGTAGCGTTCCGCTGGCAATCGGGGCCATCACACCGATGGTCAAAATAATGATCCCGATGGTAAGCCCCTGTTTTTCTATCCACGGGAAGAAGGTGTTCAACGGTGTGACGCGAACGATGATCAGGACCAAAATGGAAATCGCGACGGTGGTATTGTGGCTGACAAAACCCAAAGCAGCCAGGGCCAGAAGTATGAGTAGTGTAGGGTCGAACATGACGGGATCCTTGCCAAAAATAGTAAGCCTGCTTACTTTACGCGCAAACGCGACGGCAGGCAGGCTTTACTAAAAAAATTGTCTATTTTTGGGCACTTGCCTGACGTCAGTCCACCAGTTGCTGGATAAGCGGACTCCCTTCGCGGATAAACACCGGGATGGTTTCCAGCGCCGCAGGCACCCGGATATGCTCCCCACCGGCGTAGCGCTCACCGTTGAGGGCGATCCAGCTATTGCCCGTCGGCAGCCAGACATCGCGCTCACGCTGACCGGCCTGCATAACCGGCGCCACCAGAAGATCTTCACCAAACAGATACTGATCTTCACACGCCCAGCTCTGCTTATCCTTCGGATAGTGCCAGAACAGCGGACGCATGAGCGGGTCTCCGTGCAGATGAGCCTGCCGGTACAACGCGTCAATATACGGGCGCAGGGTTTCGCGCACGGTAAGCCAGTGCTGCATGATGGCGTAATTCTCTTCTCCGTAACTCCACAGCTCATTAGGCGAACCGCTGTTACACTGAGGAATACCGTCACGGTAGCGCTCCGGAGGTTGGATCTGCGGTTCGCGATAGCCGTGCATGCGCAGTACCGGTGTAAACACCGCCCACTGGAACCAACGGATCAGCAATTCATGGAACGCCGGGTCGTTAACGTTCCCTCCCTGGAAGCCGCCGATATCGGTCGTCCACCATGGGATCCCCGCCAGCCCCATATTCAGTCCTGCGGCGAGTTGATTGCGAAAAGCATGGAACGAGGAGTGGACATCACCCGACCACGCCAGCACGCCGAAGCGTTGGCTGCCAGCCCAGGCGCAGCGTACCAGGTTAACAATGTCGGTTTCGCCGTTTGCCTGGAGCCCATCGTAAAAGCCCTGTGCAAAGTCACGCGGGTAGCGATTGCCCACTTCCAGTACCGGACCGGCGTGGTAGCGATAGTTGTCAAAATCATAGGCGCGATATTCCGGCTCCGCTTCGTCCAGCCAGAACAGCTTAATGCCCATGTCGTAGTAATTTTTTTTCACCGTATCCCAGACGAATTTCCGCGCCTCTGGATGGGTCGCATCAAAGAAGGTGGTATTGCCCATAAAATCGAGGTTGACCTGCACGCCGCGCTCACTGCTGACAAGCCAGCCTTTGGCTTTCATCAGCGGGTAGAGGGGGCTGCGCGCCTCTACCGTTGGCCACACCGACACCATCAGCGCAATACCCATTTCGCGCAGCTCGTCGACCATGCCTTCAGGATCGGGCCAGTCTACGGGGTCGAAGCACCAGGTGCCCTGATTCGGCCAGTGGAAAAAGTCGATGACCATCACCGACAGCGGCAGATTACGGCGGCGATACTCCCGCGCAACCTCAAGCACCTCCTGCTGGGTGCGGTATCGCAATTTGCACTGCCACAGTCCACTGATAAACGCCGGGGCGGGGGGCGGAGTACCGGTGGCTTTCACATACTGGCGGGTGATCTCCGCCACCGTGTCAGCGGCGGTGATCCAGTAGTCCATCTCTCCTGTGACGCGGGCGCGCCATTCCGTCTGATTTTTTGCAAAGCTGGCTTCACCAATCGCCGGGTTGTTCCACAGCAGGCCATAGCCAAGGCTGGACTGCATAAAGGGCACGCTGGCCTGGGAGTTGCGTTGAGCCAGCTCCAGCGTACAGCCTTTCAGATCCAGCCACGGCTGTTGATACTGACCCATGCCATAGATGCGTTCATCCGGACGCGATTCAAACCGGACGGTGAGCTGATATTTGCCGCCCATCAGCGGTTTAAATTCGCGGCTATCCAGCTTCAGAGCGCTGACATATTTATCCTGACTCTTCTCGCTGGCACCGATACCCACCGTTGAACGCTGGCGCCACATCTCCTCCAGCAGCAGTTCGCCGCGCTGATTGTAGAAGGCCAGCTGACCTTTAAGGTTCAGGGTCGCGGTAATATTGCCGTTGCGCAGCGTCAGGCTTTCCGCTTCGGCGACAATCTCGGCCTGGCAAGGGGTGGCGGGTAACAGTGCCTGTAAGGCGTCATCAAATGCCGGGGAGCAGGTGGCCCTGACGCGAAGACTGTTTTCTCCCCAGGGTTCGATGCGCAGGATCTGGCGTTCAAAACGCCATTCGATACAGTTGGAATGTTGAATCAGCTCACTCATGGATAATGCGTCCTTCTAAACAGGGTGTTTGGCGAGATGGATGGATTGCATTGTGCTGTCGTCGAGCTTGTACCAGCGCAGCGTGGCAAACGCGCAGAGCGACAAGATGCCAGGTACGACGGTGAAGAGGGCGATGATGCAGTACATGGCCGTGGTAGTTTGTTCCGGGGCATTGGCAACATAGCCGCTTAAGCCCAGCGTCCAGCCAACAATCGCGCCGCTGATCGCCATCCCCAGCTTGAGTACGGCGAGGAAGGTGGAGAAGATCACGCCGTCCATGCGTTTGCCCTGTTTCCATTCGCCGTAATCGGCGACATCCGCCATCATCACCCACATTAGCGTGGTGGTGGCCTGGTAAAGGGTGGAGACGATAAACGTCATGGGCACCAGAATAAGCACCGACTTAGGCGCAAAGAACAGGGCGATGCTGAGTACCCCCGCCAGTACGGAACAATATCCAAACATCTGCACTTTGCTGACGTTCTGCGTCAGACGTTTGGCCAGCGCGCTGCCTGCGGCTTTCCCGAGAATATGCGCGCCGAGCATCCACATAAAATAGCTTGCGCTACCGAGATAATAAGTGACGAAATACATCATTGCGCCAAGGCGAATAACGCCAAAACCAATATTGGTTAATACCAGGACGGCGACAACGCGCCATTGGTCGTTTCGTAATAAATCCCGTAGTTCCGCAAGATAATTATTGTGGGTGGCGGGAGCCTTAATACGTTCACGCGTATTGGCGAAGCAGATCCAGAACATGATGACCGCGACGGTCGCCATAATGGCCATCGCCCAGCGGTAGCCCAGTAATTTATCGTCGCCGCCTAAAAACTCTGCCAGCGGCATCATAAAGAATGTCGACAACGCGCCACCCAGCGTGGCAAGGAAAAAGCGATAAGACTGAAGGGAAATTCGCGCATCGTTGTCGGGCGTAATTACCGCGCCCATGGAGCAATAGGGAATATTGATTGCGGTATACATCAGCATCATCAGGGTATAGCTGACGGTGGCGAAAATCATTTTACCGTGCAGGTCGAGCGACGCCGGCACGGCGTAGGTCAGCAGACAGCTTGCGCCAAAGGGCAGCGCCAGCCACAGCATCCAGGGGCGGAATTTTCCCCAGCGGGTATGCGTCCTGTCTGCGATATAGCCCATCGCCGGATCAATTATGGCATCGGCGGTTCTCGCCAGAAGAAACATAGTGCCCACGAATGCGGCAGGTAACCCCACCACGTCCGTATAGTAAAACGTCAGAAAAATAATGACGTTATCCAGCCCAATATGGCTCGCCATATCGCCTAACCCATAACTGATTTTTTCTTTACGGGTAATTATCTCGGTCATTGTATTCACCTTGCCAGTGTAAGGTTTATTTATGAGGTGCTCCGTAAACAAGGTTAACCATCATGAAAAGGTTAACAATTGCGAGATCTGGCATCGGGGTTACGTAAATTTCTTTTCGTGATACCGGTAACAAATAAAGTATTTAAACAGTGACTTTATACGGGGGAGGGGAGTTAACAGCGAATCGTTTCAGCGAAAAATTGTCATTTCGCGGACGCGTCATTGTCATTTAACTGTCATTATGCGGGAGTAAAAAAAAAGGAAATGGGCAAGGCAGAGGGCATCATGAACGATCCTATGTTTGTCGAAACGCTGATTATCTCCTCATCGTTTTTTATCATCGCGATTATTTTGATTGCTTCCGTGCTGCTGCTGGAAAACGGCTGACCGTTAGCCAGCCTCTGTATTTATTGTTTACGGAACGACACCAGTTCAGGACGGGCGATACGCAGATAGTCCTGGGTATCCATAATCACCGATTTTTCCAGCAGACCGGCGTTAAAGGCGATCTCGTCAAAGCGCTCAAACAGCAGCGGATCGGCGACCAGCGTCAGATCCGGGTGAAAGCTGAAGGGGGGAATGGCGCCGAAAACGCAGCCGGTAAGCGCATCCACTTCGGCCGGACTGGCGAGAGATGCCTTAAGCCCTCCGAAATGGCTGGCCAGCAGGCTCAGATCGGCCTGCCGATCGGCGGCGAGGATTGCCAGAATATGTTTCTTAACGCCGTTGCCTTTTACCTTACAGACCAGCGCTTTTGCTCCCTGGCGGAGATCGGTCCCGCGAATTTCACTGACCGCTTCGCATTTCCCTACGGCCTCATGCGCCACCACACGAAAGTGCGCCTCCTGCTCGGTTAATAAGCTGATTAGCTGCTGATGGGTTGTCGTCCCGGTCACGTCATCAGACATAACGATTTCACCTGTGATTAGCCAATACGTAGCTTGCTACATTAGCACGGGAGGGAGAGGGCTGAAAGAAAACAGCCAGCGGGAGCGCTGGCTGTTGATTCATGCGTTGCTGGTGGAAGACTGTTTCTGGAGCAATTCGCTAAAATCTAAGTGACTGAATTTAATTCGTAAAACTCTTTCCCCAAAACATCCCCAAAATAATTCCCCAAAACTTCCTGTTTAAATCACAACTTTTTTCCATTCTAGACCACGATCATCTCCATACATTACGCTCATTGCTTCGGTTTTATGCCCTAAAAGAGTTTTGACATCTATACCCTGAGCTTTGTATGTTCTTGATGAAAGCGAGCGCTGTTCATGAAACGGCGGAAGGGCAGTGCAATCCTTAGGCCAGGTAATATTTGCTTTATCTCTTGCCTCCTTAAAATATCTTGATATTGTTTTTTCGGGAACGTGAGATCCGGCTTTACCGTAAGCGTGATGCTTAACATGGTGGATCAGATAAGGGCTCACTACTCTATCGCGACACTTACTAATAACATCAGCCAGAGTCAACCCGATTGCATCGCACTTTAAATTTAAGGGGATAGCTAACTTCATTCCGGTTTTATTTTGGGTAACATGAAGGTGATTATCCCAAATGTCACTAAACTTCATCTCGACTATGTCACCTATCCTTTGCCCGGTGACTAAAGCCAAAAGCATAGAATTTTGAGCGCAAGGCGGCAAAGAGCCTGCGCTTTCAAAAATCAATTTCCATTGTTCAATGCTAAGTCTGCTTCGTTTCACTTTGGCTATTGGATTTTTTACAGCTAAGGCTGGGTTGTAGCCAGGATCAACCTCGCCAGCATGCTGCGCCTCTTTGAACACGTCGTTTAGTACGCTTCTTATCAGTTGGCCCATTCTGTGCTTTCCCTCTGCCTTATATTCATCAATAATTTTTGCAATGAGCCTTGTATCAACATCCTTCAGGCGAAGGTTTGGCACTCTATCTGCGAGAATCTGAGAACATAATCGTCTGGATTTTACAGTAGGGTTTTTTATCTCACCGTCACGCAACCTTTCCATCTGAATTTCGATGTATTTTTTAATCCACTCAGAAACACGTATACCTTGATCCTTTTTCCCTGAGCTCTTCATTGCCATATCAATCAGAGCATAAGATTGCTGAGTTTCTTGTTCTGCGGTTATACGGTTCATCTCGATTGCAGCAGCTTTTGCCGCTTCATCATCTGTTCCGAATCCAATAAATGAACCTGTTACAGGGTGGCGATATTGCCAATAAATTTTTGAAGTACGCTTATCTAACTTACAGTAAAGGTTGGGTATTTTGACATTATGTTTTCTGGGGCGAGCTGCCATTTATTGCTTTCTCCACTAACTGGCGGGCCTTGTCTGATAATGATGACGAAATATCAACACTGCCAACCATGCCAACAAAACGAGCATCTTCATCTATAACCCAGCGTCGACCTTGCTTTAAGGCTGGCGGATAAGTCTGTTTGGTCTTTGCTATTTTGTTTAATGCTGAGTTGCTTAATGGATATTTGAATCCATTAGGACCAGATGCCCACTCATGAAGTGTTACTAACTGCCCCATGCGTTTCTCTCCACTTAACCGGCTGCACCCGGCTATCTTTTATAGAAAATGCATGATGAGCACCCACCACGGAGGCCATCATTGCAGGTACGACATCTTTTCGTTTCGTTGTTATAAAGCTGGTTGGCCATCTCCTTTGAAATAAGTACTGGCATAGGAACGCGGATAACCAGCTTTTTGAGCCTGTCGATTTCACCGGCAAGCTCCAGCAGGCGGGAGCGGCAATCCTCTGCCTCTTCGCGCCACCAGGCCACGTCTGCTTTAAGGCGGCGCACGCGCCGCTGTTTGAGTTTGCTCACCATATGCCACACCCGGTCACGGATATCAGCTGACAGATAGCTAGCATCACCACTGTGATAACCAATACTTTGGCAGAAGGCATTATTCGTTCCTCTCTCGGCCCAGGTATGAAAGAGCGCTAATCGCCTTTGGCTTAAAATCATCGCCATAAATCAACTCCTTCAGCTTGTCTAAATCAGCCTGTGATTTTATGCGGAAAGTTAATTGAACTATTCCAGCTAATTGAGCATTACCGTTAACTGCGCAGTAGTGGGAAATGTATCTGTTTTCCATCACTTGACCTCCTGCTGCGGTGCTGCTGCTATCATCCTGCGATAGACATCGTAAGTTCCAAACTGCTCATCACCAGCCTCAAGCATTTCATGGGTAGGCTCGACCGGCACCGCCACCCAACCATCCGGAATCACCGGAGAGTCGAGATCATCCCGCTCTGCAAGGATTTTCTCAGCGTCGATTTCAATGCCGGAGTTGCGAATGGTTTCCACCGCATCGCGCAACTTGTAAGCTGTCGTTACAGGTTCGGCACCCTGAAGGATGGCGGCGCGGCAGGCGTCAAACACCGCATTGTTAAACTTCACACCTTCAAACAAGATTTTTCCATTATGCTCAAACCAGAACTCAGCCTTCTCAGCATCAGGTAAGAGCCCTTTCAGCACATCATCAGGCACAGATACCGGCGCTGGCGTGGCGGTGTAAAGCGGCGTTACTTCTCGCAGCGGGTCGGCATAAGCATTGCCACTATCGAAGCTGACGTTGTTTTTTGCGCCGCCGCCTGACAGTAGCCACGCCACAGGCTCCGCTTCGAGCGATGCCAGCGCCAGCTTCATCGCAGCAAGCGCCCGTGCTGCATCTTCGTTTACTGCTCCGGGCGTCGCATCGCGCTCTTCTTCAAGCTCCGCGATTGTCTTCAGTAGCCATTCTTTGGTAAGGGTAATCATGATGCTGCTCCATGACGCTGAACGGCGATAGCTTTGTGCTCGTCGATGATTTCCACGACTTCTGCATGGACCAATCCTTCGAGATAGATAACACCTGTGTCGCTTATACCCGCCAGGCTGATCAGCTCTACAAGGCGACGCGCTTTCTTAATGCTAATTTCTGGCGCTATAACGCTGCGGGTGACTTTCTTCTTACCTTTGGCAGCAGCAGAAGCTTTATCCTTCTGAAGAACCTCACCGGCCTTTTCGCCAAACTCTTTTACTCGGTCAACGGCCACATCTACAGACACGGTCCCGGACTTAACTTCTTTCTGAACGTCGTGATTGGCTGTGCTAAGAAGCAGAAGCTTTTCGACAGTAGGGACAGACTTGTTGATCAGTTTTGCTATCTCGCTGGTGGTCTGGTTGAAGGCGTTATGTAGCTCCTGAATAACAGCTGCCTGTTCCATATCGGATAGCGGGAGCTGGTTGTTACTGGTCATGATGCGCGCCAGGCGCTGAACATCGCTACCGTTGAACGGCATGATGTGGATGCGGTCTACTGGCTTACCAGCTTCTGCACAGCGCGCATAGCAGCGACGCCGACGGTGGCCTTCAACAACCCACACTCCACCTTCATCACGGGCGATAACCTCCAGCGGGGGAACGGATCCACCGTTCATCAGATAGTTGAAGAGGTCATCATCTGCCTGGCGGGTACGTTCATCATCTTCGCGTTTGTTGAAACCTTCACGCACATGGATTTGGTCAAGGCTGATGAACATCCCGGTATCGGTGCGCTTGATGGTCCCGTCACGTGTCATTTGCTTGAATGAGTTAGCCATCAGAGAGCCACCTCGTTATTTTGGGAAATGACGACGGTAGACAGCTCACGCAGTTCTCGCTGGGCTTCCAGTAAATGAATATTGGTTCTGGTCTTCGTGTGGCGTTCAACAATGCGGTCACACTCTTTGGCCCAGCTTGCGACATCTTCACGCAGGGTAGCGTTCTGGGCATCCAGTTCCTTACGCTGAGCCATCGCTTCACAAAGCGCGACGCTGGTATAGTCCAGGCGGTTAGCCAGTTCGGTCATAATGCCGCGATAAGCTGGCGGAAGGAGAGGGGCGGCCTTACGCGCTGCGTCGATCAGCTGCTCCCGGGTCATGCGTGGTTGTAACTCGGTGACGTTCTGTGTGTTCGTCATGGATAGTTTCTCCGTGTTATACGCGCTCTGCACAGCGCTGAATTTTGGTTGCACGAATCCCTCGCCGATTGGCGACAAAAAATAAAGGGGTTTCGTTTTAATAAGCACCCAACCAGGGCACTTAGTGAAACGGGCGGCTGCCACCGCCAGTTAGCTTCTCCACAATTGAGAGCGCGTTCTCCTGAGTTGATTTAACGACTACGGCCTCTCAAGTTGAACGCTGAACGCGCTTTCAGTTGTGTAAAAGGGGCGGTCGACATTAAGGACATTCAAAACTGCCGACCGCCAAGACTACACACAGCAATCAAAACTTTGCCTGTCTTTTCACCACATCAGGCTCGGTGGATCTGGCTATTCCCCAACAACCAGAGTTCAGTTAATCTGGATATCCCCAGCAACCACATGAGTACTTTTCAATGAAAAATTATTCAGATTATGAAGAGCGGCACATGTCTCCTTTTAAGAGACCTGAGCCACCAAAACCCAACGACGAAGACTGAGGTACCGCATGAACCGCGACGATATAATTTTTGATATTCATTATTCGCACTATCTGGAAAAGATGTTTGCCACCCTTACAGGGCGGATTGACCGAATAATTACGTTCATAATTATTTTGTCCGGGTGCGGCGTATTTGTTTCCGTGACTGGCTATTTTATTGTCGGCGCATTGATAGCTGCGTTGTCGATCTGCCAGGTTGTATTTCAGTTCTCCCGGGCGTCAGGTGTTGCGGCAGAGCATGCAAGAAAATACCTGGCATTGATCACAGATGAGCCAGCACTATCGAATGAGGAATTGTTGTCCCGCTTTAAACTTTTGCAGGATTCCGATTCGGAGCCATGGGGATCGCTTAAACCAGCCGCGCATAAACGCGCTTCAATAGTGCTTGGTCGCATTGACAATTCCCGTGCTCTCACTAGCAAAGAGGCTTTTCTCGCGAGGCTTGGGGGAGATCTTCCAGTATAGGATTTCAAGATGATTGAAAGAGCTGGTGGACATAAGCCAACACAACCACGGCCACCTGTCCAACCAAGTCCCCGCCCGCAGGGTTAGGGATATCCAGATTGTTAAAGAGCAAAGCGTCCTATGGGCGCTTTTTTATTTTCTGAATGCATCCTCGTCTCTTCCGAGGTGTCACACCTGATCGCCATGCTGGTGAAACGTCTCTGGCTGTCGTACACAACTGGCTTGCACATTCCGGCTACCCGCTGGATCGGGATACTGCCTAATGAATCCCCGGACCGCTGCGGCACATGTGCCATATGCCGTACTGCAACTGCTGCCTGTCTTTTCACCACATCAGGCTCGGTGGTATTCTTGGAGTTCTCACACAACCAAGAAGGATATTACAAATGGACGAAGTTAAGTTCTCTTGCCCAGAATGCAGTGGCGAACTCTTCGATAGCACCGCGATACCTGAAGGTTCTGACAGTTTTGCGGGAGCTGTCTGTGGAAATTGTGGTCACGTTGTAACTGAAGACGAGAGCTCTCAGTTCGATGATCAGCTTGCCAATGATTACTTCGACAATCTCACCAGGAACCTTTTCGATTAATGGCAAGTAACGCTTGCTGACCGCCTCAACAACCTGCGTTTGAGCTTTCAAGGCGCTGCAATCTACATGCAGCGTCAATTCGACATAGCCACAGCTCTTACACTTATTGCTAATAGGCGCAAAGGTCTCGCCGGCTGGCAACTTAATCGTCTTTCTTTTTGCGCTTGTGCTCATACTGCCTACCCACAATGTTCGCTGCTGATGGATGTAATATTAGACATCTTACATTTACAGTCAAGTCAATTTTGTAAGTTTACTTACTATTATTTTTTGAGCACTAAAAAGCCCGCGCGAACGGCGGGCTTGTAAGGGTTGGGCTTGGTCTAAAGATCAATGATTATTTGCTTAACTATACCAATTAGATTGGTTTCTTGGTTCACCTCAATGGGTTTGAACGCCGGATTTAGTGGAATCAGGTACGAAAAAGGGGGATCTATCGCTAGTTTTTTTAAGGTCGCCTCACCGCCAGAAACCGTTTGAGCCACGACAATTTTACCGTTTGCTTCATCCACGAAGCCGAACTCGGGCTCAACGATTACAATAGAACCTTCAGGAATACTCAACTCCTTACTGGAAGTCATTGAATCCCCTTTAACCCTCAAAGCAAAGGCTGAATCGGAAAGCTTGCGAGTCGTTTTAACTTGCTCATTGCTTGGATTGCCAATTACTTCAGTCCAATTGCCAGCTTGCACCCAGGATATCAGAGGGACCTCTCTGGCAGACATTAAGTTGATGTTAATGCCATTTTCGATATCGCCTGAACCAAAAAACAACCACTCCGGCGAACACTGAAGGCACTTACACACCAGTATCAAGTTTTCACCAGAAAGTTTAGTTAAATCACTTTCCCACTGGGTCACAGCAGACGCGCTTACTCCAGCCCACTCAGCGACATCGCGCTGGGTTAGTTTTTTCTGCTTTCTTCTGAATCTCAGTCTGCTGCCAACGGTATCCATATAATCTCCTCGGAATGCACGTTAGCAATCTTACATTTTATTGACGTAAGTATGCTGTCCATATACGATGTAAGAATGCTAACTAATGAGGATTCAAACCATGCATAAAGGGACAGTCGTCGACTACTACGGCGGCATTTCTAAAACCGCAGTTGCCTTAGGGGTAACCCACAGTGCCGTTTGTCAATGGGGAGAGGTCATTCCAGAAAAACAGGCTCTTTACATCGAAAGAATTACAAACGGGAAGTTGAAATACGACGCCTCTCTCTACAGCAAATTTAACAATTCTCAACACAAGCAGTAACCACAGAAAAGAGGATATGACCGTGGGTAAAGAACCTGAATGGAAAGTTGAGAAGCAGCCCGCATGGCTGGTGGCTGCAATCAGGAAGACAATTGCCGCTTTGCCAGGCGGATACGCTGAAGCGGCGGAGATTCTGGACGAAACCCAGAACTCACTCTTTAACCGCCTTCGTGCTGGTGGCGACCAGATCTTTCCAATGGGCTGGGCAATGGTGCTTCAAAGCGCTGCTGGAGTAAGTTACATCGCTGACGCGTTCTCTCGTGAAACTGATAACGGAATTCACGTTCCCGGCGCCGTGCCTGATGATGAAAACGAAGAGATTGGCCTGAAACTGGCCGAGCTGGTGGGGAGGCTTGGTGAGCTGGTCAATGCTTACCGCCATTACATTGAAGATGGTGTAGTTGACCGGAGCGAGTGGCAAAGTCTTAACGATATCGCATATCAGTTCAGGGTCACCCTCATGACGTTCCTGAACCTTATTTCCCGTGTTTATTGCCTTCCAGAAATGGGTGAGGCCCGCGAGTGTGCAGCTCCGGGCCCCTTGGCGTGTCGTATCAGTGGAGAAACTAACGCATGAACAGTGTAACGGTAAACAACCGTCTCCCGCAACTCCGTGGTATTCCCGTTGTTGGAACCTCGTCGTTTCGGTATGAGCGGATGGTATCAGGCCGCTGGGTTCCATGTAACCACAGCAGGGCTATGGCGATTGTGGGGGTCTGGCGTCGGAAGGGGAGAGCGCTATGCGAGAACTTAACCGGCGTTTCAGAGATCACTATGGCGTCCCGGTGCGGGTCATCAGATGGGAGCCCGAGACCCGACGCGTTATATACCTCCGCGAAGGGTACGATCATGAGTGCTTCAGCCCTCTTGAGCAATTCCAGCGTAAATTTACAGAGTTAAAGGACGACCATGAGCACTAAATTAACCGGTTACGTTTGGGACGCTTGCGCTTCTTCAGGCATGAAGTTGTCCAGCGTTGCCATCATGGCGCGTCTGGCAGACTTCAGCAGTGATGAAGGGGTTAGTTGGCCTTCCATTGCTACCATTGCGCGCCAGATTGGTGCTGGTGAGAGCACGGTACGCACAGCTATTTCTCAGCTGGAAAAAGACGGTTGGCTGACTCGCCAGCAGCGTCGTAAAGGCAACCGCAATGCATCGAATGTTTACCAGCTCAATGTTTCGAAATTACAGGCAGCTGCCTTTTCTCACCTGTCAGAATCTGACGCGTCAAAATCTGATGCATCAAAATCCGACCCGTCAAAATTTGATGCGTCGAAAAACAGTAATAATGGCAGTTTTCACCCGTCAGAATCTGGTGGGGATCCGTCAGTAAAATCAACTACTGATCCATCAGATAAAAAACCTAATTGTCAGGTTGCGTCGCAACCCGACACTGCATGTGTCAATCAGGTTGATTTGATAACTGGTCAGGCAGTCTTAATCCTCAACCATCTCAATGACGTTACTGGTAAGACATTCCGCAAGGGGAAAAGCTCCCTGGATAATATTCGCGCCAGACTTCGTGAGAACTTCACACACGATGAGTTGCTGTTGGTTATTGATTACAAGCACGAGCAGTGGAAAGACACGAAATACTACGAACACATGCAGCCCACAACTTTGTTCAGGCCAACGAAGTTCGAAGGATATTTGCAGAACGCGTTGCGCTGGAATAGCAAAGGCCGACCTAAGCGTGAGGACTGGGATGCAGTCCGCAAACAAGATCCATTGAAATTCGGTCAGCCAGACAAAGTCATCCCAGCAGGTTTCAGAGGAGCGAACTCATGAGTCTTCTGAAAGATATTCAAATTTTCATCGCTGATAATCCTGGTTTAACGAACAAACAGATTGCAGCATCAATGCCCCAGTACGACGTTCACGCTGTTCAGCGCGGTGTATGCCACCTGGTCAAACTAAATCGCGCAACACGCCAGCATAACGGTAAGTGCTACCAGTATTTTGCCAAAGCACCGGGTGGGGAGATTGGCGAGGGGCGTTCTGCACTGAAAATCAACCGGGCTGATAAACCAGCTGTACCAGAACAGGAAGAAGGTCTGAATCCGGCTGTGACCACAATGATGGATAAGGCTCAAGGCCTGTTTGAAAAAGGTCTCTACCAGCGTGCAGCCACGGTTCTGATGGATGCCTTCAATCGCTCTAAGAACGAAGAGCAGCGGATGAAGATACTGATTGAGCGTCAGCGTTGCTTGAGCATGGCGCCGAAAGTGAAAGCACCCTCTGATGCATGGTGTCTGGCTGGCCGAGCGAGGAATGTCTGATGAAATACTCACTGATTTACGCTGACCCAGCCTGGCTTTATGACAACAAAGCCAGTAACGGTGCAGCAGAAGATCACTACGACACGATGAAACTGATCGACATGAAGCGCTTGCCGGTTTGGGACTTGGCTGCCGATGATGCGGTTCTGGCTATGTGGTTCACCGGTACGCACACCCGAGAGGCTATCGAGCTGGCTGAAGCGTGGGGCTTTAAGGTCCGCACGATGAAGGGCTTTACCTGGGTAAAGTTCAACCCACTGGCAGAGAAGCATATCAACAAAGTACTTCAGGCAGGCCGTGTGGAAGATTTTTACGACTTCCTCGACCTGCTGAACGCACAGACACGCATGAACGGCGGGAACTACACCAGAGCCAATACCGAAGACCTGCTAATCGCCACCAGGGGAAATGGACTGGAACGCAAGTGCGCCAGCATCAAGCAGGTTATCTACAGTCCACTCGGTGAGCACAGCCAGAAGCCAGCAGAGGCGCGTTTCCGTCTGGAGAAGCTTTACGGTGATGTTCCACGCATCGAACTATTCAGCCGTTGCGGTGCGCCTGGCTGGGACCACTGGGGAAATCAATCTGAATCACCAGCTGTTGAGCTTATACCGGCAGTTGCCGTTCCCATGAAAAAACTACAGGAGCGCGCTGCATGAAAAAGCTATCTACCGAGCATGAGAACGCTGTGCGTGATGTAGCCCGTCAATGCAACGATGCCATCAAAAAAGCCCTAAAGCAGAATCCAAAGCCAAGCTGGAATGTCGTAGTGCCTCCGATCCTGAAGGAGTACCACGAGAAGGTTAAACCGATGGGCGTAAGCCTGGTGATGTTCAACAGCGTAATCGGACGCCTGAACGGGCGTTATGGAGTCGAGTCATGATCGAATTAACGCCGCGTCAGAATGAAGTGTTCGAAGCTATCAAGGTTCATATCGAAAAGGCTGGCTTCCCACCTACGATGCTGGAACTTGCCGGATTAATTGGCTGCGCATCACCGAACGCTGCTGTAGCGCACGTGAAGTCACTTAAGAAAAAGGGTTACATCACTGTTGCTCCTGGCGCAGCCAGGGGCATTACCGTCGTCAAAACGGAATGGGATGCAGATCCAGTGACGATCATCAAAGACCTGCTATCCGGTGGAGATAAGGCCAGAGATAACGCTGTTGAATGGCTGAAAAAACAGGGAGTGACGTTATGAAACTGGTGCTCCCGTTCCCACCGAGCGTAAACACATACTGGCGAGCCCCGAATAAGGGGCCATTAAAGGGCCGCCATTTGATCAGCGCTAAAGGCAGGGCATATCAAAGCGCGGCCTGTGTCGCCATTGTCGAGCAGCTTCGCTTCCTTCCAAAGCCATCAACAGCCCCGGCTGCCGTCGAAATTATGCTGTACCCACCAGACGAACGCCGCCGCGACATCGACAACTACAACAAGGCTCTGTTTGATGCGCTTACGCACGCTGGAATTTGGGAGGATGACAGCCAGGTGCAGAGAATGCTGGTGGAGTGGGGGCCGAAGGTACCGGGTGGACGTGTAGAAATATCGATCAAGAAACATGAACCTCAGGCGGGTGCAGCCGCCTGATAAGTGGAGAAGAGCATGAATCAGATGAACATCACCGTAACGTGTCCTACGCACCATGCCGCCGCGATAGGTCAGCAGATAACGATGTCCAGTCGTGAAATTGCGAAGCTGGTCGATTCCCGTCACAGCAATGTCTGCGTAACCATTGAGCGACTGATGAAATCCGGCGTTATTGGGGGGTATGCTGCAATGCAGTACACCCATCCTCAGAACCAGCAGACTTACCATTACTACGAAGTTAACAAGCGAGACAGCTATGTGATCGTCGCGCAGCTGTGCCCGGAGTTTACTGCCCGTCTGGTTGATCGCTGGCAGGAACTGGAGAGCGGGGCCGGGATGGTTGTTCCCCAAACACTCCCTGAAGCGCTCCGGCTCGCCGCTGATCTTGCTGAACAGAAGCAACGTCTGAGTGAAGAACTGGCAATTGCCGCACCGAAGGCTGAATTTGTTGATCGCTACGTCAAAGCCACCGGGTCAATGACATTCCGGCAGGTTGCCAAGCTCCTTAACGCCAAAGAACCCGAGTTCGCGATGTTCCTCATTGAGAATGGCATCATGTACCGCCTGAACCGCGTGCTTACTCCGAAGAGTAAACACATCGAAGCAGGCCGATTTGAAGTTAAGACCGGGACCACCAACCAGACAAACTATGCGTTCAATCAGTCTCGTTTCACTGCGAAAGGGGTGCGCTGGATAGGTGGACTTTGGGCAGAGTATGTCGCTAAGGGGCAAAATGCGTGAGAGCCATACTGACGCCTGAAATTGCGCCGATGTCCGGGGTGGTTCTGTTCCGCCCTGGTACCGAACTGCTCTGGCTATTCCGTCAGGGAAGGGTAGTTATTGAGCCACCATCCGAAGCCATCCAGCATCTGCCGTCCGGAATAATCCCTGAAGCCCACCAACCTCTTACTGATGATGCCAATATGCAGGCCATTTTCGTTAACGAGAGGGTTATTCAGCGAGCTGGTGGGCTGAGTAGCCTTGATGCCTGGCTGGAGAGAAAATTTGAATGTCAGTGGCCTCACACTGACTGGCATGCCAGTGACTTTACGGTGATGCGCCACGCTCCGGGGAGCATTCGTCTTTGCTGGTCTTGTGATAACCATTTACGTGAGCAAACCACTGAAAGACTGGCAGGAATTGCCATGCAGAACCTGGTAAAATGGTTACTCGAAAGGGTGAATATTATGCTGGGATTCAGCGAAGACCACACCCTGACACTTCCGGAGTTCTGCTGGTGGATGGTACGTAACGATTTGGCTGACCTTATTCCTGAATCAGTGGCGAGCAAAGCCCTCAGGATTAAGCCTGAATCGCACACTTCCGTAATGCGGGAAAGCGACATTGTTCCGTCATTACCGGCGACTGAAATCCTCCAGGAGAAGGTTAAAAAGATAGTCTCGGTGAAAGTCGATCCTGAATCACCGGAATCTTTCATGCTGAGGCCAAAGCGCCGCCGCTGGGAGAACGATAAGTACACCCGCTGGGTGAAGTCGCAGCAGTGCTGTTGCTGTAATAACCCGGCAGACGACCCCCACCACCTGATAGGCCACGGGCAGGGTGGAATGGGTACCAAAGCGCATGACCTGTTTGTGATACCGCTGTGCAGAGCGCATCACGACGAGTTACACGCTGATCCCGTGGCATTTGAAGCGAAATACGGCGACCAGTTAACGCTGCTGTTTCGGTTTTTAGATCGTGCGCTGGCAATCGGCGTATTAGCATGAAATGTGGAGAAAACATGCGTGATATTCAGATGGTATTAGAGCGTTGGGGGGGCTGGGCCGCGAGCGATAGCTCTGGCGTGGATTACTCGCCAATTGCTGCTGGTTTCAAAGGACTTCTTCCTCAAACAAGTAAACCCCGCCTATCTTGCTCTGATGACGATGCCCTGATTATCGAAGGGTGTTTGGCTCGGCTTCAAAAACGAAAACCCTATGAACATTCGCTTTTAGTTGCGCATTATCTATATGGCATCTCGAAACGGAAAATTGCGAGAGCTAAAAAGAAGGATGAAAGATTAATACGGATTGAAATACAAATGGCCGAGGGGTTTGTTGATGGATGCCTGGCTATGCTTGACATTCGGCTTGAAATGGATATGTAACCAATATTGCCACCATGTAATGGTGGCATTTGATTATTTTTTAATTAGAGGCAAGAATTTTTCAGCACTAACAAATAGTGGTTTATTTAGCGGTTGCAATAACCCCCCATTGCTATAGATGTCAAAAATAAAACGCATCTCTTTTTCATGCTGAAAATCATCTGGTTTAACCATGTGACCTTCTCGTAGCCAATAAACTATATCATTACATTCTTTATAGAGTTTGGCGTTGTCTATAAATATTTTCCTTGGGGTGTACCATATTTTATTGCAATACCATCTGATTTCTAATGGGTGAGTTATATCATTCGTAGTGAAAATTTCCTCACCACTTCGTACTCTTTTTGATATTTCATCAAGTATGGAACTAGCTAGCGAATCACCAAAAAGTTTTGTTCTGTCCTTGGGGAAGTACCAGTAATCATCATATTTTTCGAATATGTTCTTGCAAAGATCTGGTTTATCTAGTTCAGATATGCAAAATATGTATCTGTTAAATTTTATTAGTGAAGTGGTAGCATGATATTTTTCTGCATATATGTAATTTTTAAATAATGGATTTGGTTGAAGTTTAACTTTTTTTAAATTAAAACTACTTTGGCTATGAAATATTCCATTTAAATCATTGAATAATGGTAATGGCATATGAAAGTGATTTAAGTCGAAGGATAAATCTATCATCCCTTCTTCCTTATCAGCTATTTGTTGCTCTTCTGTATCTCTATATTCTGTTAAAGTGCCTACTTTTATAGTCTTTCTTTTCCTGATGTTATCTCTTTTGAAGCAACTCTTCACGAGGTACATGGTTGTCTCCCTATGCAAAAAAAAATTATCACAAATGCTAACGCGGTCCGCAATATGTTTGTTATTGTGTTAAGAGTGGTGTCTTTGCCACGGACTTAAAACGATTCATAAACCTCGCCACGGCGGGGTTTTGTCAATTTTAGAGGCTACCTTCGGGTGGCCTTTTTTGTTTCCCCTCAACCTTCTGAGAGGATCAACAGCAATAAGAGGGGGCTTAATGTCCGATCCATTAACCGGCACCGGCGCAGTTCTCGGCGGCGGCCTGCTGGGTTCAGTCCTGTACGGCGTCTTTACTCATACAGATTTCGGTGTGGTGTTTGGGGCGTTTGGTGGTGCGGTGTTCTACGTCGCAACAGCAACGAACCTGTCTCGTGCACGACTGGCTGGGTATTTTCTGACGTCGTTTATCGTTGGGGTGCTTGGGGCTGGATTTGTTGGCTCACTGCTAAATGCCGCATCGCGATATGAAAAACCGTTGGATGCACTAGGAGCAGTGATTCTGTCTGCCCTGTGTATCAAAATCCTAACTTATCTTAATAACCAGGATCTGAACAGCCTGTTCAGCTTTTTCTCGCGTTTACGCGGAGGAGGGGGAAATGGCAGGTGAGCTGACTGCATTCTTTAATGCATTTATCTGCGCGGTAATTGTTATCGTTCTGATGTTCTACCAGCGACATGGCGCCCGGCATCGTCCTTTCATCTCTATCATGGCGTATGTAACCGTACTGGTTTATGCCGTTATCCCGTTGCAGTTTATCTTCGGTCTCTATCGTGACTCCAGCTGGCTGGTGGTGGTGGCAAACCTCCTTATCTGCGCCGCCGTTATGAGGGCCCGGGGAAATCTGGCACGTCTGGTAGATCATCTGAGGCACTAATGAACCAAACACAATTTGAAAAGGCGGCAGGTATAAGCGCCGGTCTAGCCGTGCGCTGGTTTCACTATATCGATGCTGCAATGAAGGAATTCGGCATAACCGCGCCGCTCGATCAGGCCATGTTTATCGCGCAGATGGGCCATGAGTCCGGCGGTTTCACCCGGCTGGTGGAAAACCTGAACTATGCGGCAGAAAACCTGGTACCTACGTTCGGCAAGCATCGCATTACTGCACAGCAGGCCGCCGCACTTGGCAGAACGGCAACGCAACCGGCAAATCAGAAAGCGATAGCCAATCTGGTTTATGGCGGTGAGTGGGGCAAAAAGAACCTGGGCAACCAGGTTGCTGGTGATGGCTGGAAATATCGCGGTCGCGGCCTGAAGCAAATCACCGGCCTGAGCAACTACCGCAGTTGTGGCCAGGCGTTGAAACTGGACCTTGTTACCCACCCGGACCTGCTTGAACAGGATGAATACGCCGCGCGCTCAGCTGCATGGTTCTATTCGTCTCGCGGTTGCCTGCTCCATTCAGGCGATGTGGAGCGCGTCACGCTGCTTATCAATGGCGGCAGAAACGGACTGGATAAACGCCGCGCGCTGTTTAACCTGGCGAAATCTGTGCTGGTGTGAGGTCACTATGGGATTTGAAACGGTAATTGGGATTGTTGCAGCAGTCATTGCTGCGATCGCCGGCGCTTTCGGCCTGGGCCATATTCGCGGCACCAGCAAGGCGGAAGCCAAAGCTGATAAGCAGCGCACCGAGGAGAACGCAGCGGCGAGCGTTGCGGTAGCAGAACGTAAAGCTGAAGTCACTAAAGAGGCCAGCAATGTCCAGCAGACTGTTAATCACATGCCTGATGACGATGTTGATCGCGAGTTGCGCGAAAACTTCACCCGCCCCGGTGGTGATTGATACGGGCTGCCTGTGGACCCGGATTATCTACGTGACAAACCACGATATTGACGTCCTGGATAAGCAAACCAAGCGCGACATCCTGGCGCATAACAAAGCGTGGCAGGCTAACTGCCAGAAACAAACCAGAGCCTCGCAATAGCGGGGCTTTTTTATGCGCATCGCACGCGCACATTCTACTCAGAACCTTTCAGGATGACCCTTGAGGAACCGGCTGGCGTCGGAGCCTTCTGAGGGCCGGATCTCCTGTGCGACAAGGTTCATCACTAAAAGGTAATTCCGATGAGCGGACATGTTAGAAATGCAGGGAAAACCTGTTCCGTTAATTCATGTAAGCGGCTAGCGCATTGCAAAGGCATGTGCCAGATGCATTATCTGCGACTCTACAAAACCGGCTCCCTTAAAGCAAAATCACCACTCGATAGATTGAGAAGCAAGTATATGGTCGATGAGTCAACCGGATGCTGGAACTGGCTTGCATACATAAATTCAGATGGATATGGAATGTTCAAACACAAAGGGATGATGGCCCTGGCCCACAAAGCCAGTTATGAGCTGCTGGTCAAGAATGTTCCTGATGGTTTTGAACTTGATCACGCCTGTCATAACCGAAAGTGTGTCAACCCAAAACACCTAAGTGTGGTAACGCACAGAGTAAACGTCTGGAACAGAATAAAGCCAGTTAGCTCCACTGGAGTGATGGGTGTATCTCTCAGGGAAAGCGGAAAGTACAGGGCAAGACTGACGAGAAATGGCGATATCATTCTCCAAAAGGAATTTGAGACATTATCCGAAGCAATGGCTGCGGTTGAAAAAGCACGTTGCGAATTTGAGGGCAAATAATGGACGTCATTGTTGATGGGGTTCCTTATATCCGCGCCGATAGCGTTTCTCACAATAAAATCGGGATCGCGATAACTACGCATAACAGGCCGCAGGTACTCGCAAATTCACTTGAGCAACATCGTAAACATTTACCTACCGGCGCTGTGGTATTCGTCATCGATGACGGGTCCAACCCTCCAGCAAAAGTGCCGGATTGGTGCAAGTTAATCCGGCACGATAAGTCACTTGGGATTGTCGCATCGAAAAATGCCAGCCTTGAATGCCTTATGGACTCAGGATGCGAACATTTATTTTTGTGGGATGACGATGCGTATGCCATCGCTGATAACTGGCACCAGCCTTACATCGATTCACCAGAGCCGCACCTGGCTTACCAGTTCCTCGATCTGGCTGGGCCGCGAAAGATTAACGATATGACCGTTCTGTACCGGGATGATAAGCACATCGCTTACACCGGGCAGCGTGGCGTGATGCTCTACTTCCACCGCAGCGCGATAGAGAAGGTAGGCGGTTTTGATACGGTGTACGGCCGCGGCATGTACGAACACAGTGACCTCGCGCTACGTATCCATAACGCTGGCCTGACGACGTGGGCTTACGGTGATGTGGTCGGTTCAGAAAAGCTAATCCATTCTCTCGATGAGCATGAAGCCGTAGAGCGTTCGGTACCGCGCCCCGACCGACAGGCGCTGGTGGAACGTAACGTGAAGATCCACAACGAACGGCGTGATTCCGGGTTTACTGGTTACGTTGAATACCGTCAGCAGCGCGATGTAGTTATCACAACGCTGCTTACCAGTCAGCCTGACCCGCAGCGCGGCACAAAAATGGCGGCCTCGCCTGACATGCTGGCTAACTGGGCCTCATCACTTCGGAATTGTGGCCGCATAGCGCTGGTAGATGAATTACTGACGGCCCCGGCAGGTGTTGAGCTTTATCGCGTTCCTGACGTGAAGATGAATGTCTACTTTCGTCGCTGGTTGCACATCTGGCAGCACTTGCGAGATCACCCTGAATACCGGTTCGTCTGGTGTACCGATGGTACCGATGTCGAAATGCTTCGCGCGCCGTGGGAAGAAATGGAGGCAGGGAAGGTGTACGTCGGTTCTGAACCAAAGACCTACGTCGATTCCTGGGCAAAGCAGAATCATCCGGAGCGCGTCTATCATGAGTTCATTGAAGAGCACCGCAACGATGTGATGCTTAACGCTGGGCTGCTGGGTGGTACCCGCGCCGATGTAATGGCGTTTGCTCACGGCATCATCCGTCTTTACTACCGGATCGAGAGCTATCGTTTCTGGAAGAAAGAACAGGCTGGCGCCGCGGTGGGTGACATGCTGGCGTTCGGTATCGTCGCGCAGTCATTTGCTGACAGGCTGGTCACCGGTCCTCTGGTTCACACGGTATTCAAAACCAACGGTATCGGTAAAGAATTAGCATGGTTCAAACATAAGTAAGAGAGGAAGTTATGGTAAGCAAAACACTAGCTAAGGGTAAAAGCGGCAACAAATCTAGTTGCCGCAACCATGAATTTTTCAGCCTGCCTACCGGTAAGATATTTATATCTTCTGCAAGGATTGAAAAATTAATTTGTTTTTACGGAGTCAAGAATCTTCAGTAAAGCTTCCTTTGCATGAGTGTGAGCCTCAACCATCGATGGATCACTAACAGAAGTTGATTTAATAAAGTTTGCAATAACTTCTTTGTTGTTTGAGCCAACAACAAATGCGCTGAATGTCTGAGCAAGAAGTTCTGTCAGCGCGTAATTTTTGCGTAAAACGTCATCAATCCGTTCAAACTGTTCTGAAACGCTATATCCACTCATTTCCTTTCCTTCTTCAGAGGTAATCAGCCATCCCTCTGCGCATGTGTGCGCCAGTGTCCCACCACTGACGGGCTGAACCACACACTTTACCCAGGGTTAAAGCGAAGCAACACCCTGATATTCAGACAGTAGCCGCCATCGTGCGGCTTTTTTATTGGAGATTCGCTGGTGGCTGAAGAGATTAAGTTTGTGGTGGTCGGCCATCATACCCGCTTAGGGCCTGCACAACGTCTTGCTGCACTGCTGCATGCTCATCTGCTGGTTGATGACGATAACCACGGCGCGAACTGGAATCATCGTCGCGCTATCGAATGGGCTGCTGAGCAACCTTGCCGGGTAGTGGTGTTAGAAGACGACGCGCTGCCGGTTGAGGGATTCACCGAGACGGTAACGGACTGGATAGCGCGCTTTCCTGACGACATGCTGAGCTTTTATCTCGGTACCGGCCGACCGCCGCAGTATCAGAAAGAGATTGCCGGAATGCTGGTGGATGCGGATCGCGTCTGTGGTGACCACATCGTATTAAGCAAGCTGATTCACGGCGTATGTTATAGCCCTCCTCAGGGCAGGTTGGCGCGCATGCTCAGCACATGGAATAAAACGTTGGCAGCTGATTACGCCGTTGGTGAGGCATTCGGTGGCCGAGTAATTTATCCGTGTTACTCGCTGGTGGATCACGCTGACCTCCCGACGGTTGAGCGTCACCCTGACAACGAGCCGAGGACAGAACGCCGCCGCGCATGGAGGCTGGCATAAGCTGTTGTTTATCCCATCCTTCCTCACTTTGAGCACCGTCACGCATGGAGACTGGCATGAACAAAGAGCCTCGCGTATATGGCAGCCGATGGGATAAGGCCCGCCTGCGTTTCCTGCAGCAGCACCCACTATGTGTGATGTGCGAGCAGCAGGGGCGGATTACCCCAGCAACGGTGGTTGACCATATCGAGCCCCACAAACTTAAAGATGCGCTTAAGTCACGTAACCCGCTGGCTATATCGAAAGCACAGCTCCTGTTCTGGAGTAAAGAGAACTGGCAGCCACTGTGCAAAGCTCATCATGACTCAACGAAACAGAGAATGGAGAAGAGCGGCGCGGTAATAGGCTGTGATGCCAACGGCTACCCGCTCGATCCTGCGTCTCACTGGAGCACGTAATGAAAGACCTCATCATTGAATACCGCGACGGTAAGTTTGTTCAGTTGGCAATTGATGGCGTAGCGATGAAGACTGTTACCTCTATCCAGTTCTCTCACATGGTAGGAGAAAACGTGCCGACGCTGACCTTCTCAGGTCATGTGTGGCCCGAGCATGGGAAAGGCGCTCAGAAACTCGAACAAGTTGATAAACAGACCTCCTGGCATGATGAAGTGAAACAGATAATGAAAGAGTGAAATCATTTCAAATGCAATGAAATCAAATGAGAACGAATCGCATCGGGGCAGGGGGGGGATCAAATCTTCAAAACCTTTGCCCCAAATGACCGCCGCCAAAGTTTGAATTTAACGCTAACCCGATTTTTTTAGTTTTAAGGTGTTGACATATGGCAGATAAACGAACCCGTTCCGACAGTTCGGCGGCAGCGGTTCAGGCCATGAAAAATGCAGCTGTGGACACCATCGATCCGCCGTCCCATGCAGGTTTGGAGAAAAAAGCCGAACCATTCTGGCATGACAATATCAGATCGAAAGCTCTGGACAGCTGGACGCCTGCCGACCTGCTGGCCGCCGTAGAACTTGCTAATAATCAGCTCTATATCACCGTTTTACGCAAGGATTTACGCAAAGAAGAGCGTATACGCGGGGAGGAGCGAGACGAAGGCCTTATTAAAGACCTCCGCAAGCAAATTGTTGAGCTACAACGAACTATCCTGGCTCAGCGCCGCGACCTCCAGATCCATTCCCACGCAACCAACGGCGAAAGTCGCGACCAGAAGAAACGTAATCAGAACGATCGTGATGCACGAAATACCAAAAACGAGCATCAGGACCAGGACGACAACCTGATCGCCTTTCCCAAGCACGGATAAAAGACTATGACGCGAGGTGAGCGTGTAATAGCGTTCATTGAGCGCTTCTGCATCGTGCCGGAAGGCAAGCTTATCGGCCAGCCAATGAGGCTGGACACCTTTCAGAAAGAATTCATCCTGGCGGTTTACGACAATCCAGCCGGAACGGATATGGCGATCCTCAGCATCGCCCGAAAAAACGGTAAAACAGGCTTAATCGCTGGAATCCTCCTGGCTCACTTGGTGGGGCCTGAAGCGGTCCAGAACACGCAGATTGTCAGCGGTGCACTTAGCCGGGAACAGGCGGCCATCGTTTTTAACCTCGCGGTGAAGATGGTCAACTTGAACCCTAAGCTGCAGGAGATTGTTCACATTACGCCAAGCGGCAAAAAGCTGATTGGTTTGCCGTGTAACGTCGAATACAAGGCTTTATCAGCAGAAGGTAAGACGACGCACGGCCTTTCCCCCATTCTGGCCATTCTTGATGAAACCGGGCAGGTAAGGGGACCACAGGATGATTTTATCGATGCAATAACTACCGCGCAGGGGGCGCATGAGAACCCGCTGCTGGTTGTTATCAGTACGCAGGCAGCAAATGACGCCGACCTGCTGAGCATCTGGATTGATGATGCAGTCAAATCGAAAGACCCGCACATCGTGTGCCACGTTTATGAAGCGCCAAAAGACGCTGATATCAGTAAACGCGAGTCCTGGCTGGCCGCGAACCCGGCGCTGGGCACATTCAGGTCAGAAAAAGACATGGCGCGCCAGGCTGAGAAAGCTGGCCGAATGCCAAGCTTCGAAAACACCTTCCGAAACCTCAACCTCAATCAGCGCGTTTCTACCGTATCGCCGTTTATTTCCCGCAGCGTGTGGGAGCTTTGCGGAGAGATGCCGATTAACACCCCGAGGAAGTGGTACGCGGGGCTGGATCTGTCAGCCAGGAACGACTTAACGGCGCTGGTTATAGCTGGTGAAGCAGATGATGGTGTCTGGGATGTTTTCCCCTTCTTCTGGACACCGCAAAAGACTCTTGAAGAGCGAACCAAAACGGACCGCGCACCCTATAACGTTTGGGTGAGGGAGGGGCTGCTGCGCACCACGCCAGGCGCTTCGGTGGATTACTCATTCGTCGTTGCGGATATCGCTGAAATTATCGGTGATTTCGACCTTACCTCGATGGCTTTTGACCGTTGGCGCATTGACCAGTTCAGGAAAGATGCCGATGCCATTGGGCTGAACCTCCCGCTGGTCGAGTTCGGACAGGGCTTTAAGGATATGGGGCCAGCTGTAGACACGCTGGAGTCTCTGATGCTTAACGGGCGTGTAAGGCATGGCATGCACCCCGTATTAACGATGTGTGCTGTGAATGCGGTGGTGGTGAAAGATGCTGCTGGTAACCGCAAGCTCGATAAATCCAAAGCAACGGGCCGTATTGATGGCATGGTCGCAATGACAATGTCCGTTGGTGCTGCTAATGGGGAAGTTACCGAACAGGGTGGTGACTTCGACGACTTCATTTTCCGACCGCTGAGCATGTGATGGAAGAACCTAAATACACGATTGACCTGCAAACCAATAACGGCTGGTGGGCAAGGCTGCAGTCCTGGTTTGTCGGCGGGCGTTTAGTCACCCCAAATCAGGGCTCACAAACGGGGCCCGTTTCGGCCCACGGACACCTGGGCGATTCATCCATTAACGATGAACGGATACTGCAAATTTCGACGGTGTGGCGCTGCGTGAGCCTGATTTCAACGCTCACCTCATGCCTCCCGCTTGACGTTTTTGAAACCGACCAGAATGACAACCGTAAAAAAGTGGATTTGAGCAATCCGCTGGCGCGACTGCTGCGCTACTCGCCGAATCAGTACATGACCGCCCAGGAATTCAGGGAGGCCATGACGATGCAGCTCTGTTTCTTCGGTAACGCGTATGCACTGATTGACCGCAACAGCGCGGGTGACGTGATCAGCCTTCTCCCGCTTCAGTCGGCCAGTATGGATGTGAAACTTGTCGGAAAAAAAGTGGTTTATCGCTATCAGCGCGACAGCGAATACGCCGACTTTTCGCAGAAAGAGATTTTTCACCTTAAAGGCTTCGGCTTTACCGGGCTTGTCGGCCTATCACCCATCGCTTTTGCCTGTAAATCGGCAGGGGTGGCGGTGGCGATGGAGGATCAGCAACGAGATTTCTTTGCCAATGGCGCCAAATCGCCTCAACTCCTCATGACCGGTGACAAAGTTCTCACAGAGCCGCAGAGAAACCAGATTGAAGAGAACTTTAAAGAGATCGCTGGCGGCCCGGTAAAAAAACGCCTCTGGATTCTGGAAGCGGGGTTTACAACTTCACCAATTGGCGTAACGCCACAGGATGCCGAAATGATGGCGTCCCGAAAATTTCAGGTAAGTGAACTGGCGCGATTCTTTGGCGTACCGCCTCACCTTGTCGGCGACGTCGAGAAATCAACGAGCTGGGGATCGGGCATCGAGCAGCAGAATCTCGGCTTCCTGCAGTACACACTGCAGCCCTATATCTCCCGGTGGGAAAACAGTATTCAGCGGTGGCTTATTCCTGCTAAGGATGTTGGCCGCATTCATGCTGAGCACAATCTCGACGGCCTGCTGAGGGGCGATTCGGCATCCCGCGCAGCCTTTATGAAGGCAATGGGAGAGGCAGGGCTACGCACCATCAATGAGATGCGCCGAACGGACAACCTCCCGCCATTGCCGGGTGGAGATGTGGCAATGCGCCAGTCGCAGTACGTGCCGATCACCGACTTAGGAACCAACAAAGAGCCCCGTAATAACGGGGCTTAATTTTTATGGGGGCCGTAATGCCTGAAATCGTAAAAACGCTGTCCTTCGACGAGACAGAAATCAAATTCACCGGTGACGGGAAGCAGGGGATTTTTGAAGGCTACGCCTCTGTTTTTAATAACACCGATTCCGATGGCGACATCATTCTGCCCGGGGCATTTAAAAATGCACTGGCTAACCAGACCCGCAAAGTGGCGATGTTTTTCAACCACAAGACGTGGGAGCTGCCGGTTGGTAAATGGGACAGCCTGGCCGAAGACGAAAAAGGTCTGTATGTGCGTGGTCAACTGACGCCAGGGCACAGCGGCGCCACCGACCTGAAAGCGGCAATGCAGCACGGTACCGTTGAGGGGATGTCGGTTGGTTTTTCAGTTGCGAAAGACGATTACAACATCACTACCACCGGCCGCATTTTTAAGAATATTCAGGCCCTGCGTGAAATCAGCGTTTGTACCTTCCCGGCCAACGAACAGGCTGGCATTTCAGCCATGAAAAGTGTCGATGGCATTGAAACGATCCGTGATGTGGAGAACTGGCTGAGGGATTCAGTCGGGCTCACCAAATCACAGGCAGTTGGGCTAATAGCCCGGTTTAAGTCAGCGATTCGGAGCGAGTCCGAGGGCGACGGAAACGAAGCACAAATCAAAGCTCTGCTTCAGAGCATCAAATCTTTCCCTTCTAATTTAGGTAATTAATTATGTCTGAACTCGCTCTCATTCAAAAAGCTATCGAAGAGTCACAGCAGAAAATGTCCCAGCTTTTCGATGCGCAGAAAGCAGAAATCGAAAGCACTGGGCAGGTTTCTAAGCAGTTGCAGTCCGACCTTGCGAAAGTACAGGAAGAACTGACCAAATCCGGCACTCGCCTCTTCGATCTTGAGCAGAAACTGGCCTCCGGTGCCGAAAATCCGGGTGAGAAGAAATCCTTCTCCGAACGGGCTGCTGAAGAGCTGCAGAAGTCCTGGAACGGCAGCAAAGGCAGCTTCGACGCGAAAACCTTTAACAAGTCGCTGGGCAGTGATTCTGATTCTGCAGGCAGCCTGATCCAGCCGATGCAGGTTCCAGGCATCATCATGCCGGGCCTGCGCCGTCTGACCATTCGTGATCTGCTGGCGCAGGGCCGCATTTCCAGTAACTCCCTGGAATACGTCCGTGAAGAGGTGTTTACCAATAACGCCGATGTGGTGGCCGAGAAAGCGCTGAAACCTGAATCGGATATTACCTTCAGCAAGCAGACCGCGAACGTGAAGACTATCGCCCACTGGGTGCAGGCGTCACGTCAGGTTATGGACGATGCGCCAATGCTGCAGTCATACGTCAACAACCGCCTCATGTACGGCCTGGCACTGAAAGAAGAAGGCCAGCTGCTGAACGGCGACGGCACCGGGGATAACCTGGAAGGTTTGAATAAAGTGGCAACAGCCTATGACACCTCGCTGAATGCCACCGGCGACACCCGCGCTGACATTATCGCTCACGCTATTTACCAGGTGACGGAGTCGGAGTTTAGCGCTTCCGGTATCGTCCTTAACCCGCGTGACTGGCACAACATCGCGCTGCTGAAAGACAACGAAGGCCGCTATATCTTCGGTGGTCCTCAGGCGTTTACCAGCAACATCATGTGGGGCCTGCCAGTGGTTCCGACTAAGGCGCAGGCCGCCGGCACCTTTACGGTGGGCGGTTTTGATATGGCCTCACAGGTGTGGGATCGCATGGATGCCACCGTGGAAGTCAGCCGTGAAGACCGCGACAACTTCGTGAAAAACATGCTGACCATCCTGTGCGAAGAACGCCTGGCGCTGGCGCACTATCGCCCGACGGCAATCATCAAGGGCGCTTTCTCTTCTGGCTCATGATGGAGGGGGCGGGGTGACCCGCCCTTTTAACGTATGGCGATAGATGTTCTGGATGTCATAGGCCTCCGCCTGTTTAAGCAGCAGATTGAGTTTGAGGAAGACGACAGGGACGAGCTGATCACCCTGTACGCTCAGGCCGCTTTTGACTACTGCATACGCTGGTGCGATGAACCAGCATGGAAGGTTGCAGCTGATATTCCTGCAGCCGTTAAGGGCGCCGTTCTTCTTGTCTTTGCTGACATGTTTGAACACCGCACCGCGCAAAGCGAAGTACAGCTTTATGAGAACGCTGCAGCAGAACGCATGATGTTCATCCATCGCAACTGGCGCGGTAAATCTGAACCTGAGGAGGGCTCCTGATGGAACCTGGACGATTCAGGCACAGGGTAAAAATTCTCACCTTCACGACTTCGCGCGATCCATCTGGTCAGCCGGTTGAATCGTGGAGTGGTGGCAACCCGGTACCGGCTGAGGTGAAGGGGATCAGCGGCAGAGAGCAGATGTCTGGCGGTGCGGAAACTGCGCAGGCAACCATTCGCGTCTGGATGCGCTTCAGGGCTGAGCTGAATGCATCTTCGCGTCTGGAAGTGCTCAGCGGCCCGTATAAAGGTCAGGTGCTAAATATCATCGGTCCTCCTGTAGCAAATGCGACCGGCACTCGCCTGGAAATTCTTTGCAAAACGGGAGCCGAAAAATGATTGAGACGAGCCTCGATTTTTCCGGGCTGAATGACATCGCAAAGGATCTGGAGGCGCTTAGCCGCGCTGAAAACAACAAGGTTCTGCGTGATGCCACGCGCGCTGGCGCCGAAGTGCTTAAGGAAGAAGTGATCGCCCGCGCGCCGGTGCGCACCGGGAAACTGAAAAAAAACGTGGTGGTGGTGACCCAAAAAAGCCGCCGCCGCGGGGAAATTTCTTCCGGCGTCCATATTCGTGGTGTTAACCCGCGCACCGGAAACAGCGATAACACGATGAAGGCGAATAACCCGAGAAACGCCTTTTACTGGCGATTCGTTGAGCTGGGCACCGCGAACATGCCTGCACATCCGTTTGTGCGACCCGCTTACGATACTCGCGAGGAAGAGGCCGCCAGCGTCGCCATTGCCAGGATGAATCAGGCTATTGATGAGGTATTGAGCAAGTGAATGAAGATAATATCTACGCCTTGCTTTCTTCCCTGGCAGAAGGACGGGTATACCCCTATGTTGCGCCATTAGGTAGTGACGGGAAACCGTCTGTCTCTCCACCCTGGATTATCTTTTCCATCGTCGATGATGTTTCCGCTGACGTACTGTGTGGCCAGGCAGAGAGCAGGGTTTCCGTTCAGGTCGATGTGTATTCCACTTCGATCGCTGAATCACGATCCCTGAGAGATTTGGTGCTCGCTTCGCTTGAGCCGTTAACCCCTACAGAGGTGGTAAAAATCCCCGGGTACGAGCCAGATTATCGGCTCTACCGTGTCACCCTGGATTTTAAAGTTACCCCCTGACAATTAATTCACCCAACGAACCCGCCTGATGGCGGGTTTTCTTTTTCCAGGAGACAGCTATGTCTGCACTTTATGAAAAATCGCAGCTGACGAAGATCCTTATTTCCTCCCTGCCAGCCACCAAAGAAACGATGGATTCCGCAACCTTCCTCGATCTGAGTTGCACCATCAAAGAAATTCAGTTCACCGGTGGTCAGAAGCAGGATATCGACGTAACAACACTTTGCTCTACCGAGCAGGAGAACATCAACGGCCTGCCTTCTCCGTCAGAAATCTCTCTGTCCGGCAACTTCTACAAGAATCCGGCGCAGGACGCCTTGCGTGAGGCCTATGACAACGATACGACCTACGCTTTCCAGGTTATCTTCCCGTCCGGCAAGGGCTTTAAGTTCCTGGCTGAAATCCGCCAGCACACCTGGTCTTCAGGTACCAACGGCGTAGTGGCGGCAACGTTCTCCCTGCGCCTGAAAGGTAAGCCTGAAAACATCGAGTCTGGCTCCTGAGAGGTCGCATGAAGAATATTAAAAATCTCGCCCTGGCTAAGATGTCGGGATTTCGTCATAAGACGGTCGCCGTTCCTGAGTGGGAAGGCGTCAAAGTGGTTCTCCGTGAGCCGTCAGGTGAAGCCTGGCTGCGCTGGCAGGAAGTGGTGAAAGCGGGTGCTGATGATGAAAATGTGTCAGTATCGGAAAAGGCACACCGTAATCTTTGCGCTGACGTTGTGCTCTTCATTGACGTTCTGTGTGACACCGATAAGCAACCGGTATTCAGCGTAGATGAAGAAGAGCAGGTGCGTGAAATCTACGGCCCCGTCCATTCACGCCTGCTAAAACAGGCGCTTGACCTGATCAACAACGCGGACGAAGCGCGGGAAAAGTCTCAACCCCCGGCGTAAAGTTTCTGATGTCGCTTGCGCTCCGGATGGGGCGCACGCTCTCAGAGCTTCGGCAGAATATGACGGCAAGCGAGCTTCTGATGTGGATTGAGTACGACAGGCAAAGTCCGGTTGGCGATATTCGTGGTGACATTCAGGCCGCCCAGCTCGTCTCTGCCATCTACGGCTCGCAGGGGGCAAAAGTACCGCTGGACGATGCGATCCTGCGCTGGGGTGGTGATGAGCAATCAGAACCGAAGGACCCGTTTGCTGGGCTTGAGGCTGCACTTACTGCCGCGACGCAGTGACTTTTGACCCAGATAATATTAGGATTCTTAGACTGATAATGCTGGGGAACCAAAATGGAAATTTTACTAGTTTCAATTGTTATAGGCTTAATTCCAGCCTTAATTGCTCAAAGCAAAGGAAGATCTTTCTTTGCATGGTGGGTGTATGGTGCTCTGCTATTTATAATTGCTTTTGTACATTCTTTGGTAATAAAGAAGGATGTTGCGGCAGAAGAAAAAGACTTAATTGAAAACGATGGCATGAAGAAGTGCCCATTCTGTGCAGAGTTAATCAAAAGCGAAGCTATTAAATGTAAGCACTGTGGTAGTGATTTAGCAGTCGATTCCCCACCGGTTAAGACTGATGAAGAATACCTCGAAGAAGCCAGGCAAAAGGTCTGGAAACAATAAAAATAAAACCGCTTCGGCGGTTTTTTTACGTCTGGAGTTAGACTAAATGGCAACTTTACGTGAGTTAATAATCAAAATTTCCGCTAACTCGCAATCATTCCAGACGGAAATTTCCCGCGCTTCACGTATGGGGCAGGATTATTACCGCACCATGCAAAATGGTGGCCGTCAGGCTGCCGCTGCCGCCCGAGAGAGCGAAAGGGCGTTATCTGATCTGACCGCTGGGTTTGCATCGGCAGGAAGAGCCGCTGCTGCTGCTACGGCCGCTTTTGCGACTGGTAAGCTCGTGCAGATTGCTGATGAGTGGAATTCAGTAAACGCCCGCCTTAAGCAGGCATCATCTTCAGCTGATGATTTTGCTGCCTCTCAGCGCCAGTTAATGGAAATCAGCCAAAGAACTGGCACCGCGTTTTCAGACAACGCAAACCTTTTTTCACGCGCAGCTGCTTCAATGCGTGAGTTTGGGTATAGCTCTGACGAAGTTCTGAAAATTACCGAAGCTGTTTCTACCGGTCTTAAACTTTCGGGGGCTAATACTCAGGAAGCGAGTTCTGTTATCACTCAATTCAGCCAGGCTCTGGCGCAGGGCGTTCTTCGCGGTGAAGAATTCAACGCCGTTAACGAAGCAGGTGATCGTGTTATCCGCGCACTTGCCGCCGGAATGGGCGTGGCCCGCAAAGACCTGAAGAGCATGGCTGACCAGGGGCAACTTACGATTGATAAGGTTGTTCCTGCATTAATGAGCCAGTTGGGCTCATTACAGGGGGAGTTTGCCAGCATGCCGCAAACTGTTTCCGGCTCCCTGCAAAAAGTCACTAACTCATTCATGGCCTGGGTTGGTGGTGTCAACCAGGCTACTGGTGCTACCGATGCGTTGTCTGGTGGACTGGATAATGTCGCACAGACGCTTGATTCTTTTACCTCATCAGCAGTGAGCGGTGCGCTCAGTGAAGTTGCTGACAATATGTCCACAATAACAACAGTAGCTGGTGCGCTTGTTGGCGTTGGGTTGGCAAGATATCTCAGCGGAGTTGTAACCAGTGCCACGAGTGCAACTGGTGCACTAATATCAGCCGCTAAGTCAGAGGTTGCTCTTGCTGTCGCGCAGGACAAAGCGGCTCAGTCCGCTGTTGCGGCTTCCAGGGCTGAAGTTTATCGGGCTCAGCAAGCAGTACAGAGTTCAAGAAGTGCAGGTGTTCAGGCGGCTCAGCAAGAGAAAGTCGCGGCAGCTGAAGCAAAAGTCACTGCTGCCCATACCAGACTGACTACCGCTCTTGCCAGTGGTACAGCTACGGAAAAAGTGAGAGCCAGAACAGCACTTGAACGTGCGCAGGCAGGGCTGGTAGCAGCTAAAAATGCCGACGCTCAGGCTGTCGCTGAAAGACGGCTGGCTGCCGCTCAGGGTGCCTTAAACCGTAACCTCTCAAATCGTGTTTCGACTCAAAGTAATCTCAATAGCGTGACATCTGTCGGTACCCGGCTCATGAGTGGTGCCCTTGGTCTCATCGGCGGAATTCCTGGTTTGGTAATGTTGGGTGCTGGCGCATGGTATGCGGTGTATCAAAATCAGGAGCAGGCCCGTCGCTCTGCTCTGGAATACGCCAGCACAATAGATGAAGTCAGTAAAAAGTCGAGGGCAATGTCTCTACCTGAAGCTTCAGACAATGCCGAGAAAACGCGCGCAGCATTGAATGAGCAGAATAGGCTGATCGATGAACAAAAAAGCAAGATTGAAAGCCTGAAAGAACAGATAGCTGGTTATCAGTCAGTGATCAGCAACCCCGGCCCAACGACCAGCGGTGGTTTCATGATTAACCACCTGACATCTTTGGACACTGTAACTCGTGGGCTGGCTACGGCTACAGAGCAGTTATCTGTTGAGCAAGAAAGACTTGCTCAGATGCAGGAAAAATCTGCTTCTATTCAACAGGTTCTTGAAGGGCTTGAACATCGGCGGGTGACATTGATTCGGGAGGAGGCCGCCAATCAGAACCGGGCTTATCAATCTCTCCTATTGATGAATGGCCAGCATGACGAATTTAACCGGTTACTTGGTCTCGGTAATCAACTCCTAATGGCACGTCAGGGACTGGCTAACGTCCCGCTCAGACTCCCTCAGGCCGACCTCGACAAAAAGCAAACTGATGCTCTCGAAAAGAGTCGCCGGGATCTGGAATTGTCACGCCTGAAGGGTGAGGCCAAAGAGCGCCTGCGTCTGAGTTATGCAGCCGATGACCTGGGGTTAACCAGTGATCCGCAATTCCATACAGGCCGTCAGGAGTTGATTAATAACGGTCTTGCTGAATGGCGGAATAATGAGGCCAACAAACCTAAGGCGAAGGGTGGTAAAACCGAAGGCGAGAAAACCGAGGATGTGTATAAGCGCCTTATCAAGCAGCAAAAAGAGCAGATTGCCCTGCAAGGCCAGAATACTGAACTGGCGAAGGTTAAATACCAGGTCAGCCAGGGCGAGCTTGCTTCTCTGACAGAAGCCCAGAAAAAGACGGTATTGCAGAATGCTACGCTGATTGACCAGGTTAAATTACGTGAGCAACTGCGAAATTACGAAGCCAACCTTGCCGACAGTAACGCCAGCGCCCGCGCAGCCAATGAAGCGCAACTGCTGGGATACGGGCAGGGAACCAGGTTCCGTGAAAGACTTCAGGAGCAGTTCAATCTGCGTAAGGAGTTTGAGCAGAAGAATACCGATCTTCTCCGCCAGCGTCAGGCTGGTGAAATCGACGAGACGTTCTATCAGCAGGGGCTGGCACTTAATAAGCGCTACCTCGAAGAGCGCCTGCGCGACCAGGAGGGATATTACGCAGCTTCTGATGCGCAGCGTGACGACTGGATGACGGGACTGTCTGAGGGTTATGCGAACTGGGTGGACGAAGCTACTGACTATTCTTCCTTGGCCGCTGACGGCATGAAGCAGGCTATGGGTGGCGCGGTCACCACGATCACCGACATGCTCAATGGCAACGTTGACAGCTGGAAGGACTGGGGCGTGAGCGTACTGAAGATTATCCAGAACGTTCTGGTGAACATGGCTGTTGCTAATGGCGTCAGCTCAATTGGATCACTGTTCAGTTTTGGTGCCTCGTCAGCCGCAACCGCCAGCAGCGGTACCGCTATTCAGAATGCTGGCGCGAACTTCACATTTAACGCGAAGGGTAATGTTTACGACTCTCCGTCCCTGAGCGCTTACAGCAATGGAGTTTTCCAGACGCCTCAGCTGTTTGCTTTTGCCAAAGGTGCGGGGATTTTCGGCGAGGCAGGTCCTGAAGCCATTATGCCACTCACGCGGGCACCTAATGGTGATCTTGCTGTTCGCGCAGTAGGGATGCCGCAGGTCTCTGGTGGCGTGCCTTCAGTTAACTTCGGCGATATCAATATTCAGGGCGGATCTCCACAGGCGTCCAGTCAGGGTACTGCCGGAGCAGCAGGCAGGCAGCTTAAGGATGCCATCACTGGTGTCATTAACGAACAGGCCAGCATGCCGGGCTCGCCTCTGTGGCGATTAATCAAGGGAGTTTAACCATGGCAGTCGAAACCTTCAGCTGGTGCCCAAAGGTTGCCTCTCAGGTTGATACAAGTTTTCGTACCCGAAAGGCGCAGTTTGGCGATGGCTATACACAGGTGGCCGGGGACGGCATCAACCCGGTAACACCTCAGTGGAGCGTGAGCTTTACCGGCGATGAGGCTTACATTCAGGCCATTAAAAACTTTCTGAACAGACATACAGGGTGGAAGTCATTTATCTGGAAGCCGCCGCTTGAGCCTTCAGGTTTATGGCGCGCGGAATCCTTCCAGATATCTACCCACGGCAACAAAAAATACACCCTCAGCAGCACATTCATACAGGCATACCATCCATGAGTATTTCATCTGATGTCCAGAAACTGGAACCGGGTAAGCGCGTCCGCCTGATCGAGGTGGACGGCTCAGCGTTCGGTGCGGGTATTCTTCGCTTTCACAACGAGACAATCCCGCATACCGAGGCGGAAATCATCGCCGCAGGCGGCGACGAGTCAAAACTTGAGCCGAAGTCGGTGTGGTGGCAGGGGCAGGAGTATGGCGCGTGGCCGTATGAACTGACCGGCATATCTGTCAGCAGTGACGGCCAGAGTTCACGGCCTTCTCTCACCGTTGCAAACATCAGCGGTACGATTGGCGCGCTGTGCCGCAGGTTTCAGGGGATGGCTAAAGCAAAGGTGATCATCCATGACACCTTCGCTCACTACCTGGACGCAAGAAATTTTCCTGGCGGGAACCCGACAGCGAATCCCAACGAGGAGCGCAAACAGGTTTATTACATCGACCGTAAATCAGGGTCAGACGATGAAACCGTAGAGTTTGAGCTTTCCAGTCCAGCCGATTTGCGAGGGCAACTCATTCCGACCCGGCAAATTCAGCCAATGTGCACGTGGTGCATGCGGGGCTGGTACAAAACCGGGAACGGCTGCACCTACGCCGGGCAAAACGGCTGGTTCGATAAAGACGGCAATCGGGTGGACGATCCTTCACAGGATGTTTGCTCCGGATTGCTGTCAACGGGCTGTAAACCTCGCTTCGGAGAGAATGAACAGCTGGATTATGGCGGGTTCCCCGGCGCTTCACTTCTGAGAGGATAATCATGCGCGACAAAACAGTTAGCGCCATTCTGGCGCATGCCGCCGCATCCTTCCCCGAGGAGTGCTGTGGCGTGGTTATTCAGAAGGGGCGGGTGGAGAAATACATCCCCTGCAAAAATAATGCTGAGTCACCGACTGAGCAATTTGAACTCAATCCTGAGGATTATGCGGCCGCCGAAGAGCAGGGAACTGTGGTGGCGATCGTCCACAGTCACCCCGGCGACGGGGCAACAACCCAGCCGAGCGAGCTCGACATGCTGATGTGTGATGCCACGGAGCTGCCGTGGATTATTGCATCGTGGCCAGAGGGCGACATTCGCACCGTCATGCCTCGCGGAGACCGCCCCCTCACAGGGCGCCAGTTTGTTCTCGGATATGCTGACTGCTGGTCTCTCATCATGGATTATTTCCGCATCGAACACGGCATTGAACTGCCCAACTACAGCGTAGATCGCCACTGGTGGGAGCAGGGTGAAAACCTCTATATGGACAACTGGCAGGAATGCGGTTTTCGTGAGTACGACGGTCCCGCTCAGCCAGGTGACATGGTTATCATGCAGGTTCAGTCCACCGTCCCGAACCATGCCGGGATTTTGCTTGATGGCAACATGCTACTGCATCACATGTATGGCCAGCTAAGCCAGCGTATTCCCTACGGTGGCTATTACCGTGACCGTACCATCAAAATTCTGCGTTATAAGGATTTGATGTAATGGAAAGAAAAACCGTTATCAAACTCAGCGGCTCAATGGCTCAGCGATTTGGCAGGACACATCGCCGTGCACTAACGTCCGCCAGCGAAGTTTTCAGGGCGCTTTCTAACACCATTGATGGATTTGATTCCTACCTGCGCGAGACCAGAGCGAAAGGGCTGGACTTTGTCATCTTCCGAAACCAAATAAACATAGGCAAGGAAGAGTTTGATCTTCTTGGGCCTGGTGATGAGCTCCGCATTATCCCTGTCATACGCGGTAGTAAAAGGGCGGGGCTCTTTCAAATTGTTACTGCCGCCGCAATTGCGGCCTTTACCTGGTGGAACCCAATAGGATGGGCAGCAAGCACACAAATGGCACTATATGCCGCAGCTGGTTCTATGGCCGTTGGCGGTGTAGTGCAGATGCTCTCTCCTCAGGTTTCAGGTCTGCGAATGCGTCAGGAACCTGATAACAAACCCTCCTATGCGTTTGGTGGTCCCGTTAACACGACGGCATCTGGCAATCCCGTCCCCCTGCTTTATGGGCAACGGGAAATTGGCGGCGCCATTATATCCGCCGGGGTTTATGCAGAAGATCAGCAATAAACCAAACCACGTACTGCAAGCCACCTGACGGTGGCTTTTTTATGGACGCGATATGACGACGACAATCATCAAAGGCCGCGGTAAAGGTGGCAGCAATCAGACCCGAACACCCGTTGAAGCACCGGACAGCATTCAGTCCATTGCAAGGGCAAAGGTGCTGATTGCGCTTGGAGAGGGTGAGTTCGCTGGCGGGCTTGATGGTAAAAACATTTTTCTTGGTGACTCATCTTCCTACACGCCTCTTCAGAACGCCGACGGAAGTTATAACTTCAATAATGTGAAATATGAGTTCCGTTCCGGTACTCAGGACCAGGACTACATTCAGGGCTTCCCCGGCATTGAAAACGAACTTCAGGTTTCATACGAGCTGAAACAGGCTGTGCCGTACGTGCGCGCGGTATCCAACACGCAGCTCTCTGCGCTGCGAATTCGCCTGGGATGGCCAACTCTTTTACTCCAGAAAAACAACGGTGATAAAGTCGGCACCCGCGTCGAGTATGCTATCGATCTGTCGGTCGATGGCGGGCCGTATGAAACGGTGGTTAACGGTGCTGTTGATGACAAAACCACGTCGCTTTATGAGCGCAGTCACCGCGTCAATCTTCCGAAAGCCTCGACTGGATGGCAGTTGCGGGTTCGCAGAATCACGCCGGATTCCACGAGCGTGAATATCGTCGACACCATGCGCGTCGTGGCCGTTACTGAAATTATTGACGCCAAACTTCGCTACGTTAACACAGCGCTGCTGTATGTAGAGTTTGACGCAAAGCAGTTCCCTAATGGCATTCCTCAGGTTGTGTGCAATCCGAAAGGGCGAATCATCCGTGTACCTGATACTTATGATCCCGAAACCCGCACTTATTCTGGTACATGGGAGGGCGTATTTAAATGGGCGTGGACGGATAACCCTGCCTGGATTTATTACGACATCATTCTGAACGAGCGCTTCGGGCTGGGTCAAAGAATCGATGCGACTCAGATAGACAAATGGGAACTTTATCGCATCGCCCAGTATTGCGATCAACTGGTACCAGATGGCAAGGGCGGAAGTGGGACGGAGCCTCGTTTTCGTTGCAACGTTTATATCCAGGACCGTAATGACGCCTGGACTGTACTTCGTGATCTGGCGGGTATATTTCGCGGCATGACGTACTGGGGTGACAATAAGATGTATGTCCTGGCTGATATGCCACGGGATGTGTGGCACATCTATAACCACGCCAGCGTTGTTGAAGGAAAATTTACCTTTGCGGATCCGAGTGAAACCACCCGAAACACTGCCGCGCTGGTGAACTGGTCTGACCCAGCTAACCACTACAAAGACACGCCTGAGCCTGTTTACGATAACGATCTGGCCATGCGCTTCGATTATCGTCAGCTCGAAATGACTGCAATCGGCTGCACCAGGCAGTCAGAGGCAAACCGGCGGGGGCGCTGGGCGCTGCTTACCAACGGTATCGGCGAGGTGGTGACCTTCAGCACGGGCATGGACGTTCCCCCTGTTGGTGAGGTGATCGGCGTGGCTGCTAACGAGCTGGCCGGAAGAACTATCGGCGGCAGGGTGAGCGCGGTTAACGGCCGCAACATAACCCTCGATCGCGCTGCTAATGTGAAAGCCGGTAATAGGCTGTTTTTGAATCTTCCATCAGGCACAGCTCAGGCCAGAACCGTCCAGGCCGTTAACGGAAACACAGTCACTGTCACCACACCCTACAGCGAAACGCCGGAGGCTGAATGTAACTGGGGTGTGGACTCTGACGATCTGTTTATAGCGCTTTTCCGTGTTACGGGAACGCGGGACAACAACGATGGCACTTTCGAAGTCACCGGGACGACTTACAACCCTGACATCTATTCCGCCGTTGATACCGGCGCAAGATTGGACGAGCGTCCAGTCAGTGTCATTCCGCCAGGGGTTCAGGCTCCCCCAGGAAATATTTTCGTAGACAGTTACTCTAAGGTTAACCAGAACATTGCGATTACCACCATGCGCGTTGCCTGGGATGCTGTTCAGGGTGCAGTTGCGTACGAGGCGGAATGGCGGCGTGACAGCGGAAACTGGGTAAGCGTGCCCCGAACGTCTTCTCTCGGCTTTGAAGTGCAGGGTATCTACTCGGGTCGCTATCTGGTCCGCGTCAGGGCGGTGAACGCCAGCGACGTTTCATCAGTCTGGGCGACTTCATCAGAAGTGAATCTTACGGGTAAAGTGGGCAATCCGCCGAAACCGGTCGGCTTCATCGCTTCCGATAATGTGGTATTCGGTATCGAGCTGAGCTGGGGATTCCCGGCGAATACCGACGACACGCTGAAGACGGAAATTCAGTACAGCCTGACCGGTACCGAAGACGATGCGATGCTGCTGGCCGATGTGCCTTACCCGCAGCGCAAATATCAGCAGATGGGCCTTAAGGCAGGGCAAATTTTCTGGTACCGCGCGCAGCTGGTGGACCGCAGCGGCAACGAATCAGGGTACACAGAATGGGTGCGCGGGCAGGCAAGTATAGATGTTTCTGATGTCTCCAGTGTGATTTTGGAGGACATGAAGGAATCTCAGACGTTCAAAGACCTGATCGAGAGCGCAGTGGACGGCAATGCAAAAATTGCTGGTATGGCTGACGATATCAAACAGGCCAACGATGAACTGGCGCAACAGGCGCAGGAAATCGCCAAAAACGCCCAGGATATCGGGAAGGTTCAGACCAGCGTTACAAACCTGTCGAGCACGGTCGGGGGTGTGTCTTCTTCTCTGAGCGAGCTTGAGCAGACCGTTGCGACGGCTGATACCGCGCTGGGCCAGCGAATCGACAGCATCAGTGTGTCTATGGACGGCATGGCGGGGGGAGTGAAGAACTCCGCCATCGCGATTATTCAGGGCAATCTGGCTCAGGTGGCCGCGCGCAAAACGCTGTCTGCATCCGTCGCCGGTAACAGCGCGCAGCTGGATCGCATTGATGAGGTGATCGTCAACGAGAAGGAGGCAACGGCGCGTTCGCTGCTGAGTGTGCAGGCGGAAGTCAACGGGAACAAGGCATCCATCAACAGCCTGAACCAGACGTTCTCCGATTACCAGCAGGCCACGGCCACGCAGATAAACGGAATCACGGCGACCATAAACGGACATACGTCAGCCATTACCACTAACGCTCAGGCCATCGCGAACGTTAATGGTGATCTGAAAGCGATGTATAACATCAAGGTTGGCGTCGCCAGCAATGGACAGTATTACGCCGCAGGGATGGGGATCGGCGTCGAGAACACGCCATCCGGCATGCAGTCACAGGTCATCTTCCTGGCTGACCGCTTCGCCGTAACGCACCAGGCCGGAGCCACGGTGACCCTTCCGTTCGTTATTCAGAACGGGCAGGTGTTCATCAGAGACGCGCTGATAGGTGATGGCACCATCAGCAACGCCAAGATCGGCAACTACATCCAGTCCAATAACTATGTCGCTGGCTCAGTCGGGTGGAGGCTGGATAAGGGCGGTACGTTTGAGAACTACGGTTCGACAGCTGGTGAGGGGGCGATGAAGCAGACTAATCAGACGATTAGTGTCAAGGATGCCAACAATGTGTTGAGGGTGCAGATCGGGAGAATTACGGGAACATGGTAACGGGAGGCCTCTTACGGGGCCTCTTTTTTTCAGGAGAACTGGATGGCGGAATATGGTGTTCAGACATGGGACGCATCAGGCAAGGTAAACAACTATGGCGTTAAACCTGTCAGCGTTTGTGGCTATCTCCAGCTGGCCCAGAACCAGAAAACAGGCTCTTACACAGTAGCGCTTCCACCGGGTTGCAGGCTGACCTATTTTCAGAGCATGAACGGCGATCAGTTTGGTACGAGTCGGAGGAAGATCACCATTTCGGGGGGAACAGCAACAGTGTCAGCAGCAGGTGATACCGACTACTCAGCAGGGACTGAGCCTGCGGCAGCGGCTTATCTCATTTTCCAGATCGAGAGGGCATAAATGGCGGAGTATGGCGTTTTACTGACGACCACGAGCGGGGAAGTATGGGTGACCGCGAACAGCTCGCCAATCGCTCTTCAGGCGCGAAAGACAGCGGCACTTCAGGGAACATCGGGGTTCAATACCAAAGTGACGCACACATTCCCCGCAGGTCAGCCCGTTGTCGCGTTCGTTCATTGCACGGTTGAGGTCGAAATCACTCAGACGATAAGCGGGAACACCATCACGATTGATTTTCTCAGACCGAATGCAACCGGCACAGCGTACGTTTATTTTTTCTCTATTTTCCCGCAGACAAAGCCAGACTACGGGCTGGCTGTGTGGGATGCATCAGGGACGCTGATTTTAACAAACGAAACGCGCACACTGAGCGATGTAATCACCCTCGGTACAGCCGGGGTGGATGCCAGCTCAGGATATAACATCAATACAACTCTGGCGGGGAAGTGGGCCTGTATGCCTGCCATGCTGGGGCTAATTACCGGGGTTGTATCCGCCGGCGGTCAGCCGCAGCCCTACTCGGCCATATACAAAAGCATGGCAAAGCTTGAGGGAAGCAATACGCGGATATTCGCCAGGCCGCAGACAACCCCCGGCGGCAATCTTCAGAACGTTACGTATTCGAATCTGAGGAACGTGATTATGGCCATTAACTGCGCCAATTATGATTGATCGTTTTTAGCGATCAATTTCGAATAATTGATCTATCAAATCAATTATATCCCATTGATTCATATTGTTATTGTGTAGCTTCATGAATGCCCTGGGATATAACCACTATGAAAAATATGATTCTTTGCCTGGCGGTAGCGGTATTGCTCTCCGGTTGCGCTGGCGTTATTGAGAAGCAGCAACCCGTATGCACCGGAACAGCCCTGGTCGGCGGACAGGAAATCAGCGTCCAGATCTACGGAGTCCGCAAGCAAAACAATCAGACGCAGTACCGCGCCGGTTATCCCTTTAACTGGTCATGGGTGAGCGCCAACACATTCACCAGCACCACCTGCCACTAACCCATTCAGTTTTGAACAAACCCCGCTCCGGCGGGGTTTTTTATTGCCTGGAGAAAATATGCTTTATAACACTGGCACCATCGACATTAACGGAAATACAGCCACCGGCACCGGTACGAACTGGACGGCGCCAGCCAGCCAGATTCGGGTTGGCCAGACGTTGTTTGTTCTTTCTAACCCGGTACAGATGTTTCAGATCACCGCCATTAACAGTGCGACGTCATTGACGATTACACCCGCCGCGTCTCCGGCGCTGAGCGGCCAGAAGTACGGCATTCTTGTTACTGATAGTCTCTCGGTCGACGGCCTGGCGCAGAGCATGTCTCAGCTGATCAACGAGTACGACGAGAACATCGGCGCGTGGGAGACGTTCGCCACGACCTCAGCAAACCAGAATATCACCGTTACCATCAACGGCACCGCCGTAACTATCCCTGGCATTGGTAAACTGGCACAGAAAGGGAGCAACGGTGCGCTTGCTGTCGCAGACGGCGGAACCGGCGCAACGAATGATGCAGACGCTCGCACAAACCTCGGTTTGGGAAGCTCTGCAACAAAAAACACAGGAACAACGAGCGACAATGTCATGCAGCCCGGCATGTTTGGGCTTGGTCGTCCGGATGGGGCATTAATATTCAACACAACGAGCCAGGATGATCTTCTTGTTGGATTGACAGGATATGGGCTTACAGTTCTTCGAAATAATGCACAGATACCAGAGCCATGGAATATATGGAACTATTCACCGACAATATTTGCCCGGACAGGTGATACGTATAGCCTTTTTTCAATGCCTTTTCAGTCATCTGGCAAAGTTCGTATTTTTGGTGGTGCAGCAGCAACTGGATGGAATCACAGCAGGATATTATACGATGATAAAAACACAGTCGTGGATAGCAATGGCTTTATAAAGCAGGCATCCCCGGTCGTCAAAATCTTCACTGATGGTAAGTATGAAACTAACGACGAATCAGAAGGCGTCACGGTCACTCGTCTGGATATCGGGCAATATCTTATTGAAGGCTGTAAAGCACTCAACTCAGACGCTGCCTGGGGCGGTATCGACGGAGGATTTGAAATCCCCACAGACAGGAATAAGCAACCGCTCATATGGCTGGATTATGAGGTTAGCGCGGATGGTTCTGTGCTGGTGAAAACCTACCACCGAACTCACCCTGATGCGCCAGCATTTGCCAGGAATGAGCGTGATGGATTGGCAGATGGTGAGCCGGTTGACATCCCGGCTCACCAGTTCGTCAGCGTTCGTGTAGAAATGCCAGTTGACAGCATCTGGAATCAGAAACAAACGGAAGAGGCTTTAAAGCAGGAACAGGGCTCGTAAAAAACCGCCGCCCATTTTGTGTAAGAATGAGCGGCGGCTGATTGCTCAGTGTTCATGCCCGAGCAAACGTCGGGAATATTACCCGAACAATATCTACAGGCCAACCTGGCGAACGGTCGGGAACTCAGAAACCAGCCACATATCGGACTCTTCAAACATCTCCTCCAGCAAGCGGTTCAGTTTTTCCCGATCGCTTTTGCTGGCATCGCTGTTCAGGCCGTTCGCCTGCATCGGCTTCACCTTCACTTCGGCATCAGGGAAAATCTGGTGCACCCGCTTCGTCAGCTCGGCCAGTATGATTCCTCTGGCACCTTCGAGCCCCTCAACATTGCGTTTGTCATAAACCAGTTCAACAAACATACCGATCCTCTTATAAGTGAAAACTGCCTGTGCTTGATCTGTTTTCGTGAAAATACTACTGTATATGCATACAGTCAATGAGCGAGTGAGGGTGCGTTTATGCCTCGTCAACCGAATATTCGTGCTGCTTTTATTGCGGCCATAGAGCTTAACCCAAAGGGCTACCGCTACCTGAGAACAGACCGCTTCATACAAAAGTTGCGTGGTTTTAACTGGCACTTTACCCGTGACGATGCAAACAAGTGGATAGAGCGCAACCAACCTGGTTTCGCTGATAAAACGACAGATGGTAGCGAAAACCGTTACTGGATCTTGCGTAACATGGGGAGGGTTCACTAATGGGATTTGCATCACCTGCGACTGATTACGTCGAGCGCCAGCTCACTCCCGAAATACTGTGTCACATGGGCGCTGATAGCAGGGTGCTCGAAACTGATATGGGGTTTGCGGTCATAGAGCCAGCAACGAAAAAGACGCCTGGAGATGTGTTGTTAATTTTGTGCGACGGCCACACACAATTTGCAAAACTCATGGGCAAGGCGCTCATTACGGATGATGGTGAAGCGATTGAGGGAGCAGCGCTTGAAGAAGTGGAAGTGCTGGGTAGGGTGACATTCTTCATCAATCGTGCATTAGATGATGATTGCCCTGCAATATAGATAAATTTCCCCATGCTTCACTGACGAATAACCAGCCATAAGCGGCTGGTTTTTTTTGTGTGGTTTTGGTCGGCACGATAGGATTTTTCCTCCATCGCATGATGGCCATCCTTAAAGCTCAAAGGAAGTTTATCATTATCACTTCTTCAAAATCGCATTCCCCAAAATAAAAGCTAAGCGAATGAAAAATATAGTGAAAATTAAGAATGAAAATGCAATAAAATCAGCCAGAAAAACATGGTTAACTGGCTGATTAATAACATTTAATTGGAGGTTGTAGAACTCTGTTTCTGGAACAGTTCCCGGAAGACCGGATAGATATCATCCTGGTCTCGAATGTGCTGCATCGCAAAGTTATCGAACATCGCTTGCAGATGCTCATACTCTCGCCACAGCGTCTGGTGGGCGCGACGGGTAATTTCAATGTAACTGTAGTAGCGCACCACCGGCAGGATCTTCTTCGCCAGAATTTCATGACACAGGGGTGAGTCATCCGCCCAGTTATCGCCATCCGATGCCTGTGCGGCGTAGATGTTCCACTGCGCCGGGTCGTAGCGCTCCTTTACCACCTCATCCATCAGCTTCAGGGCGCTCGACACGATGGTGCCACCGGTCTCCTGCGAGTAGAAAAACTCATGCTCATCCACCTCTTTCGCCTGAGTGTGATGGCGGATGTAGACCACCTCCACGTTCTTATACGTTCTGCTCAGGAACAGATAGAGCAGAATATAAAAACGCTTAGCCATATCCTTGGTGGCCTGATCCATTGAACCTGACACGTCCATCAGGCAGAACATCACCGCCTGGCTGGAAGGCTCCGGACGTTTTTCGTAGTTCTTGTAGCGCAGGTCGAACGTGTCGATAAACGGTACCCGGTCGATCTTCGCCCGCAGTTCGGCGATCTCTTTTCGCAGGCGCTCCTCTTCCAGTAGTTGCGCCGGTTCGGTATTTTCCACCACTTTCAGGCTGGTTTCCAGCTCGCGCAGTTCGCGCCGTTTGCCTGCCGTCATCGCCGTGCGTCGCGCCAGCGAGTTTTGCAGTGAACGCACCACGCTGATGTTGGCGGGCACCCCGTTTGCGGTATAACCCGCGCGATGGGTTTTGTATTCGTTGAGCTGACGGTGCTGATTCTTTCTCAGATTCGGCAGGGCCAGATCCTCAAACAGCAGGTCGAGATATTCGTCTTTTGAAATCTGAAAGACGAACTCATCCTGGCCTTCACCGTCCTGGCTGGCTTGTCCCTGACCGCTGCCAGAACCGCCGCCTCCGCCTTGTGGCCGCTCGATTCTGTCATTCTGGACGAAGTGGTCATTACCTGGGTGCACGCGATGGCGAAGACCGCCACGCCCCTGATGAAACATCGGTTCGCTGATGTCATCGTTGGGAATGGAGACGGATTCGCCGCTGTCGACGTCGGTCACCGAGCGTTTGTTGATGGCCTCGGAGATCGACTGTTTAATTTGCGCTTTATAACGGCGCAAGAAGCGCTGGCGATTCACCGTGCTCTTGTTTTTGCCGTTAAGACGCCGGTCAATAAACCAGGTCATATATCCCCCGTACTGCATTTGCCAACTTGCAGCGTCCGTAAGTGCCGGACATTTTGTTGGCCCGGTAAGCGCGTTACCGGGCACTTGTTTTAAGACGATTTACGCACGCGCAGATACCATTCACAAAGCAGGCGGACCTGTTTGCGCGTATAGCCTTTTTCCATCATACGGTCGACAAAATCGTCGTGCTTTTTCTGCTCGTCGGTTGAGGTTTTGGCGTTGAACGAGATAACCGGCAACAGCTCTTCCGTGTTAGAGAACATTTTCTTCTCTATAACCGTGCGTAGTTTTTCGTAGCTGGTCCAGTTTGGATTGCGGCCGTTGTTATGCGCTCTGGCGCGCAGCACGAAGTTCACAATCTCGTTTCGGAAGTCTTTCGGGTTGCTGATCCCGGCCGGTTTCTCAATTTTTTCCAGCTCTGCGTTCAGGGATTCACGGTCAAACAGCTGGCCGGTATCCGGGTCGCGGTACTCCTGATCCTGGATCCAGAAGTCAGCGTAGGTGACGTACCGATCGAAAATGTTCTGGCCGTATTCGGAATAGGATTCCAGGTAGGCGGTCTGGATCTCTTTGCCGATAAACTCGGCGTATTTCGGGATCAGGTAGCCTTTCAGGAACTCCAGGTAGCGTTCAGCCTGCTCCTGTGGGAACTGTTCACGTTCAATTTGCTGTTCCAGCACGTAGAACAGATGAACCGGGTTGGCGGCCACCTCCGCGTGGTCGAAGTTAAAGACGCGGGAGAGGATCTTAAACGCGAAACGCGTCGACAAACCGTTCATCCCTTCGTCGACCCCGGCGTAATCGCGGTATTCCTGGTACGATTTCGCTTTCGGGTCGGTATCCTTCAGGCTTTCGCCGTCATAAACGCGCATTTTGGAGTAAATGCTGGAGTTTTCCGGCTCTTTCAGGCGCGACAGAATCGAGAAGCGCGACAGCGTTTCCAGCGTTCCCGGTGCGCAAGGGGCATGGACCAGCTCACTGTGGTTGAGCAGTTTTTCGTAAATCTTGATCTCCTCGGAGATCCGCAGGCAATAAGGCACTTTGACGATGTACACGCGGTCAAGGAACGCCTCATTGTTTTTGTTGTTACGGAAGGTCACCCATTCAGATTCGTTCGAGTGGGCGAGGATAATCCCGTTAAACGGCAGGGCGGAAATACCTTCCGTCCCGTTGTAGTTCCCCTCCTGGGTGGCGGTCAGCAGCGGATGCAGCACTTTGATCGGTGCTTTAAACATCTCGACAAATTCCATAATCCCCTGGTTGGCGCGGCACAGCGCACCGGAATAGCCGTAGGCATCCGGGTCGTTTTGCGCGTGATGTTCCAGCTTACGGATATCGACTTTACCCACCAGCGCCGAGATGTCCTGGTTGTTCTCGTCACCGGGTTCAGTTTTAGCAATGGCGATCTGCTCGAGGATAGACGGCCACACTTTCACGACGCGGAATTTGGTGATGTCCCCACCAAACTCGTGCAGGCGTTTTGCCGCCCACGGCGACATGATCGTACCGAGATAGCGATGCGGAATGCCAAACTCTTTTTCCAGAATTTGCGCATCCTCTTGCGGATTAAACAGGCACAGCGGATGGTCATTGACCGGGCTGCGCTCGCCGTTGGCGCTCAGCACATAGATCGGCACGCGCTGCATCAGCGCTTTCAGCCGTTCAGCCAGGGAGGATTTACCCCCGCCGACGGGACCCAGCAGGTAAAGGATCTGTTTCTTCTCTTCCAGCCCCTGAGCGGCATGCTTCAGGTAGGAGACGATCTGCTCAATGGCATCTTCCATACCATAGAACTCTTCAAACGCCGGGTATCGGGCGACTACCCGATTCGAAAAAAGACGGGAAAGCCGTGGCTCCAGGGCAGTATCAACCATGTTTGGCTCACCGATAGCCATCAATAGCCGTTCTGCCGCATTGGCATAGGCACTGCGATCTTGCCGACAAATGGTAAGAAACTCCTGCAGTGTGAACTCTTCGTCCTTGGCAGCTTCGTAGCGCTGGCGATAGTGATCGAATATATTCATGGCATGCCGTCCTTTCGTTTTTTAGCACAGGATAAGAGCCGTTCGTATGAGTAGTGGAGGCTCCCGGAAGAGAATCTTTCGCACCTCACTGCCAGAGCAGCAACCTGTGTGCCAGGTCGAAGGCTATGAACCGCAGGGTGTTCAGCAAAACCTCTTCTTAAATTAAAGCGTAGATGGCAATTGCAAAACTTGCATACGGATAAAATCTACTTTCAATGACATATCAATAACTCATCCAAAAATTTCCACTGCGGTTATAAGCGAAAAGGGGGTTTTTCATTTATCGGTCACATAAATGAAAGCGGGATGTCATCTGAAAAATGAAAAATAACGGGTTAATCAAATGGATTCGCGCGCAAAAAATTTTGGGATGTACGGGAATGGCGGTTACACTTCACCCGCTGATTATTTGACTACAGGAAAGAATGGATTGTGACCAAACTCAAACTTCTGGCATTGGGCATCCTTGCCGCTACCGCAGCGAGCACCGTACAGGCTGAGAGCCAGTGGACTGTTGGCGCGGGTGCTGGCGTGATCAACAGCCCGTACAAGCAGTATGACCGCGACGTTTATCCTGTCCCCGTTGTCACCTATGAAGGCGATAACTTCTGGTTCCGTGGATTGGGCGGCGGCTACTATCTGTGGAACGATACGGCCGATAAGCTCTCCATCATGGCCTATTACGACCCAACGTACTTTAAACCAGGCGACAGCGACAGCAATGCGCTTCGTCAGCTGGACAAGCGCAGAAGCTCACTGATGGCCGGGCTTTCTTACGTCCATAATACCCAGTATGGCTTCCTGCGCACGGCGCTGGCGGGCGATACCCTGGACAACAGCAATGGCTTCATCTGGGATCTGGCGTGGCTTTATCGCTATACCAACGGCGCGGTGACCCTGACGCCGGGTATCGGTGTGCAGTACAGCAGCGAGAATTACAATGACTACTACTATGGCGTGTCTAAGGCTGAGTCTCGCCGCAGTGGTCTGAAGAGCTACAGCGCTGATGATGGCTGGGATCCGTACCTGGAACTCACCGCCTCCTATAACTTCCTCGGCGACTGGAACGTGTACGGTACTGGCCGTTATACCCGTCTGAGCGACGAAGTGAAGGACAGCCCGATGGTCGACAAGTCCTGGTCCGGCATCTTCTCCGTGGGTGTGACCTACAAGTTCTGACCAGAACGTGATGTATTAAAACGGGGCGCTTGCGCCCCGTTTGTTTTTTATGGTGCCTGATAAATATTAGCGCTTCACAATCTTGATCGTTTGGCCTAAGCGGGACGGTTTTTCTTCGCTGGTTTTCTGCGGGGCGGTCACGCACGCGGTTTCCACACACACGAAGGTCTTGTAACCGTCATCCGGGATATCAGCCATGCTGACGGAAAGGGCAGGGCCCGGGTTCCAGCCCACCACGTTGCTATGGTGGTGGTGAACCACGTCAATGCCGCGGTTCAACGCGCTGTCGTGGATGACGCTACAGGCTTCCGGGTGCAGATACACGCGGTCGGTACGGTCCGGGAAGCTCTGAACGCCGTCGTCCAGCCTGCCTTCTTTCGCGTTGTCCACTTTGTCGATAAAGGTATCGCCAAGTCCGCTCACCTTAACGGCCTGAATGTCGCCTACGTTGAAATAGGTGTGCAGGGCGGACGTTGTTTCGAATTCGCCGTGCGCTTCCAGTTCAATCTCGCAGGTTTTACCCAGCTTGAAGCGGGCATAGAGGGTGAATTCATGTGGCCACAGGGCGCGCGTTTCATCATTTGCCTGAAGTTCAAAGGTCAACACCGCGCCGTTATCATCTTCGTTGTGGGCTTTCAGCGTCCACTGCTGGTTACGGGCGAAACCGTGAGACGGCAATCCCTGCTGCGCTGACGGACCAAACCATGGCCAGCAGATCGGTACGCCGCCACGGATCGCCGCCCCTTTTTTGAACGAGGTGGCCTCGCTCAGCCACAGGCCTTCTTCTTCGCCTTCTGGTTTCCAGGAGAGCAGGTGGGCGCCATTGAGCGCTACGGAGGCTTTAACGCGCGGATGATCGACGACGATGATATCGGCGCCGTCAATCTGACGGCGGGAGAGCACAGGGGTAAGTTGTTCGACTACCGGAAGTGCAAAAATTTTATTAATCATTAAGCAATCCTCTGTCTAAAAACAATAAAAAAGGCGACCGAAGTCGCCTTTTAGGATCAAGCACTCATCTCAACTTATTTGGAGATGTGAGCGATCAGGTCCAGTACTTTGTTAGAGTAGCCAGTTTCGTTGTCGTACCAGGAAACCAGTTTCACGAAGTTGTCGTTCAGTGCGATACCTGCTTTAGCATCGAACACGGAAGTGCACACTTCGCCGTTGAAATCGGTAGATACAACGTCGTCTTCGGTGTAACCCAGAACGCCTTTCATTGGGCCTTCGGAAGCAGCTTTGATTGCTTTCTTAATTTCTTCGTAAGAAGCAGCTTTTTCCAGACGAACGGTCAGGTCAACAACGGATACGTTAGGAGTTGGAACGCGGAACGCCATACCAGTCAGTTTGCCATTCAGTTCTGGCAGTACTTTACCTACTGCTTTAGCAGCACCGGTAGAAGATGGGATGATGTTCTGAGCCGCGCCACGGCCGCCGCGCCAGTCTTTGTGAGACGGGCCATCAACGGTTTTCTGAGTAGCGGTGGTAGCGTGAACGGTAGTCATCAGACCTTCGATGATGCCGAAGTTGTCGTTGATAACTTTAGCCAGCGGTGCCAGGCAGTTGGTGGTGCAGGATGCGTTGGAAACGATGTCCTGGCCAGCGTAAGTTTCGAAGTTTGCACCGCGAACGAACATTGGGGTGTTGTCTTTGGAAGGACCAGTCAGAACAACTTTCTTCGCACCCGCAGTGATGTGTTTACGTGCAGTTTCGTCGGTCAGGAAGATACCGGTAGCTTCAGCTACAACGTCAACACCGATTTCGTTCCATTTCAGGTTAGCTGGGTCTTTCTCAGCAGTAACGCGGATGGTTTTGCCGTTAACAACCAGGTGGCCGTCTTTCACTTCAACGGTGCCGTCGAAACGACCGTGAGTTGAGTCGTACTTCAGCATGTACGCCATGTATTCAGCGTCCAGGAGATCGTTGATACCAACGATTTCGATGTCAGAACGTTTCTGAGCAGCACGGAAAACAATACGGCCGATACGGCCAAAACCGTTGATACCTACTTTGATAGTCATATATTCCACCAGCTATTTGTTAGTGAATAAAAGGTTGCCTGTAAAATTACAAAAACCTTACGCAGCGTCAAGCGGAATCGTGTCAATCATTGCGACAAATCAATCCTGTGACTAACGTTTGTGCGACTGACTCGCCTCACTTTCCCTTTGAGCTAGCAACCACATGGGGGCTGCGCCCGGAATTTTAAAGGCCTCGCAGGATTAAAATGTGAAATTGATCACAATTGCCTGACCGCCTTTTCGCGACACATAAGTTTAGATCAAAAGTGCACGCGCGGGTGTTAATGTTTTGTTAGAATCTGGGTTAAAAGAGGTCTGTTTCAACAGCGAGATGTAAGCATATGTCGAACCAACATAACCCCGACGATTTGAAAAAAAACCTTACAGAGATGCAGTTTTACGTAACGCAAAATCACGGCACGGAACCGCCGTTTACCGGGCGTTTGCTGCACAATAAACGGGAAGGCGTCTACCACTGCCTGGTGTGTGATGCACCGCTGTTTAACTCCCAGACTAAGTACGATTCTGGCTGCGGCTGGCCAAGCTTTTACGAGCCTGTCAGCGATGATGCGATCCGCTATCTGACGGACTCCTCGCACGGCATGGTGCGCACCGAAATTCGTTGTGGGAATTGCGACGCCCATCTCGGGCATGTCTTCCCGGATGGCCCGCAGCCGACGGGGGAGCGTTTCTGCGTAAATTCGGCTTCGATGAGCTTTACCGATGACGAAAACGGCGACCAGACCAAGGGTTGAAAAAACGATTCAGCAAATTATTCCTTTGAAAGGGAGAGATCGTGAATATTGATGACATGATTGCAGGCATGACCCCGGCGGTTTATCAGCGCCTGGTGACGGCCGTTGAGCTGGGAAAATGGCCGGACGGTGTGGCGCTCACACCTGAGCAAAAAGAGAACAGCTTGCAGCTGGTGATGCTGTGGCAGGCGCGTCACAATACCAACGCCCAGCACATGACCATCGACACTAACGGTCAGATGGTGATGAAAAGTAAGCGCGAACTGAAAGAAGACTTCGGCATCACGCCGAAGCCGATTGCAACCTTCAAATAAATCTCCCATGTAGGCCGGGTAAGGCGAAGCCGCCACCCGGCACACTACACCTTAGTGCGGGATCCCAAGCGACTCCGCCAGCTGCTTCGCTAACTGGTTGTTGTCATCCGCGCCATACTCCCAGAACATCGCCCCGGCGAGACCTTTCTCCTTGATGTAATCTGCTTTAATCGCCACGGAACGCGGGTTCTCATAGGAGATCGCAAACAGCGCCTTCCCGTCGGCGGATTTTACCGACAGCCACGGCACCTTCGCCTGTTCGTCCCAGTGCTCGGTAAAGCGTTTCTGCGGATCGTTTAGCAGTTTGCGGACGATATCGTTGTATTTCACGTAGGTATCTTTGGTCAGGTCATAGCCAAGCGATTTGAACAGGCCCAGTTCCTGCGGCCCGAAGTAGGGCTGGGTGACCGGATTGTTTTGCGCGTCCGGTTTACTCCAGTCGATACCCGGTTCAACGGCGCGCTTCGGTACACGACCGTAAAAACCGATTCCGAGGTTCATTTGCTGCGGCTTTAGGCCGGCGGCCAGATAGTTATTCACCACAAAATCAACGCTGTATTTGTCTGCGGCAGCCACCGTTGGCCAGGCGCTGGAGTCATACAGATTCGCGTTAAAATACTGCGTCCCGTACGCCATGTCGTAGGTCATCAGGTTGATGTAATCGAGCAGGGGGGCAATGGCCTTCACATCCACCCAGCTTTTCGGACTTTCTGCATTTGCGCCCACCGCAATCGTGACCAGTTTTTTCTTACCAAACGCGTCACGCATCTCTTTTAACAGCGCGGTGAAATTATCCCTGTCGGCTGGGGTGCTCTCGACCAGTCCCCACGCGCCGTTGACCGGGAACTCCCAGTCGAGATCGATCCCGTCCAGGCCGTATTGACTGACGATCTGCTGCGCGGAGCGAATAAACACCGCGCGGCTCTCTTTGGTAGCCGCTGCGCCAGAAAAACCACGTGCGCCCCAGCCGCCAACGGAAAGCAGCACTTTTAAATTCGGGTTTTGTTTACGAAGCTGAGGAAGTAACGCCAGGTCGGATGCCACCTTGGGTGATAACCAGATTTGATGCAGTTTTGCCGGATCTTTCAGTGCAGGGTTGGTTTCGTCTTTCTCGTTGTTATAGACCAGACCAAACGAGTAGTTGAGGTGTGTGATCTGACGGACATCGAGTTTATTGATATCGCCACCCGGTCCGGCGGTAACATCGCCACCGCCATTGAAGTAGCCCACGGACATCAGGGGCGCGGCGGAAGCCAGTGACGCGCAAAGCAAGGGTAATGCTGCCAGCAAGGGCAAACGTTTCATATAAGTTCCTCTTTGACTGAATAAAAATAACCACGCCACAGAAAAGGCGTGGCGAAAAAACAGCCTGAAGAGAATACCATCGCCGCCTCGCTTGTGATGCGAGGGAGTTCACTTTATGGGAGATCGGGGAGGGGGTTTTGCCGGGAGGCGGCTTCGCCTTACCCGGCCTACAAAACCAGAGAAAGTAGGCCGGGTA